>NZ_JAEIJE010000028.1:0-38004 GCF_016772095.1 Comamonas sp. NyZ500 | reverse complement strand
GTAGCGATAGCAGCAGTCAGGGTGGTCTTGCCGTGGTCAACGTGACCGATGGTGCCCACGTTCACGTGGGGCTTGGTGCGCTCGAATTTTTCTTTTGCCATTTTTCCGACTCCGAAAAAATTAATTCACTGCAAGAGGATTTCGGCGCAACCCTATCAAGCGAGCGCACCAGAAAATGGTGCCCATGGCGGGAATCGGACCCGCGACCTCTCCCTTACCAAGGGAGTGCTCTACCACTGAGCCACATGGGCAAAGAAGCTGCAAAAACAACTTCTAAAATCTTTGCTCGCAAACTGGAGCGGGAGACGGGAATCGAACCCGCGTCATTAGCTTGGAAGGCTAGGGTTCTACCATTGAACTACTCCCGCACAGATTTACTACTGCACGTGACTGCTATTTCTAGCAATCGCTCTTCTCAACCATTGCTGGTGGAGGGGACAGGATTCGAACCTGTGTACGCGTTAGCGGGCAGATTTACAGTCTGCTGCCTTTAACCACTCGGCCACCCCTCCGAAGAGACTTGAATTGTAGCATCTATTTCCAGCTTAAAAAGAAATTTTGAAATTTCTTTTTTCTTACCGAAGATCGATGCTGGCGCGGCTGGCGGGGATCGAACCCACGACCCTTGGCTTCGGAGGCCAATACTCTATCCACTGAGCTACAGCCGCGAATCCGTCAGGCCGTTCGCACGGCCAACAACAATTCAACAGCCGCAATTATTGCACGGGTTTGGACACCCAAATCACAAATTCACCTGAAATCCCAAACCAGACAAGTAGACATCCACCGACATCGAACCGACCTTGACCAATGAGAAACTCCCTTCCGTCAATACCCAACCATGTATAAGACCCACAAAAAGAGAGTGCAAACCGAGGGCGGCCTCTTCCGGGGATACCGACAACCGCACGGACTGCCCCTGTGCCGCAGCCGCCAGGTCGTGCGCAAATTTTTCCCGAGCAAAGCCTGAACTTTCTATATGCTGCAAACGCACATCAGCCAGTTCGCCCACGTATTCCATTTTGAATAGCGCCGTTTCAAACACCTTGCGTCTGCGCTCATCCTCGTCCAAGCTCTCGAACACACACAGGATGGAGTGACGAATGCGCTCTAGCGGCAACAGGTCACCATACCTGTCGTCACAGATTTCTTCGAAAGGCAAGCATATGCGCCCAAGCATGGAAACAAAGACATCCATCTTGTCCTTGAAGTGCCAGTACACCGCTCCGCGTGTCGCCCCTGCACGCTGGGCGATATCGCCCAGAGAGGTTCGAGATACACCTTTCTCGAAAAACACCTCTTCAGCCGCATCCAGCAGCTTGGTGCGCGTCTCATCCGCTTCAGCCTTGGTTCTTCGAGCCATCACTCACCCTCTCCATCAATCGCCGGCGATAGCTCGCCGCGAGAAAAGCCATTTCTCAGCTGCTTTACGCAGCGTTTGCAATTATACATTTATGCATGTATGTATAATTTCCCTAGCACCGATATGCAGGAAACCATCTAGGGTTTCCACCCGAATGAGCGCTCCACTACGGACAGCGCTCTTTTCTCGTTTTCACAATGTCAACCGGAAGGACGTTCATGCACCCGATGTATGAAGCAAACCAGGCTCCCGACAATCAGTCCCATTCAGCCGCATCCGGCACCCGCTCCATGGTCATAGGCCTGAGCTTGGCTGCTGCACTGGGCCTAGTCGCATGCAGTGACAAAAACGCGGAAGCTCAAAAAGCACAAGCAGCCGCTCAGGCACAGCCACCCGAAGTTGGTGTGGTGACGGTATCCATGCAGAACGTGCCTTTGATCTCCGATCTGCCAGGCCGCCTGGAGCCATCGCGCATCGCTCAGGTTCGCGCGCGCGCTGCCGGCATCGTGCAAAAGCGCCTGTTCCAGGAAGGCTCGGATGTCAAGGCTGGCCAAGCCCTGTTCCAGATTGACAACACCCCGTACAAAGCCAACCTGCAGAGCGCTCAGGCAACCCTGGCACAGGCCGAAGCCAATCTCGCTCAGGCATCTGCCACCGCACGCCGCTACAAGCCCCTGGTGGAAGCCAATGCCATCAGCAAGCAGGAGTACGACACCGCCATTGCCAACGAAAAGGCGGCACTGGCACAAGTTGCGGCAGGCAAGGCGGCTGTCACCAATGCCAATGTCAACCTGGGCTATGCCAGCGTGACCGCCCCCATCTCCGGACGCATCGGCCGCGCCCTGGTGACGGAAGGCGCTCTGGTCGGCCAGGGCGAAGCCACGCAGCTGGCGACCATTCAGCAGGTCAACCCGCTGTACGTGAACCTGACCCAATCCTCTTCCGACATCATGCGCATGCGCGAAGCGCTCAGTTCCGGCAAGTTAGCAAAGGTAGGTGACAACGCCGCGCGGGTCCACGTCTATTTGGACGATGGCAAGGAGTACGCACACACCGGCAAGCTGCTGTTCACCGACCTGACCGTGGACCCGACTACCGGCCAGGTCAGCGTGCGCGCGGAGCTGCCCAATCCCGACGGACTGCTGTTGCCCGGCACTTATGTGCGCGTGCACCTGGAGCAGGCCCAGGTCGAGAATGCCGCGCTGATTCCGCAACAAGCCGTGACCCGCAACGAAAAGGGCAACTTCGTCATGATCGTGGCCGAGGATGGCGCCGTGGCACCGCGCCCCGTTCAGATCAGTCAGTCCAGTGGCAATAACTGGGTCGTCACATCCGGCCTGAAAGCGGGAGAAAAAGTCATGGTGGACGGCCTGATCAAGGTGGGCATGGGGGCCAAGAAGGTCAAGCCCGTCGAGATCAACAATGCGGCTGCCGGCGCACCAGCACAACCCTCTGCTGCGGCCCCCGCCGCACCTGCGCAAGAGAAAGCCGCCACACCAGCCGAAGGTGCTGGCAAAGGCCAGGCAGCCAAGTAACAGGCACGATCCATGTCAAAGTTTTTCATCCACAGACCGATCTTTGCCTGGGTGATCGCGATTTTCGTGATCATTGCGGGCGTGATCTCCATCACCAAGCTACCGGTGGCACAGTTCCCATCGGTCGCACCTCCGACCATCAACGTGACAGCGACCTACCCGGGCGCCACGTCACAGACCATGACGGACTCCGTTCTGCAACTGATCGAGCGCGAAATCAACGGCGCGCAAGGTCTGATGTATATGGAAGCCTCCGCCCCTGCGGGCGGTCAAGGCACTCTGACCGTCACCTTTGCTCCGGGCACCAACCCCGATCTGGCGCAGGTGGACGTGCAAAACCGCCTCTCGCGCGTGTTGCCTCGCCTGCCCCAGGTGGTTCAGGCCCTGGGCGTGCGCGTGGACAAGTCCATGAGCAACTTCCTGATGATTCTGGCCTTCCAGGCCGAGTCCGGGGAGACCTCGCGTGACGACATCGCCGACTATGTGAACCGCAATGTGGTGCCTGAAATCCAGCGTCTGGACGGCGTGGGCAAGGCACAGCTGTTCGCATCGGGTCGTGCCATGCGCGTCTGGGTGGATCCTGCCAAGCTCCAGGGCTTCGGTCTGTCGATTGCATCGGTCAACGCAGCGATTGCCGCGCAGAACCAGCAGATCTCCGGTGGCGCCCTGGGCAACCTGCCCAGCACACCCGGCACCACCACCACCGCCACGATCGTGGTGCCCGGCCAGTTGACCACGCCCGAGGAATTCGGCGAAGTGGTGCTGCGCTCCAACTCCGACGGCTCCACCGTGCGCCTCAAGGATGTGGCACGCATCGAGCTGGGCATCGAGAGCTATGCCTTCGAGTCCCGCCTGGACGGCAAGCCCGCCGTGGCCATGGCCGTGCAGCTGACCTCGACGGCCAACGCCATGGCGACCGCCAAGCTGGTCAAGGCCAAGATGGCCGAGATGGAGCCCTTCCTGCCTGCCGGTGTGAAGTGGTCCTCGCCCTATGACACCTCCAAGTTCGTGAAGATTTCCATCGAAAAGGTGGTGCACACGCTGCTTGAAGCCATCGTGCTGGTGTTCATCGTGATGCTGATCTTCCTGCAGAACATCCGCTACACCCTGATCCCCACCATCGTGGTGCCTATCGCGCTGCTCGGCACGTTTGCCGTGATGCTGGTGGCCGGCCTGACCATCAATATTCTGGCCATGTTCGCCATGGTGCTGGTGATCGGTATCGTGGTGGACGATGCCATCGTGGTGGTGGAAAACGTCGAGCGCATCATGGCCGAGGAAGGCCTTCCTCCCAAGGAAGCCACCATCAAGGCCATGGGCCAGATCCAGGGCGCCGTGGTCGGCATCACCGTGATTCTGGTGACGGTGTTCCTGCCCTTGGCCATGTTCTCCGGCGCGACCGGCAACATCTATCGCCAGTTCTCGCTGGTGATGGCCATCTCGATCTTCTTCTCGGGCTTCTTTGCGCTGACACTGACTCCCGCGCTGTGCGCCACCATGCTCAAGCCCATTCCCAAGGGCCACGCGCACGACAAGAAGACCGGCTTGCTCGGCCCGTTCTACAACTGGTTCAACCGCAAGTTTGACGCAGGCACGAAGCGCTACTCTTCCGCACTCTCCGGCGTGGTCAAGCGCTCCGCTCAAGCCTTTATCGTCTATCTGCTGGTGATTGCCGGCGTGGTCTTCATGTTCATGCGACTGCCTACGGCCTTCCTGCCAACGGAAGACCAGGGCTATGTCATCTCGCTGACGCAACTGCCTCCCGGCGCCAGCCTGGAACGCACGAGCAAGACCGTTGCCGAGCTGGAAAAGTTTGTGCTGAGCCAGCCCGAAGTCGATCACATCGTGAGCATTCTGGGCTTCAGCTTCATGGGCCAGGGCCAGAACGTGGGTCTGGCATTCACCACGCTCAAGGACTGGTCCGAGCGCACAGCGCCAGGCTCGGACGCCAAGTCTTTCGCCGACCGAGCCAAGGGCGCCATGTCAGCGCTGCGCGATGGCTTCATCTTTACCCTGGTGCCTCCATCCATCTCGGAACTGGGCAATAGCGATGGCTTCACCTTCCGCCTCCAGGATCGTGGTAGCAAGGGTCATGCAGCCTTGCTGGCAGCCCGCAACCAGCTGGTTGCCAAGGCCAACCAGAGCCCGGTTCTGGCCGGCGTGCGCTTTGATGGCGTGGATGACGCCCCTCAATGGCAGGTCGATATCAACCGCGATGCGGTCTATGCCCAACGCGTGAGCATGGGCGATCTGGCCACCACTCTGGCGACCGCTCTGGGTTCGTCCAACTCCACGGACTTCCCCAACAACGGTTTCATGCAGCGTGTGACCATCCAGGCCGATGCGGCTCGTCGCATGCAGCCCGAGGACGTGATGCGCCTGACGGTGCCCAACGCGCAAGGCCAGCTGGTGGAGCTTTCCACCATGGTCAGCGCCAAGTGGATCAGCGGCCCCATGCAGCTGACACGCTACAACGGCTACCCCTCCATGAGCATCACCGGTCAGGCCAAGCCCGGCTTTACCAGCGGTGATGCCATGAAGGAAATGGAAAAGCTGGCCCAGGAACTGCCCGACGGCTTCGGCTACGAGTGGACCGGCCAGTCTCTGGACGAGAAAAAGGCGGGCTCCTCGGCCATGCTGCTGTATGCGTTCTCCATCCTGGCCGTGTTCCTGTGTCTGGCCGCACTGTATGAAAGCTGGAGCATCCCGCTGTCCGTGCTGCTGGTCGTGCCTCTGGGTGTGTTCGGCGCCGTGGCCGGCATGCTGATGCGCAGCATGCCCAACGACATCTACTTCCAGGTGGCGCTGATTACGGTGATCGGTCTGTCGGCCAAGAACGCCATTCTGATCGTGGAGTTCGCCAAGGACCTGCATGCTGAAGGCAAGAGCGCGCTGGAGGCCGCGCTGGAAGCCGGTCATCTGCGTTTCCGTCCCATTCTGATGACCTCGCTGGCCTTTATTCTGGGCGTGGTGCCGCTGTACATCGCCTCCGGCGCCAGCGCTGCCAGCCAGAAGGAGATCGGCACCGGCGTGTTCTGGGGCATGGTGATCGGCACGCCGATCTCCGTGTTCCTGGTGCCCGTGTTCTTTGTGGCCGTGTTCAATCTGTTTGGCAAGAAGTCCAAGCAGGACTCCAACGCCACTCCCCCGGCGGCAACTTCTGCAGCACAGGGAGGCTCGCAACATGAATAAAACCTTGCTACCCGTAGCACTGGCCGGCGCGCTGCTGGCCAGCGGCTGCTCCTTCATCCCCACGCTGGAGCGCCCTGCAGCTCCGGTGGCCGAGCACTACTCGGCCACCGACGAGCAGGCTGGCGCCACGGCGGCCGCCGACATCCCCTGGCAGCAGTTCTACACGGACCCTCGCCTGCAGCAGGTGATCCAGCTCGCGCTGGAAAACAACCGCGACCTGCGTGTGGCCGTGCTCAACATCGAAAAGGCACAGGCTCAGTACCAGATCCAGCGTGCCGGCCAGTTCCCGGAATTCGGTGTCGCAGGCAGCGCCAGCCGCCAGCCCAGCGCCACCACGGGCCGCTATGCCAACTCGTACATGGTGGGCCTGTCCATGCCCAGCTGGGAGATTGACTTCTGGGGGCGCATCGGCAGCCTCAAGCAGCAAGCTCTAGCCCAGTATCTGGCGACCGAGGAAGGCCGCAAAGCGGCCCAGATCAGTCTGATTGCAACGGTCGCCAACACCTGGCTGAACCTGCAGGCTGACGAGGAGTTGCTGGCCATTTCCCGCCGTACCCTGGGCACACGTGAGCAGTCCATCAAGCTGACCAAGCTGCGACTGGACTCCGGTGTCGCTTCCGAGCTGGACTACCGCCAGGCTCAGTCGCTGACCGAAAGCGCACGCGCCACGCTGGCCCAGCAAGCCGGTCAGCGCGAGCGCGACGTCAACGCCCTGACCCTGCTCGTGGGTCAGACCCTGCCTGCCGATCTGCTGACCAGCATGCAAGGCAAGCAACTGCGCGATCTGCCAGCCCTGGCCGATGTGCCTTCGGGCCTGCCTTCTGACCTGCTTCTGCGCCGGCCCGACATCCGCCAGGCAGAGCAAAGCATGATCGCCGCCAATGCCAGCATTGGTGCGGCACGTGCGCTGTTCTTCCCGAACATCTCCCTGACCGCCTCGGCTGGTTTCGCAAGCTCCGACATCTCCGATCTGCTCAAGTCGGACTCTGCGGCGTTCACGATTGCGCCTTCGCTGTATCTGCCCATCTTCAATGCAGGCCGCAATCGCGCCAATCTGCAGGTTGCAGAAGCCAGCCAGAAGATTGCCGTGGCTCAATACGAAGGCTCCATCCAGTCGGCCTTCCGCGAGGTGTCCGACACCTTGGTGAATCGCCAAGCACTCAAGGATCAGCTCGATGCCCAATCGCGTCAGCTGGAGGCAGAGCAGGTTCGCTACAAGCTGTCGGACCTGCGCTACACCAACGGTGTGGCCAGCTACCTGGATCTGCTGGATGCGCAGCGTTCACTGTTTGCACTAGAGCAGTCCGTGGTTCAGGTCCGCCTGGCGCAGCTGCAAAACCAGGTCAATCTCTACAAGGTGCTGGGCGGCGGCTGGACGCAGGCAAGCGCCAGCGACAACCCTGCGGCAGCAACTACAGCCCAGTAATCGGGCCAAGTTTTGCACTCTCACACAAGGCGTCTTCGGACGCCTTTTTTCATGCACGCCACAAATTGGCTGCACAAAGTTGATCCAACTCAACTCCTTTATGCAGCAGCCGTCAACCCGGATCGTCGTGCACTGGCGTTCTTAACCCTCACTTCTATAATGGTTTGTTCATCCCCATCCCACGATCTCAGAGGACTTCATGAGCGAGCAACACCACGAAGAAGCCCATACAGGCCCCATCAAAAAACCCAAGCAGTTGTTGCTTGCCGTCTTCTTCTCGTTTGTGGTTCCCATCTTCGTCATCATCGGTCTGGTCAAGTTCGTGACTTCGTCCGACACCACGGGCGCAGGTACGGCCAATGCCGAAATGGCCAAGGCCATGCGTCTGCAAAAAGTGGGTACGGTGGAAATTCGTGATGCCAACCGCCCCCTGCGCGGTGGCGCGGAAGTCTTCAAGTCGCAATGCGCGGCCTGCCATGAAACCGGCGTAGCCGGCGCCCCCAAATTCCAGGATGCAGCAGCCTGGGGCCCGCGCATCAAGCAGGGCCTGGAAACGCTGGTGCACTCTGCCCTGGCTGGCAAGGGTGCGATGGCGGCCCAGGGTGGCGGCGAGTTCAATGACACGGAAATTGCCCGTGGCGTGGTCTATATGAGCAATGCTGCCGGCGCCAACTTCCCCGAGCCCCAGCCTGCAGCCGGCGCTGCAGCCGGTGATGCCCCCGCAGCAGCACCTGCGGCCCCCGTCGCCGCTGCACCTGCAGCAGCTGTTGCAGCCGCCGAGCCAGCACCTGCAGCCGCCCCGGCTCCCGCAGCTGCCGCGGCCTCCGATGTGGGCAAGAACCTCTACAACACCACCTGCATGGCCTGCCACGCCAGTGGCGTAGCCGGGGCTCCCAAGTTTGGCGACAAGGCTGCCTGGGCACCTTTCATTGCCAAGGGCATGGACGATATGGTGCAGAAGGCCACCCAAGGCGTGGGCGCCATGCCTCCCAAGGGCGGCTCCACCGCATCGGATGCAGACTTCAAGGCCGCCATCCAGTACATGGTGGATGCAGCCAAGTAGGCGCCCCTCTGCCCCGCAAAAACCGGCTTTTGGCCGGTTTTGTTATTTTTGGCCTCAAACCCCTTGCACACAAGCGAAAGCAGCTATCAAACTTGATAGCCCTCAGGACTGGGCACAAAACCGAACTGCAACGGCAGCAAGGCGCTCTCGATCTCCTGCGCCTCGGGCAGCGCACCACTCTCCAGCGCATTGGCGGCATCCAGCATGTCCAGGCTGTGCACCATGCCCAGGCCTTGCGGCAGGGCCAGAAACAGCCGCCCCAGCTCGTCCAGCAGCACCTGCTGCACCTGTTCGGCAGCCAGCTCCTGGTCCGTATGACTGTGCAACTGCAAGCCATGCTCCGCGTATCGCAGACGCCATATCCATGGCGCGCTCTCCAGTTCCACATACACGCGCTGCGGGCCGTTCTGAAAATACCAGCGACCATCTGCCTCGACCAGATAGTTGCGACCGATGAATTCGGCCAACTTTTCGTGGCGCAGCAGATTGCCCCTGGAGCCGGGTTTGCCGCTGGCAAACGCACCACAGACCTGGGCCTGCTCGTCCCTGAGCCACCACTGGCCGCGCGCATCCAGACCCAGCCAGCCACTGCAGGCCGGGACATTGGGCCACTTGAGCATGGCCTGTTTCACGATGTCATCCATCACTCATCTCCTGATTATTCTGCGAACGCTCAGAGCCACTGCTCCAGCCATTCGGTCACGGCCAGCGGCATGGCCTGCACATGGGCGGGCCAGGCTCCGCTGGCAAAGCCCACATGTCCGCCGTGCGGCGGCTGCCATAGCTGCACGGTGGCACTGACCTCATCGGGCCTGGGCAGGCTGTGCGCCGGCACAAAGGGATCGTTGCGCGCATTGAGCAGCAACAAGGGCACGGCCACTTGCTTGAGCAGGGGCTTGGCCGATGCCCGGCGCCAGTAATCATCGGCATCCCTGAAGCCATGGACCGGGGCCGTGAACACATCGTCAAAGTCATGCAGGGTGCGTGCGCGCTGCAGCCGCTCCCTGTCGAACACCCCCGGCGACTGCTGCCATTTGGCGAGGGCCTTGGGCACCAGGGTACGCATGAACATGGGGGTGTAGATCCAGCGATTGAGCCCCTGGCCCAGATTGACGCCTCCGGCCACCAGGTCCAGCGGCGCACAGATCACTGCCGCGCCCTTGACGAGTTCTGCAGCCGCCTGCTGCTGCAGCCCGGCCCAGCGCGCCAGGGCATTGCCGCCCAGCGACACTCCCATGGCCAGCAACTCTCCGCTCGCGCCTTGACGCAGCCGACGCAAAATCCAGTCCAGCTCGTCCGCATCGCCGGAGTGGTAGGCGCGTAGCAAGTGATTGGGCTCACCGCTGCAGCCGCGAAAATGCGGCACGGCCAGATGCCAGCCGCGCTGCGCGCAGACCTGTGCCAGGGCCTTGGCGTAGTGGCTGGAGGAAGAGCCTTCCAGGCCATGAAACAGCACCAGTGTGGGAGCGCTTGCACTTGCCAGATGGCTTGAAAAATCGATATCGATGAAATCGCCATCGGGCGTATCCCAGCGCTCGCGCCGCCACGCCGGAGACTCTCCGCCCTTCGCACAGAGTGCAGCCCAAATGGTCTGGACATGACCTCCGGGCTGCCACCAAGGTGCACGAAATTGTTCGAAATTCATGAGAAACCCAGCCAGCTCCGCAGCTCTGACTGCAGGGCGTCTTTCTGTGCCGCACGCCAGACCAGCTCAGGCGGAGCCACATGAATTCCCGGCGGTGCCTTGAGCAAGGCTGCCTCCACCAGACGGGCCACATGCATGGCCCGCACCGGACGCTCCGTCTGCGGCAGCATATAGCTGAGCGCCGACAGCATGGTCTTTGCCGTGCGCTGCAGCCAATGGCCTGCATTGATTTTCTGGGCTTCTCTGGCCGAGCGCACAAAAATCAGGCGCTCAAAGCCCAGCGCAGCTACGCCTTGCTCATTGAGATTGGCCAGCCCCTGCTTCAAAGCCTGGGGCAGGCTACCCATATCGTGGGGCAGCACCACGGCAAGCGTATGCACGCCACAGCGCTGCATCCACTGCGCCACCGCTTGCAGCTGGTCGGGCCGGGGCGTCCACAAGGCGCGCTCGCGCTGGTAATAGGGACGCGGAGGCTCAAACATGATGAGGCCCACATCGGCGCTCTGCACAGGCCATTGCTGCACATCGCCGTGCAGTTGCGTCAGCAACTCCATGCCACGCAGGCCCTGGACATAGGGCTCGCGTGCCAGCACCTGGACCAGCGCATAGTTCTGCGCGCCAACCACGCGGCTGAGCACCTCGTTGCCCAGCGGCCCCGTGGCCCCGGCCAGCAACAGGCGTGGCAAGGCCTCCGTTTTCGGACCGGGACGCTGTGCGCCACGCAGGGCATCGAGTGGAGAAACAGTGGACATGATTGCAATGCTAGCGCTGCTGGACAACGGACAGGGTGACAGGCCTTGCACGCACACGAACCGGCCAAGCCCTTATGCTATGGTTTCCGTCTCAATTTCGTGAATGGAAACACCCATGAAACGCTGGCTTCTGGCAATCGCAACCGCGGCCTCCATGCTCTCCCTCACGGGCTGCGGCTATAACGACTTTCAGCGTCTGGATGAAAAGTCCAAGGCCGCCTGGAGCGAGGTGCTGAACCAGTACCAGCGCCGCTCGGACCTGATCCCGAACATTGTCGCCACGGTCAAGGGCGAGGCCAACTTCGAGCAGGAGACCCTGACCAGGGTGATAGAAGCACGCGCCAAGGCCACCTCGATTCAGGCCACGCCCGAGCTGATCAACAACCCCGAAGCCTTCAACAAGTTCCAGCAGGCTCAGGGCGAGATTTCCAGCGCGCTCTCGCGCCTGATGGTGGTGGCGGAAAAATACCCTGAACTCAAGGCCAACCAGGCGTTCCGCGATCTGCGCGTAACGCTGGAGGGTACGGAAAATCGCATCACCGTGGCGCGCAACGAATACATAGGCACCGTACAAGCCTACAACGTGCTGGCGCGCAGCTTCCCCACCAATATCACGGCCAAGGTATTCAGCTACAAGGTCAAGCCGACCTTCACGGTACAAAACGAAGCCCAGATCTCGCAACCACCAGCCGTTGACTTTTCCACACCCGCAGCGCCTGCTGGCAGCAAGTAATTGTGCGCAGCGCTCTTTGAACCCATGCAAAAATCGCATCAAGCCCTTATCTACAAAGCGCTTGCAGCTATTGTTTTTGCTAGCATGGTGCTACTGTCGGCGCTGCCGGCCCTGGCGCAGGGTGGCGCAGGCGCTCAGCTGCAAGCTGTGCCCGAGTTGACGGCGCGCGTCATCGACCAGACCGGCACGCTGAGCCAGAGCGATCAGCAGGCGCTGAGCGAGCAGCTCAAGAAACTGGAGGACGAGACCGGCGCCCAGGTCGCCGTGCTCATGGTCGCCACCACGGCTCCGGAAGACATTGCTGCCTATGCCTGGCGCGTGGCCAGCAGTTGGAAGCTGGGGCGCAAGGACATAGGCGACGGCTCTCTCATCGTCGTGGCCAAGAACGACAGGCGCATGCGCATCGAGGTGGCGCGCAAGCTCGAAGGCGCGATTCCCGACATCCAGGCCGCACGCATCATCGACGGCGCCATGAAGCCGCGCTTCCGCGCCGACGACTATGCGGGCGGACTGTCTGCCGCCATCGAGCAGATGAGCCTGCTGATTCACGGCGAGAAACTGCCCGCACCGCAGTCCCAGGCTCGCAAGTCCGGCCCATCCTGGTCCGAACATCTGGACTTTCTGCTGCCGCTGCTGTTCTTCGGCTTTCCGATCGGGATTGCCGTCGCCCGCGCCATCTTCGGCCGCGTGCTGGGTTCGCTGATCATTGGCGGCATTGCCGGGGCGGCCGCCTATGTGGTCACCACCAGCCTGTTGATTGCTGGCGTGGCAGGATTTCTGGGGCTGATCTTCACCCTGCTCTCCAACCTCTCGCGTGGCGGAGGCGGCCCCTACATCAGCACCGGCGGAGGCGGCTGGAGCAGCGGCGGCGGTGGCGGTGGTTTCAGTTCCGGGGGCGGCTTCAGCTCCGGTGGCGGCGGCAGCTTTGGTGGCGGTGGCGCCTCGGGGGACTGGTGAAATGAGCAATGTCTTTCAACGCCTGGCACGCCTGGTGCGACACCGCTGGGCCGAACAGCATCTGCGCAAGGCCTTGCCGCCTGCCACGCTCAAGGAGCTGGAATTGCTGATCGCCAAAAGCGAGCTGGGCCACACCGGCCAGGTCCGCATCTGCGTAGAGGCCGGCCTGCCCTGGAGCTATATTTGGCGCGATGCCACGGCGCGCGAGCGCGCTCTCTCGCAGTTCGCCAAGCTCCATGTCTGGGACACGGAGCACAACAACGGCGCCCTGATCTACCTGCTGCTGGCCGACCATGCCATAGAGATCGTGGCCGACCGCGCCCTGGACCGCACCATGAACGCCGAGCAATGGCAAACGCTGATCAGCGATATGCAGTCCGCCTTCCAGGGCGGGCATTTCAGCGTGGGTCTGGTATCGGCACTGGAGCGTGTCAACCGGCAGCTGCAGGCGCATTTTCCGCGCAAATCCGCGGCCAACACACAGCGAAACCTGCCCGATACGCCCGTGGTCCAAAGGCATCTGCCGGGCCGCAGCCGCTGATCCGGTTCTGCCGCCGCATGCGCCTGCTGCAGACCGCAGAAGCCTCAGGCCAGCACATGTCGCCCGTACGGCGAACACAGCCAGAGCACGGCCGCCACATTGATCAGGACCATGAGCCAGAACTGCAGCTGAAAGCTGGTCTTGCTGCTTTTGTGACGCAGCCACTGCTGGGCCAGCAGGGCACCGGGCCAGCCTCCGGCCAGCGCCATGGTCTGCAGCGTTTTTTCCGGCGTGCGCCACTGCCCCTTCTGGGCGGCCCATTTGTCCTGCCAGTAGGCCATGAAGGTCAGCATGCTCAGGCCTGCATAGATCAGCCAGAGGATGCGCGGTATGCCCCAGATCACGGCAGTGGCCAGCATCATCAGCAGCCAGACCAGCAACACGCCATAGCTGAAGCCACTGGAGGCATGCCAGCCCTGAGGCACCGCACGCGAGGACTGCAAACGCCCTGCAGAAGGGCTGTTGCGCCGCACCGAAGAAGACCGTGCCTGAGGCACTGGGCCGCCAGCTCGCCACGCAACCTGAAGCGCGCGCTTTCTGCCCTGCTCCATGCCGACGGAAAACTCCAGGCGCAGGCCGGGCCGAGGACGCTGCTCTGCGGGCGGGCGCGGCTCAAAAGCACTGATATGGACAAACAGGCGCTCGCCACCGCCATCGGCCTCGATCCAGCCAAAGCCACGCTCGTCATTCCATTGCGTCAAGGTACCGCTGTAGCGCATCCATGTCCTTTGTTGTTTTTGACACCGAGAACAGGCCCGGTGATGCAAAAAGCAGGCGGGCCCTATCCAGAAAAAACCTTTTTACCCGCATGGCTGTGTTAGTTTTGGGGCAGCCGTATTTTCTTAAGAAAGCACTCAAGCATGCAGAAATCTCTGTTCTCTCTGGCCGTCATCAGCTCTGTCCTGGCACTGAGCGCCTGCTCCTCCATCAGCCCCAGAGGCGCCGAAGCACCGGCTGAATACGACTACGCACTGAGCTGCAAGCTCAAGGAAGATGACCCCAAGAAGTGCGAAGCCCAGATCCGAGCCCTCTGCGAAGACCCCAGCAAGGCCGTGGTGCGCAAATCGCGCCATGTGGACCCCAAGGACAACTCCGTGGTCTACGGCTATCAGGCCGCCTGCAACGGCTAAGCCGCTTGCGCGCTGCCGCGGTTCAGAATCCTGCTGGTTTCGGGATCAGTCCCTTTTGGGACAAGCGCAGTGCGCTTCGATTTACGCAGCAGCAGTCCATAAAAAAAGCCACCGCATGCGGTGGCTTTTTGCTGCTGATGCATGTGCTCAGGGCACAGCACATCAACGCTTCTGGCGGTACTTGCGCAGAGCCGCAATCTGAGCCGCCATCACGGCCAGCTCGGACTGTGCACGAGCGATGTCCAGTTCGCCCTTGGCGTTCTTCAGGGCTTCCTCGGCCGCAGCCTTGGCCTTTTGCGCCTTTTCATCGTCCAGATCCTTGCCGCGGATGGCGGTGTCGGACAGCACGGTCACGCAGTTGGGTTGCACTTCCAAAATGCCGCCGGCCACGAAGACGAACTCTTCGCTGCCGTCAGGCATTTCGATGCGCACCGAACCCGGCTTGATGCGGGTGATCAGCGGTGTGTGGCGGGGATAAATGCCCAACTCGCCCGCTTCACCGGGCAAGGCGACAAAGCGCGCTTCACCGGAGAAGATGGACTCTTCGGCACTGACCACATCAACGTGAATAGTGTTCATCTTTGCTCCTAGAAAAGGTAAAAACTGGTCCTAAAACAAGCACACCCCAAGCCAGAGACGCCGAGCAAGGGCCGCCCCGCAGCGAGGGCGTCGTCCCCCTCCTGAAAGAGAGGGGGAAGCGGCGCAAGCCGCTCAGGGGGTGCAAGCCAGTTAGGCAGCCAGCTTCTTGGCCTTCTCGAAGGCTTCGTCGATGGTACCAACCATGTAGAAAGCCTGTTCGGGCAGATGGTCGGCTTCGCCGTTCACGATCATCTTGAAGCCACGGATGGTTTCAGACAGGGGAACGTACTTGCCGGGAGCACCAGTGAACACTTCAGCCACGTGGAAAGGCTGAGACAGGAAACGCTGGATCTTACGAGCACGAGCCACGGTCAGCTTGTCTTCGGGAGCCAGTTCGTCCATGCCCAGAATCGCGATGATGTCGCGCAGTTCCTTGTAGCGCTGCAGCGTACCCTGCACTTGGCGAGCCACCTTGTAGTGCTCTTCGCCAACCACTTGGGGGTCCAGCTGACGGCTGGTGGAGTCCAGAGGATCCACAGCGGGGTAGATACCCAGCGAAGCGATGTCACGGGACAGCACCACGGTGGAGTCCAAGTGAGCAAAAGTGGTGGCGGGCGAGGGGTCGGTCAAGTCATCCGCTGGCACGTAAACGGCCTGGATGGAAGTGATCGAGCCAACCTTGGTGGAGGTAATACGCTCTTGCAGCTTACCCATTTCTTCAGCCAGGGTAGGCTGGTAGCCCACGGCGGAAGGCATACGGCCCAGCAGAGCGGACACTTCGGTACCGGCCAGTGTGTAGCGGTAGATGTTGTCCACGAAGAACAGCACGTCCTTGCCTTCGTCACGGAACGACTCAGCCATGGTCAGGCCGGTCAGCGCCACGCGCAGACGGTTTCCTGGGGGCTCGTTCATCTGACCGTAAACCATGGCAACCTTGGACTCGCCCAGGTTCTCTTGGTTCACAACGCCAGCGTCGGACATTTCGTGATAGAAGTCGTTACCTTCACGGGTACGCTCACCCACACCAGCGAACACCGACAGACCGCTGTGGGCCTTGGCGATGTTGTTGATGAGTTCCATCATGTTCACGGTCTTGCCCACACCGGCACCACCGAACAGGCCCACCTTGCCGCCCTTGGCGAAGGGGCAGACCAAGTCGATCACCTTGATACCGGTTTCCAGCAGTTCCTGCGAAGGCGACAGTTCGTCGTAAGCAGGAGCCTTGCGGTGGATGGCGGCGGTCAGGGTCTGGTCCACGGGACCACGTTCGTCGATGGGGTTGCCCAGCACGTCCATGATGCGGCCCAGGGTAGCCTTACCCACGGGAACGGTGATGGGGTTGCCGGTGTTGGTGACCATCAGGCCACGCTTGAGGCCGTCCGAAGAACCCAGGGCAATGGTACGCACCACGCCGTCGCCCAGCTGCTGCTGAACTTCCAGGGTCAGGGCCGAGCCTTCCAGCTTCAAGGCGTCATACACCTTGGGCACCTGGCCGTGGGCAAACTCCACGTCCACCACGGCGCCGATACATTGAACAATCTTGCCTTGTACTTGAGCCATTTTTTGCTCCAATCTGTTTGTTCGTTAAAGCCGTTTACACAGCGGCTGCGCCTGCCACGATTTCCGACAACTCGGTCGTAATCGCTGCCTGACGCGTCTTGTTGTAGACCAGCTTCAACTCGCTGATGACGTTGCCGGCGTTGTCGGTAGCGGCCTTCATGGCCACCATGCGCGCCGATTGCTCGGACGCCATGTTTTCCGCAACTGCCTGGTACACGAGGGACTCCACGTAACGAACCAGCAGTTCGTCGATGACGCTTTGAGCGTCAGGTTCGTAGATGTATTCCCACGATGCACCCGTCTTCTCGGCTTGCAATTTTTCGGACGACAGGGGGAGCAGTTGCTCCACCACCGATTCCTGCTTCATGGTGTTGATGAACTTGGTGTACGCCAGGTACACCGCGCTCAGCTTGCCTTCAGCATATTGGTCCAGCAACACCTTGACAGGCCCGATGAGCTTGTCGAGGTGAGGCGTGTCGCCCAAGCCTGTAGCGTGAGAGACCACCTTGGCACCGACACGGTTCAGGAAACCCAGTCCCTTGCCGCCAATGGCCACTGCATCTGTCGCCACACCCGCATCCTGCAGTTCGCGCAACTTGTTGGTGACGACACGCAACACGTTGGTGTTCATGCCGCCGCACAAACCCTTGTCGGTCGTCACCACGATGACGCCGACCTTCTTGGCATCGTTCACTTGCATGAACGGATGCACATATTCAGGGTTAGCTTCGCCAAGATGGGCTGCAATGTTGCGGATTTTTTCGCTATATGGACGGGCAGCCAGCATCCGGTCCTGCGCCTTGCGCATTTTGGATGCAGCCACCATTTCCATGGCTTTGGTGATCTTCTTGGTGTTTTCCACCGATTTGATCTTGCCGCGTATTTCCTTACCTGCTGCCATGATGACTCCTCGCCGGTATTAAGCGAAGGACTTCTTGAATGCAGTAATGGCTGCAGTCAGTTCAGCTTCGTCCTTGCCTTCCTTGTCGAAAGCACGCTTTTCGTTCAGACGGTCGAGCAGAGCGCCGTGGCTGGTCTTCAGGAACTGGTGCAGACCAGATTCGAAGGGCAGCACTTGCTTGACTTCGATGTCGTCCATGAAGCCCTTGTTCACTGCGAACAGCGAAGCAGCCATCAGAGCGGTCGACAGAGGAGAGTACTGAGCCTGCTTGAGCAGTTCGGTCACGCGGGCACCGCGGTCCAGCTGCTTGCGGGTCGCATCGTCCAGGTCGGAAGCGAACTGCGCAAAGGCAGCCAGTTCACGGTACTGAGCCAGGTCGGTACGGATACCGCCGGACAGGCCCTTCACAACCTTGGTCTGAGCGGAACCACCCACGCGGGACACCGAAATACCGGCGTTGATAGCGGGACGGATACCGGCGTTGAACAGGCTGGTTTCCAGGAAGATCTGGCCGTCGGTAATCGAAATCACGTTCGTGGGAACGAAAGCGGACACGTCGCCAGCTTGTGTTTCGATGATAGGCAGAGCGGTCAGAGAACCGGTCTTGCCCTTGACTTCACCCTTGGTGAAGGCTTCGACGTAGTCGGCGTTCACGCGAGCGGCACGCTCCAGCAGACGGCTGTGGAGATAGAACACGTCGCCGGGGAAGGCTTCACGTCCGGGGGGACGACGCAGCAGCAGCGAAACTTGACGGTAGGCCACGGCTTGCTTGGACAGATCGTCATAAACGATCAGAGCGTCTTCGCCGCGGTCGCGGAAGTATTCGCCCATGGTGCAGCCAGCGTAGGCCGACACGTACTGCATGGCAGCGGATTCAGAGGCGGTGGCAGCCACGACGATGGTGTAGTCCATCGCGCCGGCTTGTTCCAGAGAGCGCACCACGTTCTTGATCGAAGAAGCCTTCTGACCAATAGCCACGTAGATACAGATAACGCCCTGGCCCTTCTGGTTGATGATGGCGTCGATAGCGACAGCCGTCTTACCAGTCTGACGGTCACCAATGATCAGTTCACGCTGACCACGGCCCACGGGAACCATGGAGTCGATGGACTTGATACCGGTTTGCAGGGGCTGATCCACGGATTGACGTGCGATCACGCCAGGAGCGACCTTCTCGATCACGTCCGTCATCTTGGCGTTGATGGGGCCCTTGCCGTCGATAGGCTGACCCAGGGCGTTCACCACGCGGCCGACCAGCTCGGGGCCCACGGGCACTTCCAGGATACGGCCGGTGCACTTGACGGTGTTGCCTTCTGCGATGTGCTCGTAAGCACCCAGAATCACGGCGCCCACGGAGTCGCGCTCCAGGTTCAGAGCCAGACCGTAAGTAGGTTGACCGTCGGCGCCTGCGGGGAATTCCAGCATTTCGCCAGCCATCACGTCCGACAGGCCGTGCACGCGCACGATACCGTCAGTCACCGACACCACGGTGCCTTGGTTACGGACGTCAGTGCTAGCAGCCAGCCCTTCGATGCGGCTCTTGATCAGTTCAGAAATTTCTGCGGGATTGAGTTGCATGACTCTTTCCTTCTTTCTTGTGTGTTAGCCGAGACCTCAAGCGCATTACGCGGTGAGGGCCGCTTTCATTTGTTCCAGACGGGCCTTGACGGAGGTGTCCAGCACCTCGTCGCCCACCACGACGCGAACGCCACCGATCAGCGATTCATCGAGCTTCACGGTGAGATTCAGCTTGCGGCCAAAGCGCTTTTCCAGCGTGGCGCCAAGCTCGGCCAGCGCTGCATCCTCAATCGGGAAAGCGCTGTACACCACGGCATCCGAAGAGCCGCTCTTGCTGTTCACGAGGCTGCGGAACTGGGCTGCCACTTCAGGCAGCACGTCCAGACGGCCGTTTTCGAGGACCACACGCAGGAAGTTGCGTGCGGACTCGGGCAATGCCGACTTGGCCACACCCGTGATGAGATCGAACACTTGCGCGTCGCTCACGTTCGGGTTGTCGGCCAGTTGGCGCAATTGCGGATTGGCGGCAATCGCCGCCAATTCCTCCACCCAAGCGACAGTGCTGTTCAAGTCTGCAGCCTTGTCGGCGCAGGCTTTGAACAATGCTTCGGCGTAAGGGCGGGCAATGGTAGCGAGTTCTGCCATTTTTTGCTTTCCTTACAGCTCTGTCTTCAGGCGGTTCAGCAGATCAGCGTGGATACCGGCATTGACTTCCTTCTTCAGGATCTGCTCGGCACCCTTGACGGCCAGCGCTGCCACTTGCTCACGCAGGGCTTCACGGGCAGCAATGGCTTGCTGGTCAGCTTCAGCGCGGGCAGCAGCAACAATCTTGTTGCCTTCTTCTGTCGCGCGGGCCTTGGCTTCTTCAATGATGGCCTGGGCGCGGCGTTCGGCGTCCGCAAGCCGCGAAGCTGTTTCGTTGCGCGTCTGGGCCAATTCCTGTTCGACGCGCTTGTTGACAGCGGTCAGTTCGGTCTTGGCCTTGTCGGCAGCAGCGAGGCCATCGGCGATTTTCTGGGCTCGCTCATCCAGTGCCTTCGCAATCGGGGGCCACACGAGTTTCATCGTGAACAGCACCAGGATCAGGAAAACAATGGCCTGAACGAACAGGGTCGCGTTGATACTCACGGCAACACCTTTCTATTTAGGGCGTTGATCGGAGCTTAGGCCACCAGTTGGAAGGGGTTGGCGAAAGCGAACAGCAGGGCGATAGCAACACCGATCAGGAAGGCGGCGTCGATCAGACCAGCCAAGATGAACATCTTGGTTTGCAGTTCGTTGATCAGCTCAGGCTGACGTGCCGAAGATTCCAGGAACTTGCCACCCATCAGGGCGATACCGATCGAAGCGCCGATAGCGCCCAGACCAACAATCAGACCACAAGCCAGAGCGACGAGACCGAGAACGTTTTCCATGATGACTCCTAGGGATTAAAGGAAAGAAAGGTTGAAGAGGGAAAGGTCAGTGAGCTTCATGTGCCTGGCCGAGGTAAATCAGCGTCAGCATCATGAAAATGAAGGCCTGCAGGGTAATCACCAGGATGTGGAAGATTGCCCAGATAGAGCCTGCAATGATGTGCCCCACGGGGAGCAACACACCAGAGAGCGACATAGCCGCCGCACCACCCATCAGGGCAATCAGCATGAACACCAACTCACCAGCGTACATGTTGCCGAACAGTCGCATGCCATGCGACACGGTCTTGGCAACGTATTCAATCACCTGCATCAGCAGGTTCACCACGCCCAGGATCAGGGCGAAGACGGGATTCTTGGAAGTGCCGAACGGTGCAGTCACCAGTTCATGCGCCCAGCCGCCCATGCCCTTGATCTTGACGCTGTAGAACAGGCACAGGACCAGCACGGCGAAGGACAGGCCCAGCGTGGTGGACAGGTCGGCGGTGGGCACGACACGCAGATAGGCGTGTTCGTCGGCGGTAGCGCCTTGCCATAGATAGGGCAGCAGATCCACGGGCAGCATGTCCATGGCGTTCATCAGGAAGATCCAGACGAAGACGGTCAGTGCCAGAGGAGCGATGAATTTGCGCGATTGGGCGTTGTGGATATTGGCCTTGGCCTGGTTGTCCACCATCTCGACCAGGATTTCCACGGCGGCCTGGAAGCGGCCGGGCACGCCGGAAGTCGCCTTGCGGGCTGCCAGCCAGAGCACGAAGATGCCGAGCAGACCCAGAACGCCAGCCACCACGATCGAGTCGTAGTTGATGACTGAGAAATCAATGACGGACTTCTGCTTGATGTTTTGCAGGTGTTGCAAGTGGTGAACGATGTATTCACTTGCAGTTGGGGCGTGCGCATCAGCGGCCATCGTCAACTCTCTTCTTAAGCTTCAGTTTTTCGGACACTGGATCGCACCAGCAGTGCAACCCAATACGTTTTCATCACAACAATCAAACCGGCCAGCAACGCCAGCCAACTGAGATCGGGAACCAGCTTTGGCGCAGCCGCCAGCATCGCGATGCACAGCACCAGCTTCACCAGTTCCCAACCGAAAATCCCCGCCATGGCCGCCCCGGCACCTCCCGGCCGTTGACGAACCACACCTCTTGCAAACAGCGCTGCGGGCAACACGACCGCCAGCGCTCCATACGCCGCCGACCAGCCTGCGGCTGCACGCCCCGTCATCAACCACGACAGCAAAGCCACGATAACGCCGACCAGCGTCTGAACGATGACGATGCGCCAGACCGAAACCTGCGGAAAGCGCGAACGCCATGCAGAGGCTTCTTGTGCAGTCAGGGGCTTGAAGTCTTCGACTTCGTCCTCATCCTGAAAATCAGCGGGCATGTTTGTCATGTTTTCTTTCACACCGCTGACCAGGCAAGACTTTTTTACAAAGCCTCTGATTATAAGTAAAAACCCCCGTCGTTAGATAGGGGTTGATACTGTCATGCGCAAAACGTCTTTGACAAGACCTGAGGGTTGTCGCTGAGTGACAACATCTGCCACCCTCAGCTTTGGTGCGGCGCGAGTGTGCCCTAATTGAAATACCTGATTACCCTGAATTGTCTGCCGCCTGCCAGGGGCTTTGCCGGTTTGCCGGCCTCGCCAAGCCATGGATTAGGCCCACGCGCGCAGGGCTGCCCGGCGTGGCGCACAATCTTTCTTACTCATTGACCGGCTGTTTCACCAACGGCAATTTTTCATTCCAGCCAAGGACTCTTCATGAGCGACACGCCCAACCCATCTGCCGCCAACGAGAACGGCCAGCAAGAAGACCCGCGCAAGGATTCGCTGATCGAGTATCCGAGCCAGTTCCCCATCAAGGTGATGGGCGTCAAGAACGAGCATCTGGTGCATGAAATCACCAAGATCGCCGAAAAATTCGACCCCAGCTTTGACGCCAGCACGGTGGAGCTGCGCCCCAGCTCCGGCGGCAACTACCTGGGCGTGACCATCACCATCACGGCCACCAGCCGCGAACAGCTGGACGATACCTACCGCGCACTGACCTCTCACCCCCTGGTGAAGGTCGTGCTGTGAGCAACAGCCCGATTGCTTCCGCCTTGCAGCCCCCCGAAGCCATGGACCTGCGCTTTCTGGGGCGCACCGGCTATGAAGCAACGGTGGTCGCGATGCAGGAGTTCACGCGCACACGCAACTCGGCCACACGTGACGAAGTATGGGTATGCGAGCACTCACCCCACTTCACCCAGGGGCTGGCCGGCAAAATTGAAAATGTTCTGAACCCCGGCGATATTCCCGTGGTGGCCACCAATCGCGGCGGCCAGGTGACCTATCACGGCCCCGGTCAGGTGGTGGCCTATCCGCTGCTGGATCTGCAGCGCATGGGCTACTTCGTCAAAGAGTATGTGTACCGGCTGGAAGATGCGGTGATCCGCACGCTGGAGCATTTCGGCGTCACCGGCCACCGCGTGGCAGGCGCCCCCGGCATCTATGTGCGCCTGGACGATCCGCGCAGCCATGCCATGCTGGAGCAGCGTCCGCAACATCGCGAACCGGGCAGCCCGGCACCCGAGCCGCATTTCGAGGGTCTGGGCAAGATTGCCGCCCTGGGCATCAAGGTCAGCCGCCACAGCACCTACCACGGAGTGGCCCTCAATGTCGATATGGATTTGGAACCTTATTTGCGAATCAACCCTTGCGGATACGCAGGGCTGAGGACGGTGGACCTTTCTACAATCGGCGTACAGACAACCTGGGACGAGGCCGCATCCGTGCTGGGCCGCCAGCTGAAGGCGCGTCTCTCACCCTGAAGGCAAGATCATGAGCACCAATGAAGTCGTGCGCGAAGCGCAGTCCGCCGAAAACTACAACCCGCTGGCCAAGCAGAAGGCTGCTGCCAAGCTGGCACGCATCCCCGTGAAGGTGGAGCAGGCCGAAGTCCTCAAAAAGCCGGAATGGATCCGCGTCAAGGCCGGCAGCCCCAGCACGCGCTTCTACGAGATCAAGGACATTCTGCGCAAGAACAATCTGCACACGGTCTGCGAGGAAGCCAGTTGCCCGAATATCGGCGAGTGCTTTGGCAAGGGCACGGCCACCTTCATGATCATGGGCGACAAGTGCACGCGCCGCTGCCCCTTCTGCGACGTGGGCCATGGCCGCCCCGATCCGCTGGACGTGAACGAGCCGCTGAACCTGGCGCGCACCATTGCCGCGCTGCGCCTGAAGTACGTGGTGATCACCAGCGTGGACCGCGACGACCTGCGCGACGGCGGCTCGGGCCACTTTGTGGAATGCATCAAGAACATCCGCGAGCTCTCTCCCGAGACGCAGATCGAGATCCTGGTGCCCGACTTCCGCGGCCGTGACGACCGCGCGCTGGAAATCCTCAAGTCGGCTCCGCCCGATGTGATGAACCACAATCTGGAAACCGCGCCGCGCCTGTACAAGGAAGCACGCCCCGGCTCCGACTACCAGTTCAGCCTCAACCTGCTCAAGAAGTTCAAGGAACTGCACCCCGATGTGCCGACCAAGAGCGGCATCATGGTGGGCCTGGGCGAGACGGACGAGGAAATCCTGCAGGTGATGCGCGATATGCGCGCCCACAACATCGACATGCTGACCATCGGCCAGTATCTGGCGCCCACCAACAGCCACCTGCCCGTGCGCCGCTATGTGCACCCCGATACCTTCAAGATGTTCGAGCAGGAGGCCTACAAGATGGGCTTCACCCACGCCGCCGTGGGCGCCATGGTGCGCTCGAGCTACCACGCCGACCAGCAGGCCCATGCCGCCGGCGTCTGAGCACCGAAGACAGCACTCACAAAAGCAGCCCCTGTGGCTGCTTTTTTCATGCCCGGATGCCATGAGCAGTACTGCACGCTCCAGTATTTGCCAAAAATAAAGCTCCTGAATAAGGAGCTTGCTGCGCTTTTCTGGCAAAGCTTACATAGCCAATTCATAGCAGTATCGTTGCAGATCATGCGCTAAAAGCTATGAATTTTGATAATCCACTGTTTACATCGAAAAAACGCCTGGCTAACCGGCAAACCGCTGGCTGGCAAAAACGACTGCAGGCTGAACAGGCCCGACGAGTCGCCCCACGATGAAACTGAGCCATGCAGCGCTGGATACCCCACCAGAGTCCTGTGCTGCAAGCTGGGATGGATAGTAACATCAAATGAGAATCAATATCAATTAATTTTCGTTTTCCACAAAAAGAAATCTCCAAACACCTGTTTTGCGGCCATTTCGCAACCGTTGACACCTGCAATCACGGCGCAGGCGGGTCTCAGCAACACTGCAGCACCAGCCGCACTCGGTCGAAGCGACGTGCGCGCAGGTCGTCGCGGCGCATCCACAGATAGACCTGGCCTCCATCGCCCCAGCCCATGCCGCCTTTTTCATCGCTGCCGATCTGCAGCAGCAACAGCCACTGCGTTGCGGTATCGCGTACGGCCCGCGTGGCCTCGTCCGCGTAGGCCTCGCCATTACCGCAGTAATGCCCCGCAGCCACCAACGCGCATTCGGTCTGCATATCACCCTGGACAGGCGTGGGCCAGCCGCCGATGCGATGGCAGCCGCTGTCCTCTCCACCGCTGCTGGCAGCGTTTTGTGCGTCATCGAACCACCATTCGACAAAGCGGTCACGCTGCTCTTCGTCAAGTGCCAGGCCCTGCGAATCCCACTGAGCGCTCTCCAGGGGCAAGGCCGTGACGCAGGCATGCAGTTCGCAGGCCATAGGTGCGAGCCGGCAATGATCGGGCAGCTCTAGCAGCGCCGGCGGCTGCGGGCGCCGCTCGAGCTCGGCATCGCCCTCGGAGAAAATCAGCTTCAGCGCACAGGCATCGGCAGGATTGAAACCCCAGGGCTGCTCCATCAGGTCGTAGAAGACGGACAGCAGCCCGGACTCGGGGAAATCCGCATCCAGAGTCCCGGCGGAGCGGGCTTCGGCGAAGTTGATCTGCGCCACAAAGCTCAGCGGAAAAGTGCTTTCAAGCCTTGCGACGTGCTGCAAGGCCTCTTTGCGAAACAGCAGTACTTGCTCGGGTCTGGCCCATCGCCAGCGGCTGTCGGGAGCAAGGCTGTCTTCGCGATGGGGCTTCACCCGCTGCTCATGGTCCGGATAGCGCCCTCGCTCGGGCCAGGCCACACCGGCTGGCAGGTCGGGACAGCCGCCAAACTTGGTGCTGCCGAACGCAATCTCCGCTTCATCCTCCACCGCTGTGGTCTGCAGCCACACGGCCGGCCTGGCTTGTGCAGCCAGTTGCTGCGCAAGCGCTGCATCTTCCAGCACCGGCTCAAGCGCACGGGCGATTTCCTGCGAATGTGCGTAATTCATCCATCCCTTTTCTGCCTGCCTCGAGGCCGCTCCCTGGGTTCTTCAGGGCGCCAGCATCTGCGCAGGACATTCGCTGCCCAGTACCTCGCAGGCCCAGGGAGCCAGCTTGCTGGAGTCCGCACGCAGCACCTCCTGCTTGACGGCCAGAATCTGCGCGGGGTGCATGGAAAAGCTGCGCAGCCCCAGGCCCAAAAGCAGCCGGGTCATGCTCAGATCACCGGCCATTTCGCCGCAAACGCTGACTTCCTTGCCTGCGGCATTGGCCGCTGCGATGACCTCCGCCACCAGGCGCAGCACGGCCGGATGCATGGGGTCGTAGAGGTGGGCCACGGTTTCGTCGGCACGGTCAATGGCCAGCGTGTACTGGATCAGGTCGTTGGTGCCTATGGACAGAAAGTCGAAATATTGGAGAAAGCTGCGTACCGTCAGGGCGGCCGCCGGGATCTCGATCATGGCGCCCAGCTTGACCGGGCCGTAGGCGACGCCGCGCACATCGAGCTCATGCTGCGCCTGGCGCAGCTGTGCCAGGGTCTGCTCGATCTCGCTGCGATGGGCCAGCATGGGAAACAGCAGCTTGATCTGCCCGTGCGCTGCCGCGCGCAGAATGGCGCGCAGCTGGGTGCGGAACATCACGGGGTCGGCCAGACTCCAGCGTATGGCGCGCAGGCCCAGCGCGGGGTTGAGGTAGTAGTCCTTGGGCTGAGCCTTGTCCAGCGGCTTGTCGGCCCCCACATCCAGCGTGCGGATGGTGACCGGCATGCCTTGCATGCCGTCTATGGCCTCACGATAGGCGCGGTACTGCTCTTCCTCGCCAGGCAGATTGCCGCTGCGCCCCATGAACAGAAACTCGGTACGGAACAGCCCCACGCCAACAGCGCCAGCCCGCACGGCCGCCGCCCCGTCGCTCGGCTGCTCGATGTTGGCCAGCAACTCCACCTTCTGCCCATCCATGGTGAGGGACGGCGTGTAGCGCAGACGGGTCAGGCGCTCGCGCTCCAGTTCGGTCTGGCGCTGGCGAAAGCTGTACTCCGCCAGGATGATGGGCGTGGGGTCCACGATGACCACGCCCTCGTTGCCGTCGATGATGACCCAGTCGTCCTGGCGAATCAGCTGGCTTGCGGCCCGCGCGCCAACCACGGCCGGAATGTCCATGCTGCGCGCGACGATGGCCGTGTGGCTGGTCTTGCCGCCCACGGCTGTGATGAAGCCCGCAAAGACCTTGCTCTTGAACTGCAGCATGTCCGCTGGCGACAGATCCTGCGCCACCAGCACCAGCGGGGTTTCCGTGGTGACGTCGAGAGGCAGCTGCTGTCCATCGGTTGCAGGCACGGCGCCCATTGGAGCCAAAGGCGGTGCAACCTGCGCAAGCGGACTGGCCGCGCCCTTCATGTGGCGCAGAATGCGCTCCACGACCTGCTCCAGATCGGCCTTGCGCTCGCGCAGGTACTCGTCGTCCATCTCGTCGAACTGGCGCGAGACGATTTCCAGCTGCGTGGTCAGCGCCCATTCGGCGTTGTAGAGACGCTCGGAGATCCAGTTGCGAATGGCCTCGGCCAGTGCCTGGTCCTGCAGCAGCATCAGATGCACATCGAGCAGCGCATCCAACTCGCCAGGCGCATCCTTGGGCATTTCTTCCTGAAGCCGGCGCAACTCGTCAATCACCGCATTGCGTGCCGTGCGGGCACGCTGGATCTCCGACTCCACCTGATCGGGCCGGATGAAGTAGTGCACCACCTCCATGCGACTGGAGGCCACAACGACCGCGCGCCCGATGGCAACCCCTCGGGAGACGGCCAGGCCGTGGATGGCAAATGTCATAGCGAATGCCCTTTCGCGAATTTCGCGATTGCTTTTTGCTTGCTTCTTGCTCTTGTTTTTGCAGCAGTCAGCGCCAACTATCGCTGCACTACAGCATCAAAGCTGCTCTACTTCATTGACAGCAAGACCCTGCCTGCTATCAAAAGAGCTAATCGTCAAGCTGCCACCTGCGCGCGGTCAAGCCGCGGCACAGGTGAAGCAGCCTTTACTGGCCTTCGCCAAACTTGTCGTTGATCAGGGCCACCAACGCATCCGTGGCTTCCTGCTCCTGTGCGCCATCGGTTTCCAGCTCCAGCTCGGAGCCTATGCCTGCCGCCAGCATCATCACGCCCATGATGCTCTTGGCATTGACGCGGCGCTCGCCCTTGGTCAGCCAGACCTCGCAGGGGAAGCTGCCGGCCAGCTTGGTGAGCTTGGCCGATGCACGGGCATGCAGGCCCAATTTATTGCTGATGGTGATATTGGTCTTGATCATTGGAAGGTCGTGCGCTTTGATTTTGTCGGGAACTGCCGGCTACCTGCATCACTCCTTGGCTGCCGCCCACCATGGCCCGCGAAACCAGGGCATCCAGCGGCTCATGCCGATAGCCTATGGAGCGCAAAAGCATGGGAAGGTTCACGCCCGCCACCAGCCTGGCCTGCAACAGGCCCGTGAGACGCTGGGCCACGTTACAGGGTGTGGCACCGAACAGATCGGTCAGCACCAGTGTCGGTGCATCCAGCCCGCCATGCGCCACCAGCATGGCCAGGGCACGCTCCAGCGTGGCCTCGGGCGCCTCATCGGAAGGCACGTCCAGGGCCAGCAAGTCGTCAGCGCTATCGGCAAACACATGCAGCGCGCATTCGCGCAATGCAGCGGCCAGAGGAGCGTGAGTGAGCAAAAGAATGCGCGTGGTCATGTAGTCACAGTTCTTGATAGCAAATTATGGCTTGTCGCCGCCGTCAACAAGGGCAATGAGGTGGATGAAGCGAAAGGGTCATGATCTGGATGCGGGCTTATTGCAACTGCAGGCCCGAGAAAAACAGCTCGGCCTCTGCAGGCATGGCCTTGTCAGCGTAAATCACCGCGTGATAGACCCTGGCGCCGCCGCCTTCCAGGCGAGCGAACCAGAGGCCATGCCCCACCACCTTCTGTCCGCTCGGGCCCTGGCCTTCGAACGTGATGCGCAAGGACTGCGGCAGATTCAGCGCCCCCTTGGGCACCCATGGACCGTCTCCCTTGACATTGAGCTTTGTCGCGACGCCGTCTGCCGACTTCAGCTGCTTGAGCACCGCCTGCTGCCAGAACGTCAGAGCCTCGGCCGCGCGGGCGGGCTCGGCCACGGCAAAATGCGATACCGCATAGGTCGCGCCCCGGGCCTCGCAGCCCACCACCGACAGCGGCACCTGGCCCAGGCCCAGATCGACAGGGCGGCTGGCCGTCTGCGCATCGCAGGGCAAGAGTGCTTGCAGCGGCGCATCCTTGAGCTGGGTGGTACGCCAGTTCAGTGCCGGGCTGCAGGCGCCCAGCAGCGCACCGCTGACCAGTAGCGTCGCAGCCCAGAGTCCGGTTTTCTTCATGGCCCATTATCGGCAGCGGCACGGGCCCGACTTGTCACGCAAGCCTAGGGTTGACCCGTGGGTCAAGCAGTAAGAACTGAACTTTCGGCGTGTTTGACACACCAACCCACTGATCAGCAAGGTGCTGAAGATTTGTGCACAATCAATCTCTATGGCAAGCAAACATTGGATCGCAGGCATTGTGGCGGCCGCCGTCATCGGCGTCGGGGCCTGGGTGTATTCGGGCGCAGGGCAAGCCGCGGCGCCGCAATCCACCTTTGTGCTGCTGGACGGCAGCCAGAAAACCACCGCCGACCTCAAGGGCAGGGTGACGCTGGTGAACTTCTGGGCCACCAGCTGCACCACCTGCGTGGCAGAGATGCCCGAGATCATCAGCACCTACCAGAAGTACCAGGGCAAGGGCTTTGACACCCTGGCCGTGGCCATGAGCTACGACCCGCCCAGCTATGTCGTGAACTTCGTCGAATCGCGCAAGCTGCCCTTCCAGGTCGCGCTGGACAACACCGGCAACGTGGCCAAGGCATGGGGCGATGTGCAACTCACCCCCACCACCTTCATCGTCAACAAGCGCGGCGAGATCGTGAAGCGCTATATCGGCGCACCCGACTTTGAGCAACTGCACAAGCTGATCGAGAAGCTGCTGGCAGAACCGGCTGCAGCTTGATTAAAAACCATAGCTCACAGCGCTTGACAGCAGGTCACTTCAACATCAAAAGTGCCTAAAACATAGAAATAGCAAGCGACAGCAGCTCACAAAAAACCGACCATTGGTCGGTTTTTTCATGCCTGGAGCATCGAGCAAGGGCCGCTCCGCGGCGAAGATGCTGTCCCCTGGGGAAGCCGCGCAGCGGCTCAGGGGGCTACTTATTCCGGAAGCTGTCGTGGCAGCTCTTGCAACTATTGGCGGCCGGGCCGAAAGCCGTCTTGAGATTGTCCAGATTTCCGGTCTTGGCGGCAGCGTTGAGCTTGACGACTTCTGCTTCCATCTTGCCCGACAGATCATGGAACTTGGCCTGCTCCTTCCACACCTCAGGTTTGGCCTTGCCGCCTTCGGTGCCGGCGCCGAAGCCGGCCCAGGGCAGCTTGGACATGAAGGCCACAATTTCCGCACTTTCCTGCGCGCTCTTGGCATCAAAGGGCATCTTGCCATTGGCCATGGCGCCTAGGCGACCGAAATGCGTGCCCAGCACGCTCAACGCGCTCTGGCGGTATTTGATGGCATCTTCAGCCTTGGCGAACTGTGCCGAGGCAGGCAGGGCCACGGTGGCAACCACAGCAGCGAATGCCAGAGTGGAAAAAGCTTTCATCGGGGTATCCTTTCTTGGTTCTGCAGCCAGCCGCAGGCGGCTGCCTGACCAGTATGGCAGAGTCACCCAAAGGCCGCGATTTGGGCTTGCAGCCTTGCCAGGGCACAATGTCCGGGTCCATCAGCCATGAAAAAGCCATGACAGAGTCCGCCACACAAGCCTCCACGGAAATCCACAGAATTCGGATCTGGGACCTGCCCACCCGCCTGTTTCACTGGCTGCTGGCAATCTGCATCGTGGCCCTGGTGGTCACTGCCAAGATGGGCGGCAATGCCATGAACTGGCATCTGCTGCTGGGACAGGTGGTGCTGGCCTTGCTGATCTTTCGCATTCTCTGGGGTTTGGTGGGCGGGTACTGGTCGCGCTTTGGCAGCTTCATCCCTTCTGCGGCAGCCATGAGGCGTTATCTCAGTGGCGCGTCGACCACGCAGGACCGCGCAGGCCACAACCCGCTGGGCTCGCTGTCGGTCATCGCGATGCTAATCGTTCTGATAGCGCAAATCGCAAGCGGGCTGATGAGCGATGATGAAATTGCCTTCAGCGGACCGTTGACGCGTTTTGTCTCTGGCGAGCTGATCTCCAAGGCCACCAACTACCACGCCCACTGGGGCCAGTACCTGATTTACGCACTGGTCGCACTGCATCTGCTGGCCCTCATCGGCTACAGCCTCAAGGGCGACAAACTGGTCCCGGCCATGGTCACGGGCGACAAATTGCTGGAGGAGCCCGTTGCTGCGAGCCGCGACACCGCCAGCACCCGGGTTCTGGCTGCGCTGCTGGCCGTGGTGGCAAGCTCTCTTTCCTGGTGGATCCATCAACTGGGGCAGAGTGCTGCTTTCTGAGTTCTGACGCTGCAGGCAGCTGCTTTAACCATGTAAAGCACTTGCCGCTACACTGGGCCTTCTTTCATCATTGCCTAGTTGCCGTGGACAAGCCTGCCGTGGACTTGCTGACGCCCAGCCTGGAGGAAATAGGTGCTGTGCGCCAGATCTTTCAGGAGTATGCGGACAGCCTGAACATCGACCTGGAATTTCAAGGATTCGAATCCGAACTCGCCGCCCTCCCTGGCGAATATGCTGCGCCCCGTGGACAGATTCTGCTGGCTCGCGTGGATGGCAGCATTGCGGGCTGCTGCGCACTGCGTCCTCTTGACGACTCGGACTACCCCAATGCCGCTGAGATGAAGCGCCTGTTCGTGCGCAAGGCTTTTCGTGGCTTTGGCCTCGGGCGTCAACTGGCCGAAGCCATGCTCGATATTGCCCGCCAGGCTGGCTATGACCATGTGCTGCTCGACACACTGGACGATATGGAGTCTGCCCGCGCGCTGTATGTGGACCTGGGCTTCGAGCCCATCGAACCCTACTATCACAATCCGCTTCCAGGCGCACACTACCTCAAGGCCGACCTTTTCTGAGCCCGAATGCAAAAAGGCATTGCCAGTTTGGCAATGCCTTTTTTCTGTGACGCCGCGCAAAGCCGCCTTGCGGCGAGAGCGTCACTCCCGCGCGCAGCGGCTCAGGGCTTCAGCCATCAAGCCTTGGCTTGAGCCAGCATGGTGCCGGCATCGCTGACTTCAAACTTGCCGGGAGCTTCCACGTTCAGGGTCGCAACCTTGCCGTCCTTGACCAGCATGGAGAAGCGGTTGGCGCGCAGGCCCAGACCCTTGCCGTTCAGGTCCAGTGTCAGGCCGGTCGCCTTGGCGAATGCCGCATCGCCGTCGGCAATCATGCGCACCTTGCCGGCCACCTTCTGATCGCGGCCCCAGGCGCCCATCACGAAAGCATCGTTCACGGCCAGGCACCAGATTTCGTCCACGCCCGCAGCCTTGAGCTCTTCAGCCTGGGCCACATAGCCTGGCAGATGCTTTTCGGAGCAGGTGGGCGTGAATGCGCCGGGCACGGCAAACACGGCAATAGTCTTGCCGGCCAGAGCCTCGGGCAGCTTCACGGGGTTGGGACCAAGGCTGCAGCCATTGCCTTCCACTTCCACATATTCCATCAAGGTCACTGCGGGCAGGGCATCACCAACTTTAATCATGACTATCTCCTTTGTTGCAAAGCACGGACCGCATTCTTGGCGGCCCAAATAAAAAAAACGACCCACAGCATTGTGGGTCGTTTTCAAGGGCTTTGCAGCCGGCGGGCCTGGTTAGGCTTACACCAGAGCAGCCTTTTGAACCAAGCGGGTAGCAACCCAGTTCTTGGTCTTGGAGAGAGGACGGCTCTCGGTGATTTCAACCACGTCACCCAGCTTGTACTCACCTTGCTCGTCGTGAGCGTGGTACTTGCTCGACTTGATCATGATCTTGTCGTAGATGGGGTGCTTGACGCGGCGTTCCACCAGAACGGTCACAGTCTTGGCACGCTTGTCGCTGACCACCTTGCCAATCAAGGTGCGCTTGAGGGATGTTTTAGCTTCCGTCATGTCGGCTCCTTACTTGGCGGCTTGCTTTTCAGCAAGGATGGTCTTGGCACGAGCGATGTCACGGCGTGTAGCCTTGATGGTCGCAGTGTTGCCCAGTTGTTGCGTGGCCTTTTGCATGCGCAGACCGAAGTGAGCCTTTTGCAGGGACTTCACTTCAGCTTCCAGACCAGCCACGTCTTTTTGGCGGAGTTCAGCAGATTTCGTCATGTTGATCTCCTTAAGCACCAATGTGACGGGACACGAAGGTCGTGCGCAGAGGCAGCTTTGCAGCAGCCAGGCGGAACGCTTCACGGGCCAGCTCTTCAGGCACACCCACGATTTCGTAGATCACCTTGCCGGGCTGGATTTCGGCCACGTAGTACTCGGGGTTGCCCTTACCGTTACCCATACGCACTTCGGCGGGCTTGGTAGAGATGGGCTTGTCCGGGAACACGCGGATCCAGATACGACCACCACGCTTGACGTGACGGGAAATTGCACGACGTGCAGCTTCGATCTGGCGTGCGGTCAGACGACCACGGTCAGTAGACTTCAAACCGAAATCGCCGAAGGCAACGGAGTTGCCACGGGTAGCGATGCCGGTGTTGCGGCCTTTTTGTTCCTTACGGAACTTGCGGCGTGCAGGTTGCAGCATGTTTATTCTCCTTTACCGTCCGCTGCTGTAGCGGGCGCGTCGGCCTTACGAACGCGCTTAACGGAATCAGCACCAGCGCCAGCAGGCTTGTCGCTGCCATCGGCAGGAGCGGCATTGGTGCCTGCGGGACGACGGCCACCACGGCCAGCGCCATCACGGCCATCACGGCGACCGTCACGACGGGGACCACGAGGACGACGCTCGTCTTCAGGACGGGGCGTTTCCACGGCGGGCAGATCGTTGCGGCCCAGGGTGTCACCCTTGTAGACCCAGACCTTCACGCCGATGATGCCGTAAGTCGTCTTGGCTTCGGAGAAGCCGTAGTCGATGTCGGCACGCAGAGTGTGCAGAGGCACGCGGCCTTCGCGGTACCACTCGGTACGAGCGATTTCGATACCGTTCAGACGACCGGAAGACATGATCTTGATGCCTTGAGCACCCAGACGCATGGCGTTCTGCATGGCACGCTTCATGGCGCGGCGGAACATGATGCGCTTTTCCAGCTGTTGGCAGATGGAGTCAGCGATCAGCTTGGCATCGATTTCAGGCTTGCGCACTTCTTCGATGTTCACAGCCACGGGCACGCCCAGGCGAGCAGCGAGTTCCTTCTTCAGGGCTTCGATGTCTTCACCCTTCTTGCCGATCACCACGCCCGGACGAGCCGAGAAAATGGTGATGCGGGCGTTCTTGGCAGGACGCTCGATCAGAACGCGAGCCACGGCGGCGTTCTTCAGCTTGGCCTTCAGGTACTCGCGCACCTTGATGTCTTCGGCCAGCATGCCGGCGAAGTCACGGTTGCTAGCGTACCAGCGGCTTGCCCAGTTGCGGCTCACCGCCAGACGGAAGCCGGTAGGATGGATTTTCTGTCCCATATTCTTCCTTAAGGCCTCAGTTACCCACTGTCACGTAGATGTGGCAGGTAGGCTTGCTGATGCGGTTGCCGCGGCCCTTGGCGCGAGCAGTGAAACGCTTGAGCGTAGTGCCTTGCTCGACGTAGATGGTCTTGACCTTCAGTTCGTCGATATCGGCGCCGTCGTTGTGCTCAGCGTTGGCGATAGCGGATTCCAGAACCTTCTTCACGATCACTGCAGCTTTTTTCTGCGTGAACTGGAGAATGTTCAGAGCTTGATCCACCTTCTTGCCGCGGATCAGATCCGCGACCAGGCGACCCTTGTCAACAGACAGGCGGACGCCACGGAGAACAGCACGTGTTTCAGACATGTTCTATTCCTTACTTCTTGGCTTTCTTGTCCGCAGGGTGACCCTTGAAGGTACGAGTCAGCGCGAATTCACCCAGCTTGTGGCCAACCATCTGGTCAGTCACATAAACCGGCACGTGTTGCTTGCCGTTGTGCACGGCGATGGTCAGACCGATGAACTCGGGCAGGACCATGGAGCGACGCGACCAGGTCTTCACTGGCTTCTTGTCCTTGGTGGCGATGGCCTTTTCGACCTTGGCCAGCAAGTGATGGTCAACAAACGGACCCTTTTTAAGAGAACGAGTCATTTGCTACCCCTTACTTCTTACGGCGCGACACGATCATGGTCTGTGTGCGCTTGTTGTTACGGGTGCGGTAGCCCTTCGTCAGATTGCCCCATGGGTCAACTGGGTGACGGCCTTCACCGGTCTTACCTTCACCACCACCGTGCGGGTGGTCGACAGGGTTCATGACCGTACCGCGGACGGTAGGACGAATACCCATCCAACGCTTCACACCGGCCTTGCCCAGACGGCGCAGGCTGTGTTCTTCGTTGGCAACTTCACCGATGGTGGCGCGGCACTCGATGTGCACCTTGCGGACTTCGCCCGAACGCATACGCACTTGAGCGTAGATGCCTTCGCGAGCCAGCAGAGTGGCGGAGGTACCAGCCGAGCGAGCGATCTGAGCACCGGCACCGATCTTCAGTTCGATGCAGTGGATGGTCGAGCCCACGGGGATGTTGCGGATAGGCAGGGTGTTGCCCACGCGGATAGGAGCTTCGGAGCCGCTGATGATGGTAGCGCCGACTTCCAGGTTGCGAGGAGCAATGACGTAGCGACGCTCGCCGTCTGCGTAGCACACCAGAGCGATGTGGGCAGTACGGTTGGGGTCGTATTCAATGCGCTCAACCTTGGCGGGGATACCGTCCTTGTTGCGCTTGAAGTCCACCACACGGTAGTGGTGCTTGTGACCACCGCCCTTGTGGCGAGTTGTGATGTGACCGTTGTTATTACGACCGGCCTTCTGGAATTGAGCTTCCAGCAGGGGGGCAAAACCCTCACCCTTGTGCAGGTGGTCGCGAGTAACCTTCACCGCGCCGCGTTGGCCGGGGGTCGTAGGTTTGAGCTTGATAACAGCCATGATTACGCAGCCTCCCCAGACAGGTTCAGCTCTTGACCGGGCTTGAGCATCACGTATGCCTTGCGCACATTGTCGCGACGGCCCACGGTCTTGCCAAAGCGCTTGGTCTTGCCCTTGGTGTTCACCACAGACACGCCAGCCACTTCAACCTTGAACATCAATTCCACAGCGGCCTTGATTTCGGGCTTGGTAGCGTTCTGCAGCACCTTGAATGTCACAGCATTGGACTTTTCAGCAACCAGAGTGGCCTTTTCGGACACGATGGGAGCGACCAGCACTTGCATCAGACGACCTTCGTCAAACTTGGTAGTGCTCATGCGAACATCTCCTTGAGTTTGTCGATCGCACCCTTGGTGACGAGCACTTTCTTGTAGTGCACCAGCGACACGGGGTCTGCATAGCGCGGCTCAACCACGAACACGTTCTTCAGATTGCGGGATGCCAGGTACAGGTTCTCGTCGATTTCTTCAGCGATCACCATCACCGACGAAGACAGGTTCATAGCCTTGAACTTGTCTGCCAGCACCTTGGTCTTGGGGGTATCCAGCGTCAGGGATTCCACAACTGCCAGACGGCCTTCGCGGGCCAGCTGAGACAGGATGGAAGCCATACCGGCGCGGTACATCTTCTTGTTGATCTTCTGCGAGAAGTTTTCTTCGGGCAGATTGGGGAAGATGCGACCGCCGCCACGCCACAGAGGCGAGGAGGACATACCAGCACGTGCACGGCCTGTACCCTTTTGCTTGAAAGGCTTGGCAGTGGTGTGACGCACTTGTTCACGGTCCTTCTGGGCGCGAGTGCCTTGACGTGCGTTGGCACGGTAGGCAGTCACCAGCTGGTGGACCAGATCTTCGTTGAATTCACGACCGAACACAGTCTCGGGAGCTTCCACCTTGGAAGCGGCCTGGCCTTGTTCATTCAGGAGTTCGAGCTGCATTAGTTCGCTCCTTTGGAAGCTTTAGCCTTGATCGCGGGGCGCACGGAAACGAAGCCACCCTTGGCACCAGGAATGGCACCCTTGATCAACAGCAGTTGGCGTGCTTCGTCGATACGAACCACGTCGAGGTTTTGAGTAGTGACGGTTTCGTCGCCCATGTGGCCAGTCATACGCTTACCGGGGAACACGCGACCGGGGTCTTGTGCCATACCGATAGAACCGGGAACATTGTGCGAACGGCTGTTACCGTGCGAAGCGCGCTGCGAACTGAAGTTGTGGCGCTTGATCGTGCCGGCGTAACCCTTACCGATGGAGGTGCCTTGCACGTCCACCTTCTGGCCAACGCTGAACAGCTCTGCCACAGGCAGAACGGCACCAGCGGCATACTTGCCAGCGGTTTCATCAGTCACGCGGAATTCACGGGTCACTTCACCGGCTTCGACACCCGCCTTGGCGAGGTGGCCGGCTTGAGGCTTGGTCACGCGAGAAGCCTTGCGTGCACCGAAAGTGACCTGCAGGGCCACATAGCCATCGTTCTCTTGGGTTTTGACCTGAGTCACGCGGTTGTTAGAAACATCCACCACTGTGACAGGCACTGCGTCCCCATCATCAGTGAACAGACGCATCATGCCCACCTTGCGACCCAGCAACCCCAGGGAGTTGCTCAGACTCATTTGTTTGCTCCAAAACTTTTGCCGCTGAAACTGCAATTGGCCCAGCGTTGTGCCTTAGCAATCATGCCTAGCACACAAAAGAAGGTTAATAAAACTTCGCATCAAAGGCGAAGCTCCAAATTTTAACGCGAACTGCTTTTTCAAGCAAGTTCGCGTTAAACAAAGACCCTTAAAAGCCTCTTGCGAGGCCTCCAAAACTCTTATTGCAGTTTGATCTCGACGTCCACACCTGCGGGCAGGTCCAGCTTCATCAGAGCGTCAACAGTCTTGTCAGTCGGATCCACGATGTCCATCAGACGCTGGTGCGTACGGATTTCGAACTGGTCACGGCTGGTCTTGTTGACGTGAGGCGAACGCAGGATGTCGAAGCGCTTCATGCGTGTCGGCAGGGGCACGGGACCCTTGACGATGGCGCCGGTACGCTTGGCGGTATCAACGATTTCGGCTGCAGACTGGTCGATCAGCTTGTAATCGAAAGCCTTCAGACGGATGCGGATTTTTTGCTTAGACATTGTTAATTCCTAGCTTTTCTAAGAATTAGGCAATGATCGTGGCAACCACACCGGCACCAACGGTACGACCACCTTCGCGGATAGCGAAGCGCAGACCTTCTTCCATGGCGATGGGGGAGATCAGCTTCACAGTGATCGA
>NZ_JAEIJE010000027.1:0-38946 GCF_016772095.1 Comamonas sp. NyZ500 | reverse complement strand
GGCTAGGGTTAATGCGTGGGTCAGATTGAGATGGAAAAACAGGGGGCTAGTGGGTCACTTCTGGGTGGAAATCAACAGCGGATGCCGGATCCTGGCGCAGACTCGCCAGATTCGCCCGAGCTTGCCGCCTCGTTTCCGGAGGCCTATCAGCGAATTCAATCTGCAATTGAATATCTGAAAATGCAGAAAGGAGTGGAGCGCGTCTACTTGATGGGACACAGCATGGGAGGGCGCATGACAACTGGCTTTCTGGCAAACAATCCCACTGCGCCGGTTGTAGGTTTCATCGGGGTCGGATTGACTGCGGGAGGCAAGGAACCTGTTAACACCAATCTAAATCTGAGAAAAGTGAAGCTTCCAGTTGTCGATGTGTATGGTGACAACGAAATGGATGCTAAAGCAGCATCTTTTCGCAAGTCCCTCGTTTCCGAGAACTTTGTGCAAGTGGAGGTTCCTGGAGCAAAGCATGATTACCGTGGCTATGAGAAGCAAGTGTCAGACATCGTTATCGAATGGCTGAAGAAGAGAGAAGGTCGGTGAATATGAAGTTAGCAACCGAATTTGAATTGATTAGCTGTTTTTAATGTAACTTACATGAATTTTTCAAGGGCTCCTTAAACCCTTCTCGATCGATTAATGAGTCTTTGTCTTCCAGCTGTCAATGGGCTTGACGTACATCTGCTCGATCGCGTCTTGGTAGTGGGCCATCAGGTTCTTTCGCTTGAGCTTGAGGGTAGGGGTCATCAGGCCGTTGTCAATGTTCCAACTATCCCTGACCAGGTGGATGGCTCTGGGCACCGCATAACGGGCGAAACTGCGTGTCTGCCTCTCTATTCGGGCCAGCGCTTCTCTCTCTGCCGTTGCATGCTGCAGACTGGATACGTCATTCGGGTTCAGTCCAACACTCCTGGCAAGCATTTCCCATTCCACTTGACCAACAACCGCAATGCAGGCGATGAACGGACGATCCTCGCCAACCACAAACACTTGCTCAAACAGGGGATCGACGAGGATGGCCTGCTCCACATCATTGGGAGGCACTTTCTCACCCGTTGATGTAACAATGATTTCCTTGATGCGGCCTTTGATTCGGATACGGCCATTTTCGATTGAAGCCTGGTCACCGGTTCTCAGCCAGCCATCGGCAGTAAAGACTTTGGCGGTGTCTTCCGGACGATTCCAGTAACCGCGCATCACTACCGGGCCAGACACCTGCAACTCCTGATCATCACCAATTCGGACCTCAATTCCCGGAAGTACACGGCCAACGGTATCCGGCCAGTTATCGTCGAGTCCGTTGGCGCTGACCACAGGAGCGGTTTCGGTCATGCCATAGCCTTGCACCATGGGCAGGCCCAGGCCCAGAAAAGTGCGCGCAATTGTCGGAGACAGCGGGGCTCCGCCACTCACAGCGACGCGAAGCCGGCCTCCAAACTGCGCAAGCAGAGGCTGGGCGACAAGTTTGCGCAAAAGCCAGCCGGGCAAGGCAGAAGCCCAGCTCGCCTTGGCTTCCGGTTGCTCGCCCAAGGGCATGCCTTGATGAGCGCAGAAGCTCTTCCAGCCTTTGTTGACTGCCGCGTCGAACAGCTTGTGCTTGAAAGGGCTGGAAGCAAGCGACTCTTGAACCTTGGCATAAACACGTTCATAGATGCGAGGCACCGAGATCAGTACGGTCGGCTTGACCTGCTTCATATCCTGTGCGAGTTGTGCAACAGAGCGTGCGTAGGCGACGCAGGAACCGGTAGCAACGGCCAGGTAGTAGCCTGCAGTTCGCTCGAAAGTGTGAGAGAGCGGCAGAAACGAGAGAAAGACGTCCTCAGGAAATGCCTTCACGCGCTGCATCACCGCGTGTAAATCACTGACCACGTTGTCGTGAGTGAGCATGACGCCCTTGGGCTTTCCCGTCGTACCGGAGGTGTAGACAATGCCAGCCAACTCCGTTTTCTTTGGTGGCAGGGGAAGGGCAGAGGCATGCCGCTGACCAGCCTGAAGCCAGGCAGACAAAACAATGACCGGCTTACGCTGCAAGGCCTTGACTGAGTCCTGCTCTGCTTGCTCGACAGGTACGACGTAAGCGTTCGACGAATCGATCGGACGGCCTTGCTGTGCGTGAATAACGGCCTGGAGTCCCGGTAGGTCCTGACCTGTAGCACAGATTCTCTGCCAGGCCTTGGTGTCGGCCACGACCAGCAAGCAAGCACCCGAGTCGGCCAGGATGTAGGCAATGCTGCCGGCATTGTCGATGGCATGCAGAGGAACTGGCACGTAACCACAGCGCAGACAGGCCTGGTCGATGGTCATTGCATCAAAGCCATTGGGCAGCAAGATTGCCACCCTTGCGCCGACAGGAAGATTCGAGGCACATAAGGCGCGGCTCCACAGAGCGACACGTTCGGCTGTTTCGGCCCAGCTCAGGCTTTTCCAGGCATCTGTGCTTTCATCGAACTCTCGGTAAGCCTCGCCTAGTGGCGTGCAGCGAACCCGCATGGCCAGAAGCTCTGGCAAGGTTTGCACTTGCTCGATAGTCAAATGCTGTTTCGCTGCTTGGAGACCCAGTACATCGGTTTCACTTGCTTGGTTCATGCGCTTGCCTTCAGGAAGCGGGCAATTTCCCGCTACGCGAATGATAGCGTCAGCCGATATAGGACTCAGATTGTGGCTCCAAGCGGGATATCGATACTTTGATAGCAGACGGCGATGTAATGGTGCAGTCGTTGCTGCTCGTCGCGTACTGCTGTCAGGGAAATCTGATGGCGGATCCCGTCATGGTGCATGACGCGAAGGCCTTGCCAGTGCCCTTTTTTACCGATTTCCGTCCAGATCTGCGACCACTGGACAGCCGTGTTGTCATCGTCGTGAATGAAAAGACTGGAGAACTCCTTGTTCTTCGCTGCCTGGCGGTTCAAGCCGCTGATACGTGCAAAGGCCGGGTTGATGTCTACAATTTTCCGGTTCGCATCAAGGACCACCATGCCTTCGAAGGAATGATTGAATACCGTGGCAGCTATATGTAGTTGTCGTTCGGTTCGCTTGCGGTCTGAGAGATCGGTCAGAAGGCCTACATACATGCGCTGACCCCGGGCCTCGGCTTGGCTCAAGGCCAGGCGCATGGGAATCAGCGTACCGTCCTTGTGCTGGCCAAGCACCTCTGAAATCTTGTTCTTCAGAGGTGGCGCGTTGTTTCGCTGGCCGGCTTCATGCTGCTCCAGATAATGATCATGCTGGTTGAACAGCGCTGCGGGCATGAGCATTTTCACGTTCTGGCCCAATACTTCATCTGGACTCCAGCCGAATATGACCTCAGCTGCTGGGTTGTAATCCGTTACGCATCCCCGATTATCGATGCAGATAATTCCATCTGCTGCCATATTCACCAAAGCTTGCAGTCGGGCTTCATTCATATCCACTTTTTGCCAGCGACTGCGGTACTGAATCAAGGCATTGGCCTGTGCAATCAGTCCGCCAAATAGCAGAGTAATCACGGCAATGGTCAGCGCCAGAATCAAACGATCGTTCGATGATGCCGCGTCATGCGTTTCATGCTCGGCCGTGACTCGCAGCGCCAGCATGGCTGTGTAATGCATGCCTGAGATCGCGGCGCCCATGATGATGGCCGCCAGTGTTTTGCGCCAGTGGTCTTGTTTGAGGTTGAAGCGTGCCAGCCCGAAACGAATCCAGAGCGCCAAGGTGGCCAGCGCTACGCCAACAATGAGAGAAATGGCAAACCAGAGTGGTGAATACTGGTGCGTGGCAGGCATGCGCATTGCTGCCATGCCGCTGTAATGCATTGCAGCAATGCCGATACCAACCGTCAAGCCACCTAATGCCAATTGCCTGAGATTGAGTTCATTGTGAGCCAGCAAGGCAAGGGCCACTGCTGATGCCGCGATACCTGGAATGATCGAGAAGACGGTGACCGGCAAATCATACTGAACTGCAGCATGCATCGAATAAGCGAGCATGCCGATGAAATGCATGGCCCAGATGCCTATGCCCAGTGCCAGCGACCCGCTCACAATGGACCAGTTGCGCAACTGCCTTGATGTGGCCAGTCTGGCAAAAGCAGCATGGCGCAAAGCTTGACCAGAGGCAATCCAGCAAACTGCCAGCGATAAGGTCACAAGGAAGGGGTCATATTCACCCTTTAGCACGTGAGCGTCGGCAGACGGGCTCCAGAAAAATTGCGCCAGCATGAATCATGGTCCTGTAACACTGAAAGCACATTCAGTTACCTGACAAGCATTGCATGAAGTGGGTAATCCAATATTTCAAATTTGTAGGATAAATACTAGAACGGATCGAACATGGATCTTTTAGATCGCAGCGTCGAGTCCATTTGAGAAATGCTGCTGCACTGCGCTCATGGCAATTTTCGGATCGCGCTTCAGCAGTGCTTGCATGATGGCTTCGTGCTCTGCCAAGGAATCTTCAATACGGCCTTGTTTGAACAGCGATTTGTGACGGTTCAGCTTCATGACCTTGCGCAAATCGGCCACCAGTTGGTTACGCCAGCGGTTATCGGCAATATCGAGAATCTGCATGTGAAAGCTCTCGTTGAGCGCAAAAAACCGCTCGGCGTCGGCTGTGTTCCGCTTCAACTCCTCGTGGGTCTGCTGCAGACGCTGCAATTGCTCGTCCGTGGCCTTGCCGGCAACCTCGGCCGCAGCATCTGCCTCCAGCAGACTCAGCAATCGATAGACGTCGGAGATGTCCTTGCGCGATACCTCGGTCACGTAAGCGCCTCGACGCAGCTTCATGGTCACCAGGCCTTCAGCGGCCAGTACTTTCAGTGCCTCGCGCAGGGGGGTGCGGCTGATGCCGTATTCCTCGGCAATCTTGAGTTCGTCGATCCAGGCTCCTGGCTCAAGCTCTCGCCGGAAGATGCGTTGACGCAACTGCTCGGCGACCTGCTCATATAGCGCAAGAGGAGTAAGTGTTTTGCTTGTCATTACGCGAGATTATATGCTGCAAGTATTTTGAATTCATAATTATGAATCATGTACACTAGGCGCATCTAGGTAGTTCACCGCAATTCCAAACTTCACTGCGCGCACCGCATACGAGAGACAACATGAGCCAAGAGAATCCGGCACAGGACCCACAAGAATTTGCACCCGCTGATCTGCAAGCCTGGAACAAGGCCGCCAACAAGGCGGCCCCCGGTGGCGACATCAACAACCTGAACTGGGTCACGCCGGACGGCATCACCGTCAAGCCGCTCTATACGGCCGAAGACACTGCCGATCTGCCCTTTACCAACACGCTGCCGGGATTCGCACCTTATATCCGCGGCCCCCAGGCCACCATGTATGCAGGCCGGCCCTGGACCATTCGCCAGTACGCCGGATTCTCCACCGCCGAAGAATCCAACGCCTTCTATCGCAAGGCCCTGGCTGCCGGCGGTCAAGGCGTTTCCGTCGCTTTTGACCTGGCTACGCACCGTGGCTACGACTCTGACCATCCACGCGTGACGGGGGATGTGGGCAAGGCCGGTGTGGCGATTGACTCCGTCGAGGACATGAAGATCCTCTTCAACGAGATCCCCCTGGACAAGGTGTCCGTTTCCATGACCATGAACGGCGCCGTGCTGCCCGTGCTGGCCGGTTATGTGGTAGCCGCCGAAGAGCAGGGTGTCTCGCAGGACCAGCTCGCCGGAACGATTCAGAACGATATTCTGAAAGAGTTCATGGTGCGCAACACCTATATCTATCCGCCCAAGCCGTCGATGAAGATCATTGGCGACATCATCGAGTACACGAGCCAGAACATGCCAAAGTTCAACTCGATCTCGATCTCGGGCTACCACATGCAGGAAGCCGGTGCCAACCAGGCGCTGGAGATGGCTTTCACGCTGGCCGACGGCAAGGAATATGTGAAGACAGCCATTGCCAAGGGCATGGACGTGGACGCTTTTGCGGGCCGTCTGTCCTTCTTCTGGGCCGTGGGCATGAATTTCTACCTGGAAGTGGCCAAGATGCGTGCCGCGCGCCTGCTGTGGTGCCGCATCATGAAGGGCTTTGACGCCAAGAACCCCAAGAGCCTGATGCTGCGCACCCATAGCCAGACTTCGGGTTGGTCGCTGACCGAGCAGGACCCCTACAACAACGTGGTTCGCACCACCATCGAAGCCATGGCGGCCGTGTTTGGCGGCACCCAGTCCCTGCACACCAATGCGCTGGACGAGGCCATTGCCCTGCCCACGGAGTTCTCGGCCCGTATTGCCCGCAACACGCAGCTGATCATTCAGGAAGAGACCCATATCACCAATGTGATCGACCCCTGGGCCGGCTCCTACATGATGGAAAAACTGACCCAGGAAATGGCCGACAAGGCCTGGGCAATCATCGAGGAGGTCGATGCCATGGGCGGCATGACTGCCGCGGTGGATAGCGGCTGGGCCAAGCTCAAGATCGAGGCTGCCGCCGCCGAGAAGCAGGCGCGTATCGACTCGGGCAAGGAAGTCATCGTCGGCGTCAACAAGTACAAGCTGGCCAAGGAAGACCCGGTCGACATTCTGGAAGTGGACAATGTCAAGGTGCGTGACAGCCAGATTGCGCGGCTCAAGAATATCAAGGCTAAGCGCGATGCTGTCCAAGTGGAAGCTGCGCTGGCCGCCATCACGGCAGCGGCAGAGTCCGGCGAGGGCAATCTGCTGGATCTGTCCATCAAGGCCGTGCGCCTGCGTGCCACTGTAGGTGAAGTTTCCGACGCGATGGAAAAGGCGTTTGGCCGCCACCGCGCCGATACCCAGAAGGTGACCGGTGTGTATGCTGCCGCTTATGACTCGGCCGAAGGCTGGGACAAGCTCAAGGAAGAAATCAACACCGCTTCGCAGGCCATGGGGCGCCGTCCCCGCGTGATGATCGCCAAGCTGGGTCAGGACGGTCACGACCGCGGCGCCAAGGTGGTCGCGACCGCTTTTGCCGACCTGGGTTTCGACGTGGACATGGGGCCGCTGTTCCAGACACCCGAAGAATGCGCTCGCCAGGCCATCGAGAACGATGTGCACGCCGTGGGTGTCTCCACTCTGGCCGCCGGGCACAAGACCTTGGTGCCGGCCATCATTGCCGAGCTCAAGAAGCAGGGTGCGGACGACATCATCGTCTTCGTGGGCGGCGTGATTCCCGCTCAGGACTATGATTTCCTCTACAACGCGGGCGTCAAGGGCGTTTACGGCCCCGGCACCCCCATTCCTGCCAGCGCCAAGGATGTGCTGGAGCAGATCAAGAAGGCCAACGGTCTCTGATCGGCCGGCAAGCATTGATAGCAAAGGCGATCGCAACGTGACCCCTGAGCAAATGCAAGACGGCATCCTGCACGGCAATCCCGCCGTGCAGCGCCGGGCCATGGCCAAGGCCATTACCTTGCTTGAATCCTCCCGGGCCGACCACCGTGAACAGGCTGACGGCCTGCTCACCGCTCTGTTGCCGCACACGGGCAAGGCATTTCGCCTTGGCATCAGTGGCGTGCCGGGCGTCGGCAAATCCACCTTCATCGAAGCCCTGGGCCTGTTCCTGATAGAGAAGGGGCTGCGTGTGGCCGTGCTGGCGATCGATCCGTCCAGCACCGTCTCGGGCGGCTCCATCCTCGGCGACAAGACTCGCATGGAGCAACTGTCCATGCGGCTGGAGGCCTATATCCGTCCCAGCCCCAGCAGCGGCACGCTGGGCGGTGTGGCCGAAAAGACGCGCGAGGCCATGCTGGTCTGCGAAGCCGCCGGTTACGACGTGGTCATCATCGAGACCGTGGGCGTGGGCCAGAGCGAGATCGCCGTGCACGGCATGACGGACATGTTCTGCGTGCTGCAACTGCCCAATGCGGGCGACGACCTGCAGGCTATCAAAAAGGGCGTGATGGAGCTGGCCGACCTGGTGGTCATCAACAAGGCCGACATCGACCCCCATGCCGCCACGCGTGCCCAGGCCCAGATCACATCGAGCCTGCGCCTGCTGGGCATGCACGGCAACCCCGATCACGCCAGCACCGGCGCGCTGTGGCAGCCGCGGGTGCTGCAGATCAGTGCCTTGCTGGGGCAGGGGGTGGAGGGCTTTTGGGCTGCAGTCAGCAGCTTCAGGGAGCTGCAAACCGCCAACGGCCGCCTGGCCCTGCGCCGCGAGAAGCAGGCCCTGGCCTGGATGTGGGAGCGCATCGACTTCGGTCTCAAACAGGCGTTTCGCCAGCATCCGCAGGTCAAGGCCATGCTCCCCGTCCTTCAGGACGATGTGGCTGCGGGTCGTATCGCCGCCAGTACCGCAGCAAGAAATCTGCTTCTAGCCCAAATGCAGTAGGCGCTAGCAGCTCTAATTACCATAGCATCGCAGCATCACCATTGCGAGACAAGCAACCCAAATCACGTTAGAGGACAAGCATGCAAGACGATATCCTGAAGCAGCTGGAAGCCAAGCGAGAACTCGCTCGGTTGGGTGGGGGACAAAAGCGCATCGATGCGCAGCACAAGAAAGGCAAGCTGACGGCGCGCGAGCGTATCGAGCTGCTGCTGGACGACGGTACTTTTGAAGAGTGGGACATGTTCGTGGAGCACCGCTGCACGGACTTCGGCATGGAAAACACCAAGATCCCCGGCGACGGCGTGGTCACCGGCTACGGCATGATCAACGGCCGTCTGGTCTTTGTGTTCAGCCAGGACTTCACGGTGTTCGGCGGTGCGCTGTCCGAAACCCATGCCGAGAAGATCTGCAAGGTGATGGACCAGGCCATGAAGGTCGGTGCGCCCGTCATCGGCCTCAACGATTCGGGCGGTGCGCGTATCCAGGAAGGCGTTGCCTCTCTGGGCGGCTATGCCGATGTGTTCCAGAAGAATGTGCTGGCCTCGGGCGTGGTGCCCCAGATCTCCATGATCATGGGCCCCAGCGCCGGCGGCGCCGTGTACTCGCCGGCCATGACCGACTTCATCTTCATGGTCAAGGACAGCTCCTACATGTTCGTGACCGGTCCCGAAGTCGTGAAGACCGTGACGCACGAGGAAGTCACGGCCGAAGAGCTGGGCGGAGCCATCACCCACACCACCAAGAGCGGCGTGGCCGACATGGCTTTCGACAACGACGTGGAAGCACTGATGATGCTGCGTCGCCTCTATAACTACCTGCCCTTGAACAACAAGGAAAAGGCTCCCGTGCGCGAAACCACCGATCCCGTGGGCCGCGCCGACATGTCGCTGGATACGCTGGTGCCTGAAAACGCCAATAAGCCCTACGACATGAAGGAGCTAATCCTAAAGACCGTGGACGATGGCGATTTCTTCGAGCTGCAGCCCGAGTACGCCAAGAACATCATCATCGGCTTTGCCCGCATGGCCGGTCAGACTGTGGGCGTCGTGGCCAATCAGCCCCTGGTGCTGGCCGGCTGCCTGGATATCAAGTCCTCCATCAAGGCTGCGCGCTTCGTGCGCTTTTGCGATGCCTTCAACATCCCCGTGGTCACCTTTGTCGACGTGCCCGGTTTCATGCCCGGCACCTCTCAGGAATACGGCGGCATCATCAAGCACGGCGCCAAGCTTCTGTATGCGTATGCCGAAGCCACGGTGCCGAAGATCACCGTCATCACCCGCAAGGCCTATGGCGGCGCGTACGACGTGATGGCTTCCAAGCATTTGCGCGGTGACGTGAACCTGGCCTGGCCCCATGCCGAAATCGCCGTGATGGGTGCCAAGGGCGCGGTGGAGATCATCTTCCGCGAAGACAAGAACGATCCGGTGAAGCTGGCCGCGCGCGAAGCGGAATACAAGGAACGCTTTGCCAACCCCTTTGTGGCCGGCGCCCGTGGCTTTATCGACGATGTGATCCAGCCGCACGAGACGCGCAAGCGCATCTGCCGCTCGCTGGAGATGCTCAAGAACAAGCAGCTGGACAACCCCTGGCGCAAGCACGGGAACATCCCTCTGTAAGAACAAGAAGAACCAGGAGATATATCCATGTTTACCAAGATTCTGATCGCCAACCGTGGCGAGATCGCGTGCCGAGTCATCGCCACAGCGCGCAAGATGGGCATCCAGACCGTGGCGGTCTATTCCGACGCCGACAAGGACGCGCGCCATGTCAAGCTGGCCGACGAGGCCGTTCGCCTGGGGCCTGCGCCCAGCCGCGAGTCCTATCTGCTGGGCGAGAAAATCATTGAAGCCTGCAAGCAGACCGGCGCACAGGCAGTGCACCCCGGCTACGGTTTTCTCTCGGAAAACGAGAGCTTTGCCAAGCGCTGCGAAGAAGAGGGCATTGCCTTCATCGGCCCCAAGTCGCATTCCATTGCTGCCATGGGCGACAAGATTGCTTCCAAGAAGCTGGCCGGCGAAGCCCAGGTCAACACCATCCCTGGCTACAACGACGCCATTGCCGGCCCCGAGCAGGCCGTGGAAATCGCCAAGGGCATAGGCTACCCGGTGATGATCAAGGCTTCGGCAGGTGGCGGCGGCAAGGGTTTGCGTGTGGCCTTCAACGACAAGGAAGCCTTCGAAGGTTTTGCCTCCTGCCAGAACGAAGCGCGCAACAGCTTTGGCGATGACCGTATCTTCATCGAGAAGTTTGTTCAGGAGCCCCGCCATATCGAAATCCAGATTCTGGGCGACAGCCACGGCAATGTGGTTTACCTGAACGAGCGCGAATGCTCGATCCAGCGTCGTCACCAGAAGGTGATCGAGGAAGCTCCTTCGCCTTTCATCAGTGACGAAACCCGCAAGGCCATGGGCGAGCAGGCCGTGGCCCTGGCCAAGGCCGTCAAATACCAGAGCGCCGGCACCGTGGAGTTCGTGGTCGGCAAGGACCAGGACTTCTACTTCCTGGAGATGAATACCCGTCTGCAGGTGGAGCACCCGGTGACCGAATGCATCACCGGCCTCGATCTGGTCGAGCAGATGATTCGTGTGGCCGCCGGCGAAAAACTGTCCTTTGCCCAGGCCGATGTGAAGCGCGACGGCTGGGCCATCGAGTGCCGTATCAACGCCGAGGATCCGTTCCGCAACTTCCTGCCTTCGACCGGCCGCCTGGTTCGCTTTGCGCCGCCCGAGCAGACCATGTGGCAGTCCGACACCGAGCATCTGAACGGCGTGCGAGTGGATACCGGCGTCTACGACGGCGGCGAGATCCCCATGTACTACGACTCGATGATCGCCAAGCTCATCGTGCACGGCAAGGATCGCAACGACGCCATCGCCAAGGCCCGTGAAGCGCTCAACGGCTTTGCCATCCGCGGCATCAGCTCCAACATCCCGTTCCAGGCGGCCCTGCTGGCGCACCCGGACTTTGTCTCGGGCAAGTTCAACACCGGCTTCATCGCCCAGCACTATGCCGACGGCTTCCATGCCGAGGACGTGCCCCACGATGACCCCGACTTCCTGGTGGCTCTGGCCCTGTTCCGCAATCGCCGCTACCGTGCGCGTGCATCGACCATCACCGGCCAGATGCAAGGCCACCAGGTGCAGGTGGGCGAGAAGTACACCGCCGTGGTTCTGGGGGCTGAAGGCAAGAACCAGTATGTGACTGGCGAGGTGACCGACTTCGATGCCCAGGCGCGCGTTTGCAAGGTCGTGATCGGCGACAAGGCCTACGAGTTCCGCAGCAATGCCGACATTCGCGATCTGGTGGTGCGCGGCGTCTGCAACGGCAAGGCGTTCACCTGCCAGATCGAGCGCGGCAACGGCAAGAACCCGCTGGCACTGCGCGTCATCCACAACGGCACGCAAGCCGATGTGCTGGTGCTCTCGCCCAAGGGCGCAGAGATGCACAAGCTCATGCCTTACAAGGCTCCACCCGATCTGTCCAAGTTTCTGCTCTCGCCCATGCCAGGCCTGCTGGTCGATGTGGCCGTGCAGCCCGGCCAGAAGGTGCAAGCCGGCGAGAAGCTGGCCGTCATCGAAGCCATGAAGATGGAGAACATTTTGTTCGCAGCCCAGGACGGTGTGGTCAGCAAGATCAGCGCCGCCAAGGGCGACTCGCTGGCAGTGGACGACATCATTCTGGAATTCGAGTGATGAGCACTTTTCGGGGCCTGGGTCCGGCACCGGCATGCGGCCGGGCTGCAGATCAGGCCCCGAAGCAAAAGCCCGCAGGGCTTGGGCTCTGCGGGCTTTGCAGTTTTCAATAATATAGGCTCTACCCCTTATCCAATATGAGCCAGCCGCTATGACATTGAAAGCAGATACCCCGATATCCCGCCCAGCCAGATGCGCGCGCGCACTGCTGGCTTTGCTGGGAGCGCTGCTATTGGCCGATGCACTGGTACTGATGGGCATGGGGCATTTCAATGTGGGCGTGGTGCTGCCCGCCATGCTGGGAGCCGGGGCCTTTGGGCTGAGCTGGAAATGGCGCTCGGTGCAGCATTGGCGTGCAGCCAGGCCTCTGCATGCAAGGCTCTGGTCGCTGGCCTGGGCCGGCCTGGTGCTGTGGCTGATCAGCCTTTTCTGGTTCTGGAGCCGCCTGTCCGGCCTGGGTCTGGAGCCACAGCAAGTGCCGCCCGTGCAATCCATCGTGGTGTTGGGTAGTGCCACACTCGATGGTCACCCTAAGCCGGTGCTGGCCGCGCGGCTGGATCAGGCGGCGCAACTGGCCAAGCTGCAGCCCCAGGCCTTGGTCGCCGTTTGCGGCGGTGTCGATTGGGGCGAAAAAGAGTCTGAGGCCGAGGTCATGGCCCGCTATCTGCAGCAGCGTCACGGTATTGCTGCGCAGCGGCTGGTGCTGGAAAAGCTCAGCACCAGCACCGAGCTGAACCTCAAGCTCAGCCGGCCCTTGCTGGCCGAGCGCGGCGTGACTGCGGATGCACCCATGGCCATGGTAAGCAGCGACTTTCATCTGATGCGCGCCATGGACATTGCAAAGCGGCAGGACCTGCCTCAGGTGTATCCCGTGGCGGCTCCAACCCCTCTGGCCACGCGTTTCAATGCCTGGCTGCGCGAATACTTTGCCATGGCCAGCAGCTGGTTGCTGGGCGAGGTCTGATATTTCAATAAAAACCGGCTCTGGCGCTTATCAGTATTGCGTCTTAAGCTATCAATCAAGGAGTCATTCATGAGCAATCGTCCTTTCAAGGTTCTGGGCATTCAGCAAGTCGCCATCGGCGGCACCGATAAACAGCGCATGAAAAAGCTGTGGGTGGACATGCTGGGTCTGGAGCAGACCGGCACCTTCCAGAGCGAGCGCGAGAACGTGGACGAGGACATCCTGGCCATGGGGCGGGGCGCGATGAAGGTGGAAGTGGACATCATGCAGCCCATGGACATCGAGAAAAAGCCCGCCGTGCACGCCACGCCGCTGAACCATATCGGCCTATGGATCGACGACCTGCCCAAGGCCGTGGAATGGCTGACGGCCAATGGCGTGCGATTTGCTCCTGGCGGTATCCGCAAGGGAGCGGCAGGCTATGACATCACTTTCCTGCACCCCAAGAGCAATGACGAGTTTCCGATTGCCGGCGAGGGCGTGCTGATCGAGCTGGTGCAGGCTCCGGCAGACGTGATTGCGGCGCTGAGTTGAGCGCTTCAGGCTTCGGCTGTCAGATTGCAGCAGCGTGAACGCTGCGACTGCTCTCAGAACTGATAGCCGAGCTTGATCCCGAACGCCGTGGCGGACTCGGCATCAAAATTTGCCAGAGTCGTGCCGCCGCTGGAGATATCAATTGAGCCCAGACGCTGGTAGCTCAGCCAGGGCGTGAGCTTGAACTGTCCTTGCTGATAGCTCACCCCCACCGTGTAGCCAAGGCGGCCATCGGTGGGGCGCAATGGCGACAGCGCGGCCTTGTCGCTGCGCTTGTCATAAGCCACGGCGACAAAGCCGGACCAGTTCGCCGCCAGCCTCTGCCCAAGACCCAGCGTGTAGGTGGTTGTGTCCTCCATGTCCGCCAGGCTGCGCCCTGGGAGTATCGCCGCCAAGGTCTGCGGGTGTAGCCGGAATTGCGACCAGTTGGTCCAGCGGATCTGTCCAAAGAGCAGGGTACCTGGCGCGATGCCCGTCTGAACATCGAGGTTGAAGCTCTGCGGAGCAGTCGATGCCGTCCTTGTTTCGCCCGGCCATAGGTTTTCACGGGTCGCGATCTTGTGCTTGATGGCCGAGTAATAGGTCGCAGCAACGCGCAAAGCCATATCCGGGCGCTCATAGCTCATGCCCAGCAAGTAGCCTGGCTCGGTACTGGGCCTGAAATCCACCCGGTATCCATTGAGCCCTCCAAATACCATGCCCCCCAGGGCGACATGTCCTTCGGTGCGCTGCAGACGCAGACCGCCATGCACGGCCCAGTGCTCGTCCCAGCGGTAGCGCAGCGCCCCCATGAGCTCGTGGCTGCTCACGCGGGCCTGCGTGCCGCCAAAAAGAGGCGATTGCAGCGGGCTGTAAGCGATGTCGAGGCCAAAAGGCTTGCTCAACATCAGCAGCACCGAGGTGCGTGGATTCATATCCTGCTTGTATGCAAAGCCCCATTGGGTGTAATCGTCGGCGACCTGTCCGGTGGACTTGCCCAGGGCATCCGTGCCCTGGATCCGGGGCCTAACCGTATAGGTCTCTACGGAAAGATAGCGGCCGTTCTCAAATAAAGGTCCGAGATCCTGGCCTGTTCTATCAAGGCCGCCGGCCTGGGCGCAGAGCCCCCACATCATGGCTGCACAGCCAGCCCCCGCTTTTGCTTTTCTCAACACCTGCTCCAACGCTCTGATTCCAGTTGCATGAATGTAATTTAATGTGTCTAAGTGACAGGCGCATAGGTCTAATTGGAGGATGCAGGCTCGTGCAGTTGACACTTTCGAGGCTCCAGAGAGCTAGCAGCGTGGCTTATGCTGCGCGCTGCGAATGATCGCCGCCCGACGCCCAAAGCCGCGCAGAAAAATGACTCCCATCTCGACCGTCCTCACGACTGCTTACTACGACCGCCAATACAACGCCCGCGCCAGCGTGCAGGATCCGCTTGCGTATCTGGCCCGCTACACGCAGGAAAGCCAGGCCGCGTTTGCATTGCCTGGCGCAGTTCGCAACCAGCGCTACAGCCCCAGGGCTATGGATGTTCTGGATATCTATCTGCCCACAACTCAGGCAGTGAAAGCACAAGCTGCGCCTGTTTTCATCTTCATTCACGGCGGCTACTGGAAGGCCTTGAGCAAGAATGATTCGGCATTCATGGCACCTGCGCTGACACGGGAGGGCGCTATTGTCGTGGTGCCTGACTACGATCTGGCTCCGGCCGCCACGCTGGATCATATCGTCGAGCAGATGCGCCAGGCCTATGCCTGGGTGGTGCGCAATATCGCCATCTACGGCGGTGATGCCCGCAATATCTGTGTCTGCGGAAGCTCGGCCGGTGGACATCTGGCAGCCATGCTGCTGGCCAGGAGGTGGCAGCAAGACTATGACCTGCCAGCGCAGGCCGTGCCTCGATCGGTATTGACCTTGAGCGGTCTGTTCGACCTGCAGCCGCTGCTGACAACCCATATCAACGGCTGGATGCAGCTGGACGATGCTGCCGCGATACGCAACAGCCCCCGCTTTCTGCTGCCCGATGCGAGTACGCATGGTCAGTGCCAGCTGCGCGTGAGCTGTGGCGAGTTTGAAAGCCATGAATTCAAGCGCCAGTCGCGCGAATACCTGGCTGCGTGGCAGGCGCGTTGTCTGCCGGGGCAATGGGTGGAGGCGCCGGCTACCAACCACTTTGATTTGCCGCTGCAACTGGCCGATCCGCAATCTGCCATTCATCAGACTGCGCTGCAGTTGATGGGGCTTGATCAGTCCTCGTCCAGCATACGCGCCGCCTGATTGTTGAGTGCCGAGTCGGCGCGGAAGTAGCCGAGTACGGTGTTCACGCTATGGTGCCCGGTCAATGCCATGGTGTCAGCCAGCGGCAGATTGCGTCTGCCGGCCTCGGTCACAAATCCTGAGCGCAGCGAGTGTGCCGAAAAGTCTCCTTCCACACCAGCGAGCGCACAGCGTTCTTTAACGATATTGCGCACAGCAGCGGGAGTCAGCGGCTCTGCCACATGGCCGCCTTTGCGGATACGCCTGAAGATAGGACCTTCGGTGATGCTTGCCGCGTCCAGCCATGCTCTCAAGGCAATGGCTGCACGGCCGGTAACGGGCTTGTGATTCTCGGGGGCATCGGTGCCGCTCTGGTTGGTCTTGCTATGGCTCAGGGTGTAGATGAATTCCCCATTAGCCACAGTGCGCAGGAAACGCATATCGGCGCCGGCCACTTCGGAGCGGCGACGCCCACCACTGGCCCAGGCAAACAGCAGCAGCGCCCGGTCGCGCAGGCCGCGCAAGCTATCGTCACAGCTGGCCAGCAGCGCCTCCAGTACATCACGCGTCAGCGCCTCTTTTTTCTGCGGCAACTCGCCGCGCCTTGCATAGGCCTTGCGCGTGCGCGACATCAGCTCCTTGACTGCCCCGTCCTGACAGGGATTGGGCATGGCATGCACCTGATGCGCCTTGGACATCACGGCCATGCGATGCACCAGCGTGCTGTGTGAAGGCGCCCCTTTTTTACCCTTGTAACCGGCTGCAACCAGGGCTTCATCGATTTCGGGCGGCATTTCATGGAGCAAGCCCGTTCCGGTCTGCCTCTGGGCATGGTCGATGATGAATTGCAGCACCGTGGAAGCATGCAGCGGCAGTTGCATGGGCTTACCAAGGCGCAGCAAATGCCAGGCTGCCCAATAACGCATGGCGCTTTGATAGCTGCTGCGCGTATTGCTGGATTCGCCTTCATGCATCAGTTCCTTGATGGCTTCATGCGCTTTGGGGGCAAGAGCGGACTCAGGGACATCCTGTATCTGCAGGCGGTTGGCATCAAAAGTCACGGGAGCAGGGAAGGGCGAGGGCTTGCGTGAATCCATGACGCTATTTTCGCCCTGACTTCATCTGCCAACCACTGTCGATTGGCTCCATTCAAGAAGTCTGTAGAAGCCGGGCGGCTTTGAGCGGCAAGTTCCGAGAGCGGCTTACAAGACCTGGCACGGCATGCCGAAGGTGAGACGCGGGATCGTCGCAAGCAGCTGCACCAGTGACACGGCGGCGAGTGTGTAGACGAATCAAAGAAATTTCTCTCCCTCAATGGAAAACGCCCTCCTATCCACAAATTCAGATGCTGAAAACGCGGTAATGTATGTTGTCATCTGTATGAAAATTTTATACGTAATATTTAATACATAAGATGTATTGTGTATTACGTTTTTAGAATATAGATAACGATAACAATCACTTATCGTTAGTTATTTGAAGAATAGATATGAATACAAGCAAAACTACGTCAAGAGGTGTTCAGGAGTCCGATGTCTGGGCTGCAGCGGATGCTTTGATAGCCCAGGGGCTGCGTCCGACCATAGAGCGGGTGCGTCAGCAGATTGGGCGAGGCTCTCCCAATACGGTCAGCCCCATGCTGGAGACCTGGTTTGCAACGCTGGGCCGTCGTCTGGGCGTGGCGGGAGAGCAGGATCCTTCCGTGTTGCAATCGGTGCCGGACCCTGTGCAGCGTCTAGCGGAGGAGCTCTGGAATACGGCACAGGAAGAGGCGAAAGCCGCAGCCAGCAAGGCTTTGGATCTTCGCGAACAGGCTTTGAAAGCTGCAGAGCAGGCATTTGTGGCGCAACAGGAGCAACTCGCGCAGCGCCAGGCCACCATGGAAGCGCAAAAAGATGCGCTGAATCAAGCCCTGCAGGCAGCTCAAAATCACGCCCAAGACTTGGCCCGGCGTCTTGACGAAATGCAGCAGACGCTACAGGAGCGCGATCAGCGCCTGGAAGAACTACGTGATGAGCTGAGCAATGCCGTACGCCAGCGTGAATTGCAGCAGCAAAAGCACAGCGAGGAAATTCAGTCGGCCGCCGCCGAGCGCCAGCGCATGGCCGAACAGTACGCGGGCAACGAGCGCCATATGCTCAACGAGGTCGATCGTGCGCGGCAGGAACTCACCGCAGCGCGAAAAAACCTGCAGGATCAGGAGCGCAAGGCGGAGTCTCGCTATCAAGAGCTGCAGACTCGTTTTGAACAATCCGAGCAGGAGATCCTGAATCTGCATGCCCAGTTGCAGACCGCCCAGAACACGGCAGCATTGGCACAGGAGCGTGCAGCCGATCTCAAGAGCCTGCTGGAGGCACAGCAAAGACTGGCGGCGGCTGCAGCCAATACAGCTGATACAAATGTGGCTCAACCCCTGGCGCGTCGAAGCAATCTGGCGGCAACCCGACGCTCCATTAACCGGCGAACCTTGCGCTAACCGGTAGTCGGCGCCACAGGCTTGACCGCCGGCTTATGCCGGTGGCTTGTCGATATTGGTGGTCAATGCCAAACCGTAACTGAAGAGCCATGGGTATTTTGAATAAGAATAATCGGTAACGTCCTACATTTCGATACGCATTTGTCTTTAATAGTGGGTGGAAATAGAAGAAAACAAGAAACTCCCAGCTAATGGACGTGGCATCAATTTTGAGATAGGCGATCTCGATCCACGCTTCCTAGTAGCAAACCGCTTTCTCCTGAGTTCAAGCATTTCCAAGCCTCCCGCTTTTGGGGGCTAGGACGGGCTTTCCGTTGCTTGATCCTTTTATCCGGAAGTAGAGGTGGCCGTGGACTTACTCAAAAGCATCTTTCACCAATCACCAGAGGCCGCACTTTTCGCGTCTCTGGCTCTGGGGTACTGGGTCGGCAAGTTCCGCTTCGGGTCATTCCAGTTAGGTGGTGTGGCTGGTTCGTTATTGGCAGCGGTCTTGATCAGCCAGATCGGCATTCAGATCGATTCAGGCATCAAGGCTGTGCTTTTCGCCTTGTTCATATACGCCGTAGGCTTTGAAAGCGGCCCGCAGTTCTTCAATTCTTTGGGGCGTCATTCGGTCAAGGAAATCATGATGGCCGTCGTGGTGGCCTTGTCCGGCTTGATCACGGTGGTGGTTATTGCCCGGGTATTCGGGCTGGACAAAGGCTTGGCTGCAGGCCTTGCAGCCGGCGGATTGACGCAGTCGGCAATCATTGGGACGGCTGGTTCTGCCATTGAGAAACTCGGGATCTCGGGCGAAGAAGTGCAGCGCATGCAGGCCAATGTCGCCATCGGCTATGCGGTCACCTATATATTCGGCTCTTTCGGCGCCATCATCATGTGCGTCAATGTCTTGCCATGGATTACCGGACGCAATATCCGGGATGACGCGGTTCAAGCCGAGCAAGAGCAGCTCAAGGGCATTCGGGTCTATGGCGTGGGTGAATCGCCAGCAGCTCCCGATCTGGTGGGGCGTATTTTCCGCGTCGCTCAATCAGGCAAAACCGTGGCCGATCTCGAAGCCGAGGGGACTCAGGGCAGGGTGACAGTGGAGCGCATTCAGCGCTGGAATGCCCTGGTCGGCGTGGACCCCAGCCTGGTACTGGAGGCTGGCGACATTATTTTGCTGGTCGGGCGCCGCTCCGCCGTTGTGTCTCTGGGCAAGTCGGTAGGCGATGAGCTGCCCGGTGCCCAGGGCATGGATGTGGTGATGGTGCGCCGTGATGTGGCCATTTCCAATTCCCAGTATCTCAACCGCAGCGTCAAGGACATTCTGGACAGCCTGTCTCAGGATCTCAAGCACGGCGTCTATGCCGAGGGCTTGATACGAGCGGGATCGCCGGTTCCCATCACTGCGCAGACCATGGTGATGTCAGGCGATGTGGTCACCTTGTTCGGCACGCCTCAGGACGTTCAGAAGGCTGCCCAGGCCGCCGGTCCCATCATTGTTCCCAGCGACAAGACCGACTGGGTGTTCCACGGCTTCGGCATTGTCGTCGGTCTGCTGATCGGCCTGCTGGTGCTGCGCATAGGCGCTATTCCCATCACCTTGGGCAGTGGTGGCGGTGCCTTGCTCTCGGGCCTGCTGTTTGGCTGGTGGCGCAGCCGCAAGCACACCATGGGCAATATGCCGACAAGCGCCTCGACATTGCTGCGCGATCTGGGGCTGGCCGGTTTTGTGGCCATGGTGGGCCTGCAGTCCGGCCAGCAGGCGGTCAGCACGGTCATGGAGCAGGGCTTGACGCTATTCATGCTGGGCGTTCTGGTCACCATCATTCCGCTGCTGATTGCCATTTTGTTTGGCAAGTATGTGCTGCGTTACGACAACGTGGCCGTGTTCGCGGGCTCGCTGTCCGGCGCACGCAGTGCCAACCCCGCCTTTGGCGAGGTTCTGGACAAGGCAGGCAATTCAATCCCCACCACCCCGTTTGCAATCACTTATGCGTTGGCCAATGTGTTCCTGACTTTGCTGGGTCCGCTGGTCATTGCATTTGCGTGAAACCCCTGAACTGATTCACTAGGACGAATGGAAGGAGTTGCGATATGAGCAAGGATTATCAGAGTCTGGCGAACTTGAGCCCGTTCGAGCTCAAGGATGAGTTGATCAAGATCGCCTCGGGCGATGGAAACCGCCTCATGCTCAATGCAGGGCGAGGCAATCCCAACTTTCTGGCCACAACGCCGAGAAGAGCATTTTTCCGCCTGGGCTTGTTCGCAGCAGCTGAGTCCGAGCTTTCCTACTCTTATATGACGACGGTGGGCGTGGGCGGACTGGCGAAGATCGACGGAATAGCGGGGCGCTTTGAACGTTATATTGCCGAAAACCGGGATCAGGAAGGAGTGCGCTTTCTCGGTAAATCCCTGAGCTATGTGCGCGACCAACTGGGCTTGGATCCGGCCGCCTTCCTGCACGAAATGGTCGATGGCATTCTGGGCTGCAATTACCCCGTCCCCCCCCGGATGCTGAACATCAGCGAAAAAATCGTGCGCCAGTACATCATCCGTGAAATGGGGGCCGATGCAATTCCCAGCGAGTCCGTGAACCTGTTTGCGGTCGAGGGGGGCACAGCCGCCATGGCCTATATCTTCGAGAGCTTGAAGCTCAACGGTTTGCTCAAGGCCGGCGACAAGGTTGCCATCGGCATGCCGGTTTTCACGCCGTACATAGAAATTCCGGAACTGGCCCAGTATGCACTGGAGGAAGTCGCCATCAATGCGGACCCAAACCTCAATTGGCAGTATCCGGACTCAGAGCTGGACAAGCTCAAGGATTCGGCCATCAAGATCTTTTTCTGCGTCAACCCCAGCAATCCGCCTTCGGTGAAGATGGATCAACGAAGTCTCGATCGCGTGCGCAATATCGTTGCAGAACATCGTCCGGATCTGATGATACTGACCGACGATGTCTATGGCACCTTTGCTGATGACTTCCAGTCTCTCTTTGCGATTTGCCCGACAAATACTCTGCTGGTGTACTCATTCTCCAAATACTTTGGCGCCACTGGCTGGCGTTTGGGAGTAGTGGCCGCTCATCGGCAAAATGTCTTTGACCTGGCGCTGGACAAATTGCCAGAGTCCGAAAAAATTGCGCTGGATCACCGCTATCGTTCGCTGCTGCCGGATGTGCGCTCCTTGAAGTTCATCGATCGCTTGGTGGCTGACAGTCGTGCTGTTGCTTTGAATCACACCGCTGGGCTGTCCACGCCACAGCAGGTGCAAATGGCCTTGTTCTCGCTGTTTGCGCTGATGGATGAGGCAGACGAGTACAAGCACACGCTCAAACAACTGATTCGACGGCGCGAAACCACGCTGTATCGCGAGCTCGGCATGCCACCGCTAAGAGACGAAAACGCTGTTGACTACTACACCTTGATTGACTTGCAGGATGTGACCTCGAAGCTCTATGGCGAAGCATTTTCAGAATGGGCAGTCAAGCAGTCATCGACTGGCGACATGCTGTTCCGGATCGCTGACGAGACCGGCATTGTGCTTTTGCCGGGGCGCGGCTTCGGCTCGGACCGTCCATCGGGGCGAGCATCCTTGGCAAACCTCAACGAATATGAATATGCAGCCATAGGCCGTGCGTTGCGCAAAATGGCTGACGAGCTTTACGCACAATATTCCGGAGAAGGTAAGAATCGTTAGCAGGCACAAGCAGGCAAATGCTTGAAAAGAAAAGCCATGAGCAGATCCTCATGGCTTTTTATATGAAAGTGCATTCGCGACTGTTTCTGTACTTCGTGAGCGCTTCGCGGACTCTGAGTATGGCGATCCGGGTTAGCTACCCTGTATTACCGGCTCGATAACCCGTCACGGTAGATGGGTGAGGGCGATCTATTGACTGATGATGCATGTCTGCGGCGCGAAAACGAGAGTGGTTTGCTATGAGGCGCAAAAGAGGGCGACGTGTACAGGCACAGAGCTGCTGAGTGACTGATTCACGGAAGGCTCCAAGTCAAGCGTTTGAAGGAGGCATGTCCTGCATCAATCGATAGAGTGCTTCAGCCACCAATGAAAGGCTGCGCTCTCGCTTCCGGACCATATAGATCTGCCGGTCCATACCCGGCAGCAGCAGGTGCCGCGCCACCAGCCCGGGCTTATCAAAGTGAAATAGACTCAGCGCGGGAGCTACGGTGATGCCTAGTCCGGCCTGCACCAGCCCCATCACGGTGGCCAATTGCTCAACTTCAACGAAAGTCTGCATCTTTCGAGGGAAAAAAGCGGCATCCAGATACTGACGAACGCTGCTGTGGCGTGCCAGATGGATGAACGGCCAGGGTGTCAGATCCTCCAGGGACAGCTCGACCTTGTCCGCCAGCGGATGGTCGCCAGGGCACACCATATAGAAGCCGTCGCTGCAAAACGGCTCAGCCTTCAGGTCGGGTGTATCCACGCGTATGGCGGCGAGCGCAAAATCCGCGTCTCCGTTGGCAACGGCAGCGATGCATGGTTCGGACAGCACGTCCAACACACCCAGCTGAACTCCCGGATGCCGCGCCGTGTACACCTTCAGCACTTCGGGTGCGCCTGGAAGGTGTCATTGGTCATCCGAGGCCGGAGATGCTCAAAGTCAATGTCTGCTTCGAGTCAGGGTGGTTTGCCGAGGGAGAGATCTCCTACGCGGGCCCAAGAGCGCAAGAGCGCGCGCGCCTGGCGGCCCAGACCATATCCAGACGCCTGGCGAATATTGGGCCCCTCAGAACCGACCTGATCGGCGTGACCAGTGTCTGGGGAAACGACAGCAGCGACTGGCTTACTGAAGCAGGCATTCCCGGCGAATCCCGGGATGTCCGGCTTCGCATGGCCTGGCAGCATGCCGACCATGCGGTCGCTGCGCGTCTGCCGCGCGAGATCAACGCCTTGTACTGCTGCGGCCCGGCGGGGGGAGGGGGCGTTCGAACCAATATGCGCCAGCGCCTGGGAATGGTGTCGTGCCTGGTACCTCAGCAACAGATTACGACTGGCTTCCACTGGACCAAGCCGCATCAGGAGTAAGCCATGAACTCAAGCCTTACCGTTCCCCTTTACCGAGTTGCGCATGGACGCACGGGTGACAAAGGCAACCGCTCCAACATCAGCGTCATTGCATGGCATCCGGATTTGTGGGGGGTGGTGTGCGAACAAGTCACCGAACAAGTCGTGATGCACCTGTTTGCAGACCGCAAGCCAAGCCATGTTCGGCGATACCTGCTACCCAAGCTCCACGCCATGAATCTGGTACTCGACAACGTGCTGGATGGAGGGGTCAATGACTCGCTGAACCTGGATAGCCATGGAAAAACGCTGTGCTTCAAGGTGCTTGAAATGCCTGTCGTGGTCCCATGCCATCTTGAGTCGCTGCTGGCCGGTCCGACAGCCTGAATTTTCTACAACAACCACTAGGAGACAAACCATGAAATTTCTGACACGACGCACTGTCCTTGCATGCGGTGCAAGCCTGGCGCTCAGCCCCTTTGCCTTTGCACAGGGCGAATTTCCAAACAAGCCTATTACCTTTGTCGTTCCGTTTGCTGCCGGCAGCGCCACAGACCAGCTTGCGCGCGCCTTGGGACAAGCCGTTTCAGAGCAAACCAAGCAGCCGGTCGTGGTGGAGAACAAAGGCGGCGCCAGTGGCATGATTGCGGCTCAAGCGGTGGCCAAGGCCGCGCCTGATGGCTACACCGTGCTCATCACGACCAATACGACGCATGCCGCCAACGAACATTTATACAAAAAGCTCTCCTATGACCCTGTCAAGGATTTCACCCCCATTACAGGTCTGGGCAAAGGAGGGCAGGTTCTGGTTGTCCCTGCGACTTCGCCATATCAGTCCGTGGGCGAGTTGCTGAGCTACGCCAAAGCCAATCCCGGCAAGCTGAGTTTCGGCAGTGGCAGCTCTTCAAGCAGAGTCGCAGGAGAAATGCTGAAGCAGCTCGCTGGCGTCGATATCCTTCACGTTCCCTACAAGAGCAATCCGCTTGCTCTCACGGACCTTCTTGGAGGGCAAATAAACCTGATGATTACAGACGTCTCGACGGGTGTTCCTCAGATCAAGGCCGGCAAGTTGCGCCCATTGGGATACTCCACCCAGAAGCGCAGCGCGCAACTGCCGGAGGTTCCGACCATCTCGGAAGCCGGTGTCAAAGGCTATGACATGGGCTACTGGTTTGCCGCTTACACACCTGCCAATACACCAGCACCTGTCGCGGGCAGACTTAACCAATTGCTGGCCAAAGCAGTGAACAGCGCTGCAGCAAAGTCCTTCTTCAATATGTCCGGCTCCGAAGCCTGGACCACCTCAGCCTCGGAGTTGGCAAAATTCCAAGCCGCCGAAACCACCAAGTGGGGACAGGTCATCAAGGCTGCAGGCATTACCCCTGAATAAAGCAGAGGCAGTGCGACAGCTCAACATCCTGGCCGAGGCTTCGGTACATGGCACGGAAGTTCTGAGCAAGCTGGAGGCGGGTATCACGGTCGTGACGCCTCAGTCCGAACCTCTTCATTAGTAGATACGATGTATATTTTCTGACACATATTACGTGTAGTAACGCTATATTTGCTTGACTTTTCAGTGTCGGCAAGGATGCATCGAAGTTGGTCTTGTCACGGTCTGCCTGGCTGTTCCTAAGACTGGATCTCTACCCGCAGCGAGCATGAACAAATCACTTCGTTGGATGGATCAACAACCATTCAACGAGGAATTTCAATGTTCACAATCACTGTTCTGGCTTCCAAGGGCGGAGTCGGCAAGACCACCACAGTCGCGAATCTGGGCGGCCTGCTGCACGATATCGGTTTCCGTGTGCTGCTTATCGACGGGGACATCCAGCCGTCGCTCTCGCGTTATTACGAGCTTTCTCACAAGGCTCCTTTTGGGCTCACCCAGTTGGTGCAGTCTGGTGCACTGACCCAGGACTGCATCTCGCATTGCCAACTGCCACCGACTTCCTATCAAGGCAAGCTTGACAAGGCACCGAAGAGCGAGGGCGGTTGCCTGCATATCGTTCGCTCTGATGCCAAGGACTCCTCTTTGCAGGTCTGGATGGCCAATCGCAATCCAGTGAGCATGCAGTTCAGTTTTAAGAACCCCTTGAAGCACCCTGCGATCGCAAGCGCATATGACGTGGTGATTATTGATACCCAAGGTGCTGTGGGTCATCTGCAAGATGCTGCTGTGGTTGCTGCTGATCTGCTGCTTGTGCCAGCAACGCCAGACATGATCTCGGCTCGCGAGTTCATCGCGAATGTGAAAGCACTCATTGAACGCCACGATAGCGTGTCGACCATGGGCTTGAAGATGCCTCAGATGAAGGCATTTCTCAATAAAAGCCAAAAGACCAGCGATAGCAAGGAAATGTCCGCAATGATTCGCGAAAGCTTTATTGAGCTGAGCGGAAAAATCACAATGGCGGACACCGATGTTCCTGATGCAACCGCTTGGAAAAAAGCGGCCAGTGCTGGAGTTCCAGTGCATTGGATTGATCCAGTGAAAGCGTCCAACACGCTGCATTCCCTTCTTTGGGAAATCGTACCTAGCGTGTCGGAGATGTACGCATCTAACCACCCTCAATATCTCGATCTGAACGCACCCTCCAATTAATTTTAGGAGGAAGGCATGCGTACACCTGAAACCATGACTGCTCGGGAACGGGCAGCCTCGCTAAACCTAACTACGTCCCCTGGAAATAAACAAGGGACGTCAGCTATGACTGCACCTGATAAACCAAAGCTGACGCCAAATCAAGCACGTCTTGAGGCGGCTAAAGCAGCTCTTAACCGAGACTCTGAAAGATCAACTACAAGCTTTGATCCGATGGATGAAATTGATGGCTCCATCATTGTCTTGGATGTTTTTGACATTGATGAATATTCGCTGAATCCTCGCAAGAAAGTTAATTCCCAGCGAGCGGAAATCAAAGCGAGTATGAAGGTCGATGGCATCACCAATATGTTCTCGGTAACGCGTCGCAATCCTACGGAGAAGTATTTCCCATATGGCGGCGGAAATACCCGCGTAGAGATCGCAAAAGAGCTGGTGAATGAAGGCGTCGAGAAACTGCGGCGCATCCATGTTGTTACGCGGAAGTGGCCTGGAGAGGCTGCTGTCATTGCCGCGCACTTGAGCGAAAACGACAATCGAAGTGATATTTCGTTCTGGGAGCGAGCTCAGGGCGTGATGAATTACAAGCGCGAAATTGAGAAGGAGTTTGCTAAATCGTTCTCAGCCACCGAGCTGAATAAAGCACTTAAAGAAGTTGGACTGGGCTATGGCGTGCGAATGGTTCAAAACTTCATCTTCGCTGTCGAAAATCTCGGATTGATTGGGCCTTGGCTGCAAGCGTATGACGTAAACACGACTATTCGACCAACAGTGGCTGCGTTGCAAGATATTGCGGCGAAGTTCGATAAGCGTGATGAAGTCAAGGAAGCCATCGAGGAAATCTTCTTGATGCACGCTACCGATCTTGAGGCCATGGAGCAAGCGAACTCCGAGGCCGATCCTGCAAGTCGGACAGAGGTGAAGTTGGATGTTCAATCGCTGCTCACCCAGATCCAGTCCGTCTCCTCGAAGCACTTTGGCATTGCCGCCGACCATATCGAGTCAGTCGTCCAGTCCTATCTCCAGGACCCGAAGCTCTCAGTCGATGACATGCGCTCGATAGAGAGCGCGAACAAGAAGGAGCAACAGCAGGCCAAGCAGGCGCCACTGTCGGGAATGCTTGGCGGCGTGTCGGCGGCTCCATCGACTAGTAGCAAAAGAGCCCCCACAAAGGCAGATCAGCAAGGGACGGGTGCTGGCCCAGCTGACAAGCTGGCAGCGTTTTCCGCACGGCTATCCCGAAATCTTGTGGATCTGAATGCGGTCGTACCGCTTTCGGACTTCGTGAAGCCAATGCCGGCATTGCCGTACGGGTTCCTAGTGGATATTCCAGAACGTATGTCGTATTTGGGCGATCAAAAGCTCTCCGAAGATTTGGAAACTCTGCGTGTATATCTCTGGCCATTTCTTGCAACGCAAACCGGGCAGTGCAACGCAAGCCTACTCTCGAAATGCGATCCAGAAAGCCGCTGGGTAAAGGCTATTCAGGCTGGCGTTGATACGTTCCGTCAGGAGTGCACAGATAGAGCAATTCTGTGCGGGAAGAATGGGCAGCTTTATGTCACTTCTGACCATTATGGGTATCTCTTCGGCAATGCGGCGGTTGCTAGATGCTTGTCTGCTCTGATGCAAACACTTGCTGAATTCAATATCGCCGTGCAAGAGGATAGCCGCGAAGCCTATAAACCGTTATTTACGGAATAAACACGTTAGTTAAGCAATGACAGATCATATTGTTCCCGTCGATATTCACACGAATCCGCAGTTGAATTTTCTGCTGCTAACGGAGGTAATTCGTGCTATCGAAACCGAGGATGGAATAGATCAGTTATTGCAGATGGGTTGCGATGCTGAATTGATCGACCAACTTCGGCATCGCAAGACCCGCGATATTCTGGATATTTCTACTAAGTTAACGAGGGTTAAGCTCGTATTTTCTCCTAGCGAACTCAGGCAGCATCTAGAAGGCCTGGACCGACAACGGCAAGACGATGCACTTTGCGAATATTTTGTGCGTAATGGAGCCTCACGTGCACTGATTACCCGACTTTTTAAGCGCTCCGCAGACGATATTCGTAGGCTGCGTGAATTGGTCGGTGGAAGCGTCACGGGCGGGAGGGCCAAATTACCAAAGCAGTTTGATGTTCGGGATCAAATTCATCAAGCCTGGGCCGAAATTACAAGCCAATCCGCGCCCGGTCAATCTCTGCGTGATTGGATTTTCGAGCTGCATTCGCGTTTTGCGGAGTACACCATCGACTCGCTTTATTCAACGCTCAAAGAGTTTGAAGACGAGGATAGCCTGGCTCTTCCCAGGAGAAATGCCTTCCCGGTGGGCAAATAAATCAGCCGTAGGACGTTCTATTTACAACCATTATCGATATAGCTTGAACATGAAGAACACCAAGAATTTATCCGCCCAGCTGTCGAATAGTGATAGTGAATTTCTGAAGTCCGCACTGTTTCTGGAACTCATCGGCCAAGAGCCCATCACCATCAACCGCGCTTTCGTGGATCTCACCGGTAACGTCTTGAGCGCTCTCTGGCTTACCTATGCGATGGAGCGGGAGCGTCGCAGCGAGTCGGAGGACTTTTTCGAAATCCTTATGTCATCGTCATGCTGCACCAAGGACACCGGCATAACGAGGGCACAGCAGCAAACCTGCCGCAAGACTCTCGTGGACTTGGGCATCCTGCATGAGCATGCTGGTCAGGGCCGCATCATTACCTATCGGATCTCGAAGCGGCGCTTGCTTGAGCTTTTGCAGCAGCAAGCCATGCCCTTGGCCAGCGCAATGCGCAGTGCAGCGACAACCTCTGTAGCCGCAGCTGCGCACTGATGGAGCTTGTCAGTGCGCGGCTCTCTTTCACTCGCAGCTATTCCAACAGTTCGTTATGAACTGCCGGAGGATGCGCCGATCCACCAGGGTGCCGAGCAAATTTTTCTGCACCTGGACGATCGAGGTTTCGTTCCATTTCATCCGGTCCTGGCTGAAAAATTCGGCCACAAAGCCGCCATCTTCGTGGGCATGGCGCTCTACTGGACGCGCCACAGTCTCCGCAACCATCCCGAGCGCGGTGGCTGGTTCTTTATGTCCTTGCAGCAGTGGAAGTCGGCCATTGGGCTGACCCGCACCGAGCAAGCCAGTGTGCGCGAGCTGCTGATGGGCGAGGGCGTTCTCGAAGAGATGCTCGTTGGGCGTCCTGCGGTGCTGAACTACCGCCTGAACGTACCTGCACTCGCCAAGGCTTTGGCCATGCGCGGCAAGGGGCAGAAACTTACGTGGGACTTGGCAAGTAGCTGGTTCAAGGGCTGCAAGGTTTACTACAAGCCCCTGGCTGATGTGGCTGGAAGTATCGCAGGCGGGCTGTACTTAGCCTATCTGCTGCAGCGGCACCGAGAGTGTCTAAAGCTAGGCCAGCTCACCGATGGCGCTATCCCGGTCAGCCAGGATGAAATCTCAACAGCGCTTGTGCTCGGTCCGAAGGTCCAGCGCAATGCTCGGGAGCGGCTGAAAAAGGCGGGATTCATTAGCGAGGTCGGCATCGGCGGAGCTTTGGTCCGCATTAACTTCGACGCCATTCTGCTGTGCTTGCGTGGGCAAAGCATCAAGCCTTTGCCTCGCAAGGGTGACACGGACAAGGCCACTCCTGCGGCGTCAACGAAGCCTGCACCGTCGAATGGCGGTCCAGCCACGAACCAGACGCTGGATCTGTCCGGGCTTTCGTTCGCGTTCTCGCAAGCGACGCTAGGACTGTCCGCGACCCCTCCTGCTCTCCGCCCGCGCGATCTCTTGCTGTCTTTCTTGAACGACGATCTGGTGCCTCAGAAACCTGTCGAAATCCGACAAGCTGGAGCTACTCCTTCGATCAGTGAGCAGCCAGCCAAGTCGGCGCAAATCTCCAATGCCAGCAAGGAGTTAGCGAAGAGCTTTAGCGATAAGGGTAGCGAGGGTGGAGCGAAGGAATCGTTTGCCGTTTCCTGCAAACAAGAGCCTGACTCTTTGGCCGAAACCTGCAGGCTTGATCTGCCGTTTCCCGCAATCCATATACAAAGGACTTCTATTCAATCCACTACTACTTCGCCCGCGAACACCAGCAGCACGGCTGACGTTCAGGCAAGTGAGGGTAGTAAGTCTTCGAGTTCGGACAAGCTGAATGCCGGACTTGCCTCTGGCCTCATCTTCCCAACCTGGATTGAGAAGTCACTGCACGCGTCCCTCTCCAAGGTGCTGGCCAAGTTTCCCCTTGAGCAACAACAGCAAGCGTTGGACGAGATGGAAGGCGCGAACCGGCGATTTCATAAGGTGAAGTCGCCAGTTGCCTGGCTAAACAGTGTGGTGAAGAAATACAAAGCCGGCGAATGCATCTGGGCGTATGCCCCCGTCATCGCTGCAGAGCGCATTGAGTTAGCCAAACAGGCCGATGCTCAACAGGCCCAAAAAGAAGCATCGCTGAAAGCTTTTCACGAAGGATCGGCCAACGCCGTCGCCAATCCAGTGCGAGTGGCGACCGAAGGCAATGGGCCTTTGGGCAAAGAAGCGGCGCGTGCCAAGTTGCTGGCACTTCGCAATGAACAAGCAGCGAAGGTCGGAAAGGCGAAGAAATGAGCTGCCGTCATCTTCTTTCTCGATGTGCGGGTAACCGCCCTGTGCGTCGCCAAAGCACAGCCAGCGAAGCGACGCGGAACGGGTCACATGGCACGAAGTGCCGATTAACCCGAAACGGGTTACGTGGCAATGATTGCCGATTAACCCGAAACGGGTTACGTGGCAATGATTGCCGATTAACCCGAAACGGGTTAATGCTTCCAAGCTGTACGGATAAGAGCGAAGAATGAATTTGAAGGACTCCATGAACTGCAACGATCTATTCGCTCATTTGATTCAGCGATTCAAGAATTACCCCGATGCCGCTGTTCTCTGGGTGCTGCTAAAGGCTCAGGCGGAGAAAAATGAAACCTCTTTCTCGATTGGTGATATTTCGCATATTGAGCTCTGTGACACGTTACCCAAGACCACAGTGCAGCGCGCTATTCACCGTCTTCACGAGACTGGGTTCATATCAGTGAGGGCTCAGAAGAACACGAGGACGTTGATTAGCGTTAATCGCGAAGCTGTCCTTTCATTGCTTCGCACGCCGTTAGCTGAGCGACTACCCATATTGAGTAAGAAGCACTTTCCATTTATCGACGCTTGGAACGAAGACATCGCTAAACAAGCTGCGCAAGTGGCAATTGAGAACGCCAGTGCCGATGAGGGCGGCAAGTCGGGAGAAGTCCCGGACGCTGGATAGACGAAGTATTTAATTTAAGGAGAAGACCTTGGCTACTGATCGAATCAAAAAAGAACCCGGCTTTCAGCCAGTAATGCTGGCCGGTGTATTGGGTGCAAGTGCACCAGGTATTAAATTCGCCACCGACCCGAATTCGCCATTTCGTGACGGCTATTCAATTGCTGGTGAAGAAGCTGCTTTGGCGGCATTCATCCAGGCTGGCGCGTCTGAAGACGATCCTTTGTTTGATCGCTATGTAGAGCTGGAAGATCGCAAAGAGCAATTCCAGAAGATGCAAGCGGAGCGACGCGATCGTCGTGGTGCGGACGCGGTGGTGACGAACTCCGAAGCGCAAGGCATTGATGATCTCGGGCCGCTGACGAACGAAGGCGTGGACCAGATGACGATCCACACCATCGAGGCCCACCGACTTTTTCAGGGGCGATCTGGGGAGCCTGAAAAGCGCTTGAACGCGATCATTGGTGGCAAGCGCGTTGCTTCCTCTCTGCGGAACCTTTGGGTACTGACCAGCCGTGACAACCCATATGCAGATTGGGCACTGGTACGCCATGAGTACGGCATCTCCCAAGTTCAAGAGTCGTTGCGCGCCCAAATCGCTAAAGCCGAGGAGCTGCTGGAGAGCCAGCGCAAGCGCGGCCTGAACCTGAGCATCGTTCAGTCCGCTCGCCCTATGACCCTGAACCTCGGATTCCGCAGCCCTTACGGCTATGCGATCTCCATGTTGATCGTGGACTACGACTACTTTGTTCGTATCCAGAAAACGCTGCAGCGCAAGAACTTGCTGAGTGATGAGCAGGCGCGTGCTGTGCTGAGTGCAATGAGCCGCGCCATCCTTGGCGTGTTCTACGGCACCGCCCGATTCGAGAAATGGCTCGGCCGTCCAGAGATTCGTGAGCTGAGCCGTTCTGACTGGTTCAGTGCAGACCCGGAAGCGGCGAAGCGCATTCAGTTTGTGGTGAGCACGTTTGGTGCAGTGCCAGCCCAGATTTACAAGGCCGAGGTGAAGCCTTCGCATTCGCGCCGCCTCATCAACATCAGCGACGCCGAACGTGCGTTGCTGCAGCAAGTCGGCGACCAATTGCAGCAGGCGCAAGAGCTTGGCTCCGATGCGTCTGCCTCTACTGGCCCAGAAGCTACAGCCACCGCTGATTAAGACAGAGCGCGGTCGTTTGGAACTGATATTGAAAGGGATTGGTGTGAAAAGGGATCTGGAAATAAAAGGGGCTTCGCAGCACACCGGTCGTGGCCGAGTCGTCAACAACGTGCTCTGGGGTCGTCAAGCGTTGGCGGATCAGGACTGTCAAGATCGAGCTGACGTAAAGGCCCTTACGGGTAGGGGCACCCTGTCCAGATTGCGCCAGAAACTTGACGGTATTGACGCAATCCTGAAGCAGATGCGCGATTTGTCCGAGAAGTCGAAATCTGTTCCAGGACTGAGCTTCTATCTGGTCGTGCACCAGAAAAGCACAACGGGCTATGTCTTTCTGCGCTGGCGCCAACGCATGGGCTCTAACCGTCATTTGAGCTTTGAAGAGGTTGAGGAGCTTGCGTCAGGCCTGCCCAGTGAACTCCGTCAATGGTGCATGGCAGCGTCCCAGCGCGCTGTGGCCTTGAATGAGGAGCACCAGCAGACGCGTAGCGATATCAAGCGTATTCGCGTGAGCTTGGATAAGGCTCCTGTCTTTCTTTATCCCCGTTCCCCGATTTCGGGCATATGAAACTGTGCCTGGGCTGACCTGGTGCAGCAGCTCGGGCGTTCAATCCGCACCTTGAGGAATAGAGAAATGTCGCAACTTTTTATCGGCAAGGGCAACCTGGCTAACTCCCCCACACTGCAGACACTGCCAGGAGGGGCCAATGGCACTTTTGACGTGGCAAGCATGCGTGTCTACTTTGGTCGCTATGGTCGCAATGACAACGGCGAAATTGAGCAAAAGGGTGGCTACTGGCGCGAGGTTGAAATCTACGGCGCCAAGGCGCGAGATGCCGCGCGCCTGTTGCGCAAAGGATCTCGGGTACTTGTGATGGGGCAAGAGCGTGAGTACATGGCGCGCGATGAGGGGACGGGCGGCCAAGTGATGGTGTTCAAGATCGCTGCCGATGATGTGGCTTTGCTGCTGTCGCGGGTGAAGAGCATTGAGTTTGAGCCTCCACGCCGTTCGTCCACGGAGCAATCGGATGGCTTTACGGACGAACTGCACGAACCCCACGCCGCAGGCCAGCCCGCTTAACGTCCGTTTTTAACCAAGGAGCACATCTTGACTTTACATCCCGATCAAAAGGCCTCGGACGACATCACATTGCTTGTCGATGGTCGATTCACGATGGTGGTTGCACCATCGCAAACGGTGAATGAAGAAAATGCACCCGCATTCTTAGTCGTGCGAGATTCCAATGGCAAGGATGTATGTGTGGGATATTGCAAGCTCCAGTTTGACGGAACCTGGCACACGCGTCTCACGGTCACATACGATGAGTCGTCGCAGTCGGACTCTATGTTGATTGGCGACTTTGATAGTCGCGTTGATGCGGTGGTGCGGTTATGGCTTGTCCGTCATGATTTCAGCTACCAAATGACAGAATAAATATCGGTTTTCCTGTGGCGCATGCTCAGTCGCCAATTGAGTCCACAGGAGAATATGGTGCAAGAAAAATATCAGTTTTTGGGGCTCTTTGTTCCCGATCCAGTCGATCCGAATTTCGATCCTGTGGCATGGGCCAATACCTGCCAGGAAGTATTCAATAAAAATATCGCTCTGATCGGTTAGTCCTACGACACTTTTATCTTGAAGTGTTCCAGCGATTTTGATCCGCTTATATCGGGGCTGCAGGTTTCTGATTCAACGCTCACATGGGCGCTATGGATGGCCGAAGGTTGGGGCTATGAGTCACCAGCAACAAGAGTTGTTCGCGAGGGGCTTTGATGTTGCCTAGGCCCGTCACGATCCGCCCGCCGGATCTCCTTATCAAAGCCGTCTCGGATGGACGCAGGCTGGGCCTGCAGCTCCTGACTGTTCCAGGTGTGAGCCGTCCACTTGCAAACTACGATGCTTGGTGGAGTGGATCTCGGCGCATGTGGCTGCTTCAAACTACCGACTCCAGTTATGCCGACGATGTGATTAAGCATGCGTTTGCTGGGCACTTCGTGGATATGGAGCAGCTTGACGTGCAACTGCGCGCCGCTGTCGCAGCTCCTGATCCCGACTACTTCTCGCAGTTGCTCGATGTTCAGATCTTCCCGCTGGTGAAGGGAGACCTGGCACGCGGTTCATGGGCGGTTAGCTTTACCTACGACCCGCTATGCGTGAAGGCGATGCGCTCGTTGGGCGGCTACTTCCACAAGCATGCGTCAGCGTGGCAAGTCAGAGCCGATCCTGAGCTCATCATGGAGCGGCTGGCCAGCATTGCCGGCGTGTCGTCGGAGTTCGTATTCGTCCATGAGCAGCCGGTGGTCATCGAACAGTTGACCACAAGTGGCAACGAAGGCTCGCCTATCAGCGTGCCCGCTGCATCGCCACCACTGGGCGGGGGCGGTGGGCCTGGTGAAGAAGAGGGCACCGGTTTCCTGTCGACTGAGCATGGCCACGTCGATGACATGCCGTATGACCGGGTGGCCCTGGCCAGCCTGGTCGCCTGTGGCGTGCTGCGCGACTACCAGGCCGAAGGCGTCGCACATATGCTGCGCCAATCGGGCGCCTGCATGGGCGATGACATGGGCCTGGGCAAAAGCCGCCAGACGGTCGTGGCATCCCGGATGGCTGCTGGCAGCGGCCGGGTCCTGATCGTATGCCCTGCATCCCTACGTTTGAACTGGGAGCGAGAGATCAAGATGGTCTACCCAGACGCTCGCGTCGCGATGATCGGTGAGGACCGGATTTCGACGCTGGCTGGCTGTGACTGGGTGATCGGCAACTACGAACGCATGGGCGGCCTAGTGCGCGAGAGTGAGCTGGAGTTCGCGGTGATGGCCGTGGATGAAGCCCACTACCTGAAGGAATACAAGAGCGGCCGCACGCGCAATGTGTTCCTGCTGGCAGCACGGATAGAGCGATGCTTTGTCGTCACCGGCACGCCGTTGCTCAATCGCGAGATTGAGATGCATACGCTGCTGCGCATCACGGGCCATCGCCTCGGTAGTCTCACGCTGGCTGAGTTCCGCAAGAGCTACGCGGGTAGCCCTGAGAAGCGAGCAGCACTGGCTGCAGCGATCCAGAGCTGGATGATCCGTCGCAGCAAGGACGTGCTCAAGGATCTGGGTGACAAGGCGAGGCAGTTTGTGCCTCTGTCCCCAGAGGGGCTCGATGTCTACAAGGAGATCTATGGCGACATGACCCTGCAGGCCATGCCCAAGATCGTTCGCCTGCGTAAATGCCTTGAAGGTCTGAAGGTTCCGTATCTGGTCGAAACCGTGCAGGCAATGGGAGAGGACGACAAGCTCATCATCTTCTGCGAGTACATGAGCACCGTGGAGGCCCTTAAACAGGCCCTGGCCAGCCTTGGCGTAGGCTGTGTCTCGCTGGTCGGCTCAGATAGCTTGAAGCGTCGGCAGGCTGCGGTAGATGCGTTCCAGAGGGACGCAAGCATCAAGGTATTCATTGGCACCACCATGGCTGCGGGAGTGGGCATCACGCTTACGGCTGCCAACATCGTGGCATTTGCCTCCATGCCGTGGACGCCAGCCTTGATGCGCCAGGCAGAGGACCGGGCCTACCGCTTGGGTCAGATCCGCGATGTGCTGGTCCTGGTGCCCATCATCCAGGGCACTATCGATGAGGGCGTGCTGCAGCTGCAGGAGAACAAGCACACCACAGAAATAGAAGTGGTGGAGGCAGCAAAGCAAGCACTGCCTGTCCAACAACGAGCGGCTGTAGAAAAAGTGCCAGATGAAGCACGCGAGGAAGTTCTGGCACTTGAATATGCCTGATCTATTTTAAGTGCTCATAAAAAATGGCCACTTAGTGGCCATCTAATATCAAACCTGCTGAAATCATTTGATTTCGAATTGCGAGCGATCCTTATCTTTGATCCAGACAGGAGGCTTGCCACGGCCTGTCCAATTTTGACCAGTCTCAGGGTCACGATACTTGGGGTCAACAGAGCCGCGAGTTGCTTTGGCTTTCGCTTGGGGGAATATATCGTCTTGGGTCAATCCATATGTCGCGATCAAACCCTTAATCTGTTGCACGGCTGTGCCGATTTCGCTTTTACGTGCTGCTTCAATCTGGGCTTCGAGTGTTGCGCGTTGAGCCAGCAGATCCTTGTACGACACCGCAGAGTTAGACATCAATATGCTCCATTAAAATGACAGAACATATTATGAGGCATTTTAAGAGATGATGGTTGCTTTGCTGGAAGCAAGGATTGCGCTGCACTCAGTTTCGGCGCTAAAATCGACGCACATTGGCTCTTCGGAGCTTTGTAGCATCTGAGTCCTTGAGAGATGCGCATCAGCTCACGCTGGCGAGGACATTCTTCAACCCCACGGGATAACACAATCCCGTCGGGGACCGTGTTGCCCAACATCTAGGAGCAACACATGCATCAATCTCAACGTTCTGCCAAGAAGCCGGCATCCTCGCCTTTTGACGTGGATCGCCAGCTGCTGGTGAAGATGATCTCTCGCGTCAACGACCCTGTCGTAGCACGCATATTTCTCAACACGTTGGATATGTACCCGGATCTGAAACTTCAGTTCCTAGGTGCCTATCTGATGGCGGAAGAGACGGTCAAGCGCTCGCAGATTCGATATGCAAAGGCTCATGACGTGGGTCAGGCTACTGCGCGAATCAAGCGAAAGTGTTTGGAGTTGCTTCGTACCCTTTGGTCGCTTAGCGTTTGCTTTGCTCGTTGGACCCGTGTGGCTCTCAATGAGTACAAGCTGCAAAAGTCCCATAAATCGCCTAAGCCACCGGCTCCTTCTGCCAACGTCATCATGCTCCCGTTGTCTCGCAAGGCAACTGGCACAGATAACTAAGCAGAGGCTCTAACCAACCCATTACCCGAAATTCGTCGGGTAGTGGGTTTTTCTTTGTTCGAATATTTGGAGGCCGTATGAATAAGAAATCAATCCTTGAACGCTATCTCGAATTGCATCCATTGAAGGCTTCAAGGCGTGGCGCGTCATTGGATATGGAGCTCATTGAACGTTGGTACTTTGAAATTCAGCTCCGAGGCGTTGCGAAGATCAAACATCAGATTGCCCATGCGAAGCGAACCGCCACCTCATTGGTGAAAGCTCAAAGTAATTTCGAGAACCTCAATCCAACTCAATTGAAGCAATTGAAGGATGCCTCAACGATGATGCGCGATCTCGCCGAGTCGCTGGTTCCGCTAGAAAATTGGGCTAAGAGCTATAAGGAGTTCTACGATAAGACGGTTCTTGCCGATCAGAATGAAGAATGCGATGCGTTTGCGCAAGCACGCTGGCATGGCGATGAAGTGGAGTTTCAGCTAGAGCTTGAGTTATTGCTTGAGGCTGACAACTTCAAAACGCGCAGTTGCGTTGGTGATTGGTTTCATTTGAATAAGCGGTATCTCAACGTACCAGCGAATGAATTTATCCTGTCGCTATACCTGACCTTTCATGAGAAACAAAGCGTGAAGGAACGGATGCGGGCAGTAGCCTATTCATTTGTTTACGCCTCCGCTTGTCGCAGGGACCATTCTGAGTTGATGGGCAATCAAAAGTCCGTGTACGTGGGTACCAAAGACATTGATGCGTACCTGGCATACCGAAAAGCAAATGTGCAGGCTTCGGCGTCTGCGGCAATGAGCAAGTTGGGTGTCAACCTATAAATCCCTGATGGGCACTAGAGGCCCTGGGGCAAGTGTCTATCTTCCTTATCTACTGGAGATGAATATGAGCCTCGAAAACGCCTTTGAACGTCCAAGGAATTACAAATCCATGGTGCATACAGAGAAAAACCCGTGCATTGAATTGTTGATGGACCAGGTAATGGTGATTGCATCAATTTGGACATTAGCTTCAAACGATGCCTTGGAACCATCTGCTAAAGAGAAATATAAGGCTCGTGTTGTACTGGAACAGGATCATCTTCGCACGATGCTCCAGAAAGCGCTCACAGCGAAAGACAGGGTTCTGTAATTTGTCCCGTATTCGCTGGGTGATCTTCTTCTAACTCTCTTTTTACCCTTGGGGCACCGTCATGCCCCTGGGGGGGACGGTGCCCTTTCTGCTTTCAACGAAAGGAATCCCATGTCCAAGCACTTAATTAATCAAACGAACGTGAACGGTATTGAAATGATTCTGGAATGCGGCTACGACCGCCCAACAGGCTCATTCTTTGCCAATATTCATTCCGAAGGCGACATTTACTACACCTCACTGGTGGAGCTCGGGTCGAAGGACTCTGGCTGGTTGCTCACCGTGACTGCAGAGCATGGCTTAGTAGTCCCTCGCCAAATGATGGATCGCCTGGCTATCGAAGCAATGTTCGATGGGAGTAATGATTTCATCGAGCACGAGCCTTACACGCAAACGGAATCCGACAGACGACTGCTACAGCTGGGCTTTCGCCAACAGATGTCGTCCGTGCTGCCAACCGATAACCCTGTGTGGGCTTGGTTCACTGACAGCGAGGAAGATCTTGGCACATATGCTTTGCTGCAATCCAAGGACTATCAAGCCTATGTGCCATCTCTGCTCTGCGATGTATTGCCACAAGAAGGTGAATGGCCGGTACTCGATGAACAGGATGTGCTCAAGCGTCTTGACACGATGCATGCGCGGCTCTTGAAGGGCGCTTGTTGATTTCCACCCAGAAGTGACCCACTAGCCCCCGGTTTTTCCATCTCAATCTGACCCACGCATTAACCCTAGC
>NZ_JAEIJE010000026.1:0-51016 GCF_016772095.1 Comamonas sp. NyZ500 | reverse complement strand
CGGAGGCGTCAGGGATTGACGCCCGAAGGGGCGAGACGCCGTAGGCGGCTCGATGCGCAGCACGAAAGCCCGGCCCCAAAGGGGAGACGCCCAGGGGTCACGCTTGCGCCTTGATCTGCCCATGCACAGCGGCACGCAACGACTCCAGCGCGTCCAGGAACCGCTCGGCCGCAACGTCAGCCGCCCACGGCTCCCACGGCCGGCAATCGTAGATGTCAGCCAGTGGATCGACATCGAGGACGGGATGCACGATGCCCAGGACATCGCGGACTTCATGAGCTGGCCAGCCAATGCAATGCACAGCCTCTGAAGCGGCCGCCACCGAGTCGGCCCGCTTGTGGGCGGCGTGCGCTGCCGGCGACCAAGTGCGCAGCTCATACCGATCTGAAACCGCAGCCATCAGGCGAGACGAAACAGCCCGAAAGGAAAGGCCCAGCACGTCTTTCAAGGGGGAAATACAGTCGAACCCAAGGAAACCTTCCTCGGCATCGTGTAGAAGCTCCAGGAGCGCGTCAGAGGGCGTCAAAGGGGTGTCGCTCCACTGCCGGCGCAAAGCGAGCACCAGGAGCGAATGCTGGGCCACGGAGAGGGGCAGGGGCCATGACGATTCCCCACCCCAGCGGTACGTCCTCGCCAAACGCAAGGCAAGGTCACTGTCGAGCCACGCGCCGGGATCGGGATTGATGAGGTCGAGGCGACGGCCAGAAGGAAGCCGAACCCACGCGCGCGCCGCTACCGGCGTCATCGGCCGCCCCGCAAGATCATGAAGCCGCCCGAATAGGCGATCTGGAAGCGGTTGAGCACGTCCATCCCCAGCAGCGGAGCTGAAAGGCGCTCCAGGACTGCGATAGCCGCACCCTCAACAGCGAAGGGGCCGACGATCACCGTGTTGGCCGCAGTGATGCCACCACGTTCACGGCCTGCGGCCGTGTCAAAGGATGTTGCGCGGCCGGCGCGGATACCAGCATTGCGGGCGAGCTTGACCGGCAGCGTCGTGAATCGCGCTCCGGTGTCCACCATGAAGACCACGGGAAAGCCGTTGACGGCCCCGGCGATGTAGTAGTGACCATCCGCAGCGCGCGGGATGGAGTAGTCCCCGTTGCCCAGGCGCTGCGCCGGCTTGACCATCACGGGAGAGGCGGCCGCAACGTCGAGCTGGTCGCCGGGGTAGCTCTGGCCATCGTAGATGATGTATTCGCGCTGCTGCGCGTGCGAGGCTCCAAGGGCAAAGCAGGCCATCAGGGCCACAAGGGCGCGAGTAGCGTTCATTGCCAACTCCAACGATAGAAGCCAGCCAAGTGCGCGAAAACAGCGGCGTTCGCGGCGCTGGCCAGCCATGTGAAAAACAAAAAGGAAGCCTTCCGCGACTTGTGGCGGAAGGCATGTTGTCCAATCAATGCACCGGGCCAGCCGCATAGCAGCTCGATCCAGTGCAAAGCCTTTTCAGACCAGCGCCAACGGTTGGCAACGGCCGCCGACTTGTCGAGGCCGTATGCCAGAAAGGCCAAGTTGCTCATGAGCGCATAGGCCCAAGCGTAGTGCGGCCGGATACGCCCGGCGATGCCGGCGACAATCACACCCATAAGGAACACCGCACCCAGCCCGAAAGCGGCCCAGCGATGGGCGATCCAAAAGCGATCCGCCAGTGACAGGCCCGGCGCGTTCATTTCGCCAAAGCAGGATCAGCGGAGAGGCCCAGGGCCACAATCAAGCCAGCGGCCTCCTGCAAGCCCGCAAGGGACGACTGGATGAGTCGCGCCGGCACCAGCTCGGCATCCTCGGTTGTGGCGAGGACGGAGCACTTCTGTTCCGTGGTGCCTGCCTTGCGCGTCATGTTGACGACATTGCGCTGACGGTAGCGCCACGTCTCGCAGCGCGACAGGCATTTGCCGTCCGGGTCGCCGGCCGTGGCCGCGTTCACCGAGTCCTGCGCGCCGGTCGCATTCCCGACATTGGATGCAATCGTGCCGACCAGCATGGCCAGGGGGTTCAGCGACAGCATCACGGAGCCGCCCCGGCCGCTCTTGGTGGCCAAGGGCGCGGGGTTCTCGGCATAGTCGCCCACGCGAACCTCGGCGGTACGCCGGGTTGCGGGGCGCAGCGCCTGGAAGGCACCATCCAGCTCGTACACCACGTCGGCCTGCTCGCGGCTGTCCACCAGCTCGAAGCCGCTGGAGGCCAGCGAGGCCCGCACGGCGGCCGTCAGCCTCGGACTGGCCAGGAATTCGATGAAGACCTTGCGCCCTCGATCAGCAGCCAAGTCGATGTGGCCGGTGATGGCCACCTTGACCTCGGCGGCCGGAGCGGCCGCAACAGCGGCCGGTGCATCAACTGGCACCGCATCAGAACTGGCCAGCGCCGGCAGTGCGCAGCCGGCCGCAGCGGCCAGAAGCAGGTAAAGCGGAAGGTGACGCATGTTTTCCTCCTTGTTGTTCTTGACGTTCAATCGTCTTCTCGGAAATGGGTGGTGGAGAACAGCAGCGCCGATCCGCGCTGCTCGATCTGCACCATCCCCAGGATGTTCATGCCCAGCAATGCAGGGCCGTTCATGGTGGGCATGACGGCAACTTGGACGTTGTGGGCACGGAAGGAACCGAAAACCACTTCTGCTACTGTGGCGACACACCCGAAGACCTCGCCGGCCGCCGTGCTGAACTGGCGAGGCTCGCATGATGTGATGCCCAAGGGCTTGGCCAGCGAGCCAGGAACGGATGTCAGGCCCGCGCCGGTATCCACAATGAAGGTGACAGGCTGGCCGTTGATGCTGCCCGGCGTCTCATAGTGCCCGCGTTGATTCTTTGGCACGCTCATGGTGGCCACGCGCGGCTGCTCGCTTGCTCGCGGCGCAGCCGTGGAGACACGCTTGTTGCCGAAGTAGTCAAAGGCAACAAAGCACAGGAACCCGATCCCGAGCCAGGTATAAACCATGCCGGCCAGGCGCGGCTTTGTCATGTAGAAGGCCGCACCGGCCACCATCAGGAGACACAAGGCCGGATGGCTCAACACGAAACCCTTGAGCCATTGAGTGGCCATCAAGAGGGCGTCGTGTGGAGTTGCCCCGTGTGCAATTTGCCAGACCGTTCCCGCGACAATCAGAAGGGCGTAGGGCAGCGAATTGGCGATGATGAACTGCAAAAAGGTGATACGGGGTTGTTCTGAACGAACCTCCCGCGAACCGCGAAACACCTTCGGGTCATAGTAATGATCCCGCATGGTTTTCGCGGCCCGTTCTCGATACCAATCCCGTTCATCTGCGCTCATGGTCGGCTTTCACTTCCTGCCGGCCACGGCCATCGCAGGCATCACCAGTTCAACCTCTACTCGCCGGTTTGCACTGCGCCCCGCCTCGGTGTCGTTGGAGGCTACAAAACAGGTCACGCAGTACGAGACTTTCAGCTTTCGAGGGTCAACCCCACCACTGACAAACGCAGCCCGGACGGTTGCAGCGCGAGCAATGGCCAAAGCCCGGTTGCCCGCCGCCGTGCCTGTCGAATCGGTGCGGCCACGGATCAAGACGCGCTCGGCCGTCATGGCCAGCGGCAGCAGCTCGGACAAGCCACGCTTGGCCTCATCGTTCAGATTTGCCACGGAGCTGGAAAACGGGAGCGAGCGCAAGGAACGGGAGGCCGTAACAGCGACTGGCGCGGCCGTGGCCGGGCCGACTGCAACCACCGTCACGGGGCGCACGTCGTCGGTGAGCTGGGCGGAGCCGGCCGGGATGGCATCCACCTCGGCCGGCATGGCCAGCGTAGCAACAGTGTGGGCGTCGAGCTTGGCCAAGATCGAAGGCTGCGGCCGTGCGGCCGGCTTGCCATTCGCCTCGGGCGCAACATCGGCGCTGCCCAGCATTGGAGTCTTGGGCGTTGGTGCCGCACACGGATTGCACGGCACAAAGTAGTCGGTTCCGGTTTGCGGATCGCGCACTTGGGCCAGCCCGGTGAGCACAGGCGCGCCCATCAGGAGCGCACGGGGTTGCTCGGGAGGCATCGGCGCGCATCCCGTTACGCCAGCGGCCAGCAACGAGGCCCCCAGCGCCAGAGTCACAGGCGCTGGCCAGAACGGCGTGCCAGGATGGAGCGCGCGCCGGCCCTTGCGCGTCAGAGACAGTCGGATGGATGTGCCGGCAGGTTTGCGCGACAGATAGCCGCGGTCGATAAGGTGACGGGTTTCACCCAGGTACTCGCGCATCACGTCCAGATCGGCAGCACCGCCCAATGGGCGGCCCGCCGCGCGTTCCGAAAGCACCCGAATGCCCCGCACTTCGCCACGGTCGAGCGCGCGCAGCAGCGCAAGCGCGGTTCCGTTCAAGTCGGGATGTTTGCTCATGGTTCAATCCTTCACCAAGTCCTTGAACGTGGCCCCAGGCGTGAATTTCGGCTTATGGGTCGAGGGAATCTTGATCGGCGCGCCGGTCTTCGGGTTGCGCCCGGTGCGCGCGGCGACGGCTGCTTTCTCGAAAGTGCCAAAGCCGGTGAGCTTCACCGCGCCACCCTTGGCCACCTCGTTCTGCACGATGGTGATGAGGCTATCGAGAAAGCGCGTGGTGGCCGCCTTGGATGCTTCGGTGTCTTCAGCAATGGCGTCGATCAGGTCTTGTCGGTTCATGGAAATCTCCGTGTGTCGTCAGTTGAGGATATGACCCAGCACCTTGCCGCAACGGGCGCAGCGCCGTTCATGTACTTGGGTGCCGTCCCAGCTCGAATAGATGGGCGTGGACAGCGGCGAATGGATGCCAAACAGGCAAAGGAGGGTGTTCCACACCTTCACGGCGCTGCCCACATCACGCGGGTGAGCTGAAGCAGCGACTCCCCGGTAAGTCCGTCCAGGTACTCGGTGGCCACCAGCCGGCGTGTATCTGGAAATTCCTGCACGCGGTCATCGAGGGCGGCCCATTGGGTGACGCCGTACTCGCGGACAACGCAAAGGATCTCGTCCAGCCTGGTGCAATCAGGCAAAACGGGCGTGCAGCCGATAACGCGCTCGCGCAGCTCTATGGAGAAGAAGTTGCGCAGCTCATCCAGCGTGTGTGTCTCGCGCCAGTTGGATGAAATCACCACATCAACATCGGGATGCGCTCGCAGCCACGTTTCCAGCAGGGGCAGGTAAATCAGCGTGCCAGACTGGCCAGGGTGCAGAACCCCGTCGATGTCCAGCATCAGGACGGGGCCACGGGGCGCACGCTGAAGCGCCCAGCGTGGCGCGCGGGGATTCACCGGCAGACTTTCGCGCGCGAAAGTCGGGGCGACGGTCGGGCGAATGCCGACGAAGCGGAGTAGGGCGCCCATCATCGGCCGTGCTCCGGCAGCTCGGGCAGCGCCGGCATAGGAGCCTCGCCAGCCACCCACTTCCATGAAGGGAGCTTGCTTTCCGCAATCAATTCATCGACGGCGGCCGCATAGTCTTCACTGGCCCCAGGCGGAACCACGTACATGGCGGTCGGCTCCGGCTCGGTATCCGAAGCCACCGCGCAGGCCAGCGGCCGCGTGGAAGGCAGGTTGTACCGCATCCCTTTCATGAATCGCCGGTTCTGCTGCGTCAGCGCATCGAGCACCATCTTCTCGAAGGTGCTTTCAAAGGGAATCCAGTTCTCGGTCACGCACATCAACGCGACTTCCTCCAGCGAGGCTACGCCGGTAGCGCCGATGCTGAACGTGCCGATCATCATCAGGTGGGTGCCCTCCAAGGCATCCCACAGGCCCAGCTCCACCTCGAACCTCTTGAGCAGCCGCTTGTAGATGTCGTCGTTCATCATGAAGTGGCAATCGGGCAGGTGTTTGAGGACGATCTTGTGCCCGTAGCGTGACTGAGCCAGTTCCTTCACTTCCCCCACCACAAGCATCAAGCGCCGTGTGCCCTTCTCGGGTGTGGCGATTCGCATCATCTGCGCGAGTCGCCGCTGGGTGATTTCGTTCTTCTTCTCGGCGTTGAACGATTCGGGCATGTAGAGCATTCCGGCCAAGCTCGCGCCTTTTGCCGTCTTGTCCTCGGCTGCTTGCAGCAGGTACTTGCGGATCACGTACCAACTGCGCTTGCCGGCCATCGTCGGTGCCCAGCGGTTGAAACCTGCTTCTTCCCACAGGTAATGCAGGGTGCCGCGCAGGGTCAGCTTGTTGCCATCGGTCTTGACGCTATCCGTCTCCTTGCCGCTCGGTGCCGGCGCGGATCGGCTCGCGCCCTTGGACAATGCGAAGTCGAACTTCAGCGCCGTGGTGCCTTCGTCGGGGTTCTCCTGGATCGCGGAGCCAATGACTTGGCCAAGCCCGGACAGCTCGGGCGGCGGCTCGTAGGAATCGCAGGCCGGGGCGTGGCCGCTACCAGAATTGGGCATCCGTTTGATGAGGTACTTTTCATCAACTTTGGCCACGTACATTTCAATGCCGGGGGTGCGACACAGGCACAACGGCCGCTCCCGCGAGCTGTAGATGCGGGCCAGCAGCTCGGGCAAGCCTGGGTCGTCGGAATGAATGGATTGCCCGCCAATCTGGTAGATCGCCATGTTTTTCTCCCTTGCTTACCGGCCCATGTCCCGGCCCACGTCCCGCGCGTTCTCCCGCGCAGGCTCTTTGCCCTGCTCGTACACCTGACTCTTTTCGTTGCCGTGCTGGATCGTCACTTTCTCGCCTACCCGGACATCCCGATCCAGTCCCTCCTTCTCGTAGCGCACAGCCACCATGTCGGACATCTTCACCAGGGCGTGATGCGATGAGGTGGCCACCACTTCGCCCTTCACGTCCTGCTTGAGTTCTTGCGCATCCCGCACCACCAAGCCCCGATGACTGGCGGCCATGTCGATCACGCGCCGCGACTCATCCACGGTGACACTGCCCTCCGGGACGCGGCCCCGGTGAAGCTGCTCGGACAGCTCGGCACGCGCATTGAAGTAGCTGGTTTCCCGCTGGTCTTGACTGGTCTGAGGTGTCCAGCTCTGCTTGATGTCGTGAAGCTGCTTGTAGGCCCCGTCCAGCTCCGGGTGGCGCTCCAGCGCCTCGCGCTTGGTGAGCTGGTCGAATGCCTGGGCGCGCTGATAGGCCGGGGTCTGCTCAAAGCGGGCCAAGTCGTTTCGAGCCGCTTCGAGCTTGGCCGCCAGCTCGTCACGGTCGGCCAGCACCGGCCGCGCGGCGCGCTCCTGTTCCGGCCGCAAGGCATCAGCGTAGGCCCGCTTTAGGGCCTCGTCGTTGCCCCCGATGAACTTGCCATACTCCCGCACACCCTCTTTCTCGGTGTACGTGGTCTGCCCCGGCGTCGAGGCCGACTCCCGGCCATTGGGAAGGCGCTCTGTGCGGATCACATAGGGCTGGTCTTCAGCCTTGGCATCCCGGAAGGCCCTGGCGGCTTCATTGACGTTGCTGTAGTCCTTCGCATCGTTCTTGGCCACGGTGCCCACGGTGTAGGTCACGTTGTCGCGCACACCCTCCCGCTGCTTGGCCAGCGTATTGATGTCGTCCAGGGCGGATACGTAATCGCGCCGCTCGGCGTGCGTCCAAGCGCGCCCGCGTTCCTGCTCCAACACCTCAACCGCTGCTGCTCGCCGCTTCCACTCTCCGCGCTCTTGGCTGTTCTCGTAGATTTGCCGTTGATTGGCGTCATAGACGCGCACCGAGTCGGTGAGCTTGTCGCGCTCCAAGGCGCGCACTGACTCCACCATGCCGTTGTAGGCGTTGTCGTGCTGTTCCTTGTTGACGAATCGCCCGGTGCCGCGCTCGGCCACCTGTTCCTCGAAGCGCAGCCGTGCGCGGGTCACTGAGGTTTCCGGGTTGACGGCCAACACGCGGGCCTCCACCTCGTAACCCTGTTCCTTCAGGCGAGTGGTCAAGTCCCGGATGTTCTCCGGGCTGCGCATCGTGCCGTCCACCACCAGATTGCGGCGGTTCTCCACGGCGGCCAACGTGAGGCGGGTAGCCCATTCGCCGGCCTCTTTCTGCGTTCGGTCGGCGGCGTGCTGGGGGTCTTCGCGCGAAAGCTGCTTGTAGCGCGGGTTTTCCTCGCGCATCCGGTCGGCGTCGATCACCACAGCGCCGCCGTTGGCGCGCAGCTCGCGGATCGCTTCGGCGGCCAGCGCCGATTTGCCCGATCCTGGTTGGCCGCCCAACAGGATCGCCTTCGGATTCTCCTGCGCCGTCGTTCTTGCCAGTGCATCGCGCTCTACATCCTTGTAGGCGCTCTCCATTGCGTACTTGGAAACCTCCCCAGCCATTTGTCTGCCCTCCTGCCTTATTGGTAAAGGTCGCGGGCCTGTTGGCCGTACTGAGTGATGACGCGCTCGATGGCCTCGTCAGCATTCGGATCGAGGTCTTCGCGGATCGTGCGCAGCTCGTCCTTCGCTTTCTGAGCGGCCGCAATCACGGCCTCGTCAGGGGTAGCCTTTTCGCGTTCGGCGGCAATGGCTTCGGAGTGGTGGGCGATGATGGCCCCCAGGACATCCAGCGCCACCTCGTAGCGGACGCCGGCACGGCTGAAAAGTTGATTGGTCATGGTCGTGGATTCCTCACTGATTACCGGATTGGTTCTTGGCTTGAGTTGCATGGAGCGGCCACAGGGCCGCGTGCAGCAGGCGGTAGGTGATGCGGTCGCGCTTCAGCAGGCGTGCATACACGTCGTTGGCCGTCAACCCAAGGCTGCGGGTGGCGTACAACCCCCAAGCCAGATAGACGGCCAGCAGCACGGCCGCAACGGGGACGAAAGCCAGAAACCACACCCCAGCGATGACAAGCCCCACCACAAGCAAGCGGCCCCCTACGGTCGCCCACTTGGAGCCGAACATTTCGAGCTGGGCCTTGCGGTTCAGGTCGTGCTCGGCATGGGCGCGTTTCCAGACATCGGCCCACGGCTCGCCGGGGGAACGGCTGAAGACGGCATCCAGGTAGGCACGAAACTCGCGCATCAACAGGTAGGACGCGGCAAAGCACATCCCCACAAAAACCAGCAGCTCAAGCGTTTCTCGATTCATGTTCTTCTCCGTCAATCTTTCGCGCGCGAAAGTCAGCGCGGCGTCGGCACGCGCTCGCGCTCCATCTGCATGTCCTTGCCGCCACGATCCCGCGCCGGCTCCTTGCCCTGCTCATAGACTTGGCTGCGCGCCTTGTCGTACTGGATCGTCACGCGCTCGCCCACGGCAAGGTCACGATCCAGATTGGCGCGTTCGTAGCGAACGGCGATCATGTCGCCCACTTGGAGCATCGCGTGGTGCGACGAAACTGCCACCACTTCGCCCTTGAACTGCCCGCCAAGCCGTTCGGCGTCCCGCACCATCAGCCCGCGATAGGCTGCGGCGTGGTCGATGACTCGCTTGGACTCGTCCAGCGTCACGCCATCGCCCACTAGCCGGCCGCTGTGCAGCTCCTTGGAAATTTCTGCCCGCAGGTAAGCGGCGTCCTGCCCGGCCCGGTGGGCGTCGTGCAACATCTTGTAGGCACCATCCAGCTCGGGATGCTTGGCCAGAGCTTCGCGCGTGGCCAGCTTGTCGAAGGCCACCGCCCGCTCCACGGTCGTGATTTCGTAGAAAACTTCGCGCGCTGGCTCCAGGTTGCCGCGCGCGGACTCCTTGGCGGCCTCGTTCCACGTCTGCTTATCGACCTTGGAGTAATCGAGCTGGTAGCCCGCATCCTTGGCGAGCTGCCCGATGAATTCGCGCGTCGTGCGGCCGTTCCCTTCGCGGAAGGGGTGCATTTCGTTCACGCCGGCATAGACCTCGGCCATCTTCCCGCTGAACTGCTCCTTGTCCATCCCGCGCAGATAGTTGGCTTCCTTGATCGCGGATTGGATTTCCTGCGCCTTCTGCGGGATGTCTTCCTTGAAGGTGAACAGGGTTCGGTCGCCGGCAGGCCCCTTTGCAATATCCACCTTGCGCACTTCGCCGGCCCACTCGTACACATCCCGAAAAACCTGTTTGTGGATCGCCTGAAGGTGGGCCAAGTCGTACTCGCCCCGTACCGGGTTTTCGCGCAGCTCCTGAATGCGAACGGCTGTTGCGCCGCGCTCGAAGCGTTGAAGCGCCGCGAGGTCGCGGATGTCGGCCTTATTCTTGAGAACGTGCGTGCCGGGATAGGTGTAGTCCTCTTGCTCGCTCATTGCCCAGCCCCGCGTGCGCGCTCCAGATACTTGGCCACCGCCTCGTTAGGGGTCAGGGTGCCGGCGATGACGGCCTCCTGAATGGCGAGGTCGGCGGCGTCCACCGGCATTCCCTCCAGGGACAGGGAAGCATTGGCTTGAGCAAACTGCGCACGGCGCACGTCGGCCGGATGGGGCGCAGCCACGGGGCCGGTATCGAGTTCATACGGGTTCTTGTCTTCCATGTTCGCCTCCAGTCAGCCCAAGCCGGGCACAGCAATGCCGAACACCCGTACAGCAACAAACACCACTGCCGCCAGCCCCGCCACGATCAGCACGCCGCGCAGCACGCGCGCGAGCAACAAGCCAACGACAATGCCGATCAACAGCGGGGTAGGGGTTTCAGCGAAGATGCGTTGCAGTGCGGCCCAGGCCCCGCCCACGTAGGGAGAAACCATTTGCCATATCTGCGTCAGCAGCGCATCCATCGGTAAGTTGTCCATGCGGGTGTCCAGTGCCAGTATTCAGATGCCGTTTATTTGCTTTCACGGTGAAAGCAAGTTTATCAAAAAAATCCTACTGGCACTAGGCGTTTAGCGCGATAACGTCAATAGGAAGGGGAGGGCGATCACGCCACCAAGCTCTCGCGCACCGGCCGCAGTGCGGCGGATGTCTGGCTGATGATCTGGTGGATTTCGCCCAGGTAGCTATCCACCCGGTTCTTCATGCTGGCCCAGGTATGTTTGGTCTGAACCAACGCATCGAGCGTTTCAGCGTCGAACCGCCCCGCTTGGATGCAGTTGTGGATGGTCAGCAGGCGAATCTCCATGTTGCGCAGCGCGTACTCGCAACGATTGATTTGCTGGCCGTCGATGGGGGTATGGCAGTAGCGGACGTTCTCCACGTCGCGCACGAAGCCCTCGAAGTCCTTTTGATGGTCGCTGAGAAGGCCGACAAAAGTTTCCATCAGGCGCAGTTCGCGGTCAGGGGTAGTCATTGGTGGAATCTCCATGTTGTTGGTTAAGGGTTGAGAGAAAAGCATTCGGAACGATGGCCGCATGTGTTGCATTTGCGGCCCCGGCTTTTGCGCGCCTTGGCCCTGCGCTCGGTGATGTCGATGTACCGGGCCACCAACTGCTCGCAATAGGCGTCGTCGCGCAGCTCCACGCGCATGGCGCGGCGCTCACGGGTTTTTCGGTTGTTGATGGCCACGAAGCCAAAGGGCGCGGTTTCAAGTCCGTTCAGACGAAGCAGCCACGCTTGCAAAGAGAGTTGCGCAATGTCCGTCTCATAGACGCGGTGGGCATCGCGGTTCTTGTTTTCGAGGGGAACATGCAGCCCATCAGGAAGCCGATACACCTGATCCGGCCGGCCCACGACGGGGAACGGCGCATTGATGAACAGGTTGCGCTCCACTTGAGCCACCTTGCCGGCCGCAAGCTCGGGAGGGAGCCAGTTCTGAGTAAACCCGCGCCAGACCATGAATGTCCAGCCGGCCAGCACCAGGGCCAGGGCGAATAGGATGTAGCTGGCCAAGTTGCTCATCGCGGCATCCCCAGCAAGCGAAGCATGGCGTTCAGCCCAGCGCGCACAGCCGTGGCCGCGCACCGGCTCCTGCACAGCAGGGGCACCAAGCCAGGTGAGACGGCGTAGTAGGCTCGGACGAACAAGCGCCCCGCCATTGCCGGCATCAGCACCCGATCACGCCAAGCGCGCAGGAAATTCGTCTCTGCCGCGTCAGGCCCGTAGATCGCGGTGGCAATGAAACAGCGCCGATCAATCGCTGCGCGCGTCTGCCCTTCGACCTGAAACCGTAGGTGCTCGAAGGTGCCGGCAGCGGCCTTCGCCCGAACCTCCAGCGGCCGGGCATCCCCTCGCTCACGGTCGAAAACCACCTTTTGCTCGCAGTAAACCGTGCCTACGATGTCGGTGATCGTGTGGTACTTTTTGGCCCGCCTCATCACCCCTCCTGCTTTCGCGCGCGAAAGTCGGGCTTGGCCAGCATCCAGCGATAAATGCCTAGCAGGCTGGTGGCAGTGAAAGCCACTTGCATGAAGATCAGGCCCGGCGCGTCGGTCATGACGCCGAAGCCGATCCAGCAGACATTCGAGGCCAGGAAAGACACGAAGCCCCAGCCGGACAAGCGGTTATTGAGGGCCAGCATCAAGGCCCCCAGCACCCCAAACGCGCAGCCGATCCATTGCAGGTAGAAGGCATCCATGCTCATCTCACAGAAGGGCCTTGTGCCCGGTTTCCACGGCCCGCATCCGCATGGCCAAGGTCGGGTAGGCATTGGCGAACGAGAACCAGCGAACCCAGGATTTCGAGGGGTACAACACGGCCAGCTCGCGCAGCGCCGTCAACATCGTTCCGCGCCCTACGGACTGCGCAGCGCCGGCATCCGCCCGGTACTCGCAATACCGGCGAATCCCCAGGAACAGGAGGAAGGCGGCAAAGAAAAAGTTGTTGTTGTCCAGGAGGTGGCTGCTCACAGCAAAGCAGCAGGCATAGGTGAACGTGGCGAAGATGTGGCGCTCATGAACATGGGCGTTTTCATGGGCGATCACGCCCCGCATACCCTCGTCGCTCATGCTGGCCAGCAGGCCGGTTGTCACGTAGATGCGCGAATGACTCGGCAGCAGCCCCACAGTGTTGGCTTCCTTGTCGGCATGGTCATACAGGAAGACGGGGCGACTATCAGGGACGGTTGCCACTATCCTTGCCAAACGCTCTTGAAGCGCAGCATCCCGCGACGGTCGCGGAGCAAGGAAGCGCGCCGATAATGGCGCGCTGGCATAAAAGCCGAACAGGAATATCAGGCTACCGAGGGCCTGAGTCATTGGCTTGGCGGCTGGATTCGTGGATAACCTGCCAGTTACCCACAAAATGCCGCCAGCAACCTCCATGATGAAGACGATCAGAATGATCCGTCTGAACCAGTGAGACGGGATCATTGCAAATTGCAGTCGTCACAGATTAAAGCTGTTGGGATCGAGCGATACGGCGTTTGATCGGTGCCCGCGCGCCAGTCATTTCTCATGCTGAGAGGCTGTTGCGAAGCACATCCGCCCAAGGTGGCCGTGGTAATGAGAATCAGGAGAAGTTTTTTCATCGGTTGCCCTTTCAGGGGAAAGTTGGTTATTGATTTCTTCCAGCAGCTCCCGGCACACTGAATGCACCCGTTGACGCGAGACGCCGACGTGGCGCGCGACGGTTGCCTGCCGGTAGCCTTTGAGGAACACTTCATCAGCGATGCGGTAAGATTCGGACGAAAGACCCAGCCGCCGCGCTGCTTTCACGAAGACAGCACGCGACACATGGCCACACGCTGCGGAAACAGTCTTGAATATCTGACTCATCCCCTTGCACCGTAAGGGTTTTGGGCGTATTTTGTCAATAGACAAGATGCGCAAATTCTATCCAAATTGGAAGGAGAGTTGTAATGAAAAAAATGCTTTACGCTGCTTTCATCGTGGCAGCACTTGCCGGCATGACGAACGCCAGCGCCCAAGCGGCCGCCTCGAAGCGTGGCGGTGTCTGCATCGGCCCCTTCCGTGGTGGCGACTCGGTGTTGCAGTGCGAACACATCGGCAAGGTGACGATCAAGCAGATTTACGAAAAAGGCTTCCGTGTCGTGCATATGCAAGACGACAAAAACACGGCCACCTACGTGATGCTGGTTATTGAGGAACAATAATGATGCGACTGACAAAAATGCTGTTCTCTCGAAGGCGCTGGATGCTCTGGCTTCCATTGCCGGCCGCTGCCGCACTTTCGGCATCCGGTGGTAATTTCCTTGCCGACTACATTCCAATGCTCGGCGGCGGATTGATTTTCTGGATTCCATTCTGGCTTGCATGGTGGTTAAGCGATGGATTCAAGGGAATGTCGAAATGGCCCGGCACTGGCGCGCCAAATAGCGCAGCAGGCGTTAATCCATTTACCGGCAAGTCTTGTGTTGTTCATCATTTACCCTGGGGCGATAACTACACGGGCGGCAATTCTTGAAAGGGGGCAAAGCCCCCTTTCCCTTTACTTGCTGCCGTTGTTGATCTGAACCGAGGCGGCTGTTTCCCGCTTCATGTTGTCGTTCAGCTTTTCGCCGTCTGCCGTACCGTCGCCGCCAGTCAGCTTGTCCCAAGCCTTCTGAACGGTGTCCTTGCCGTCGCGGATCATGTTGTCCTCGTTGACGGCTGCGGGGTTGGCCCGCCCAGCGCCAACAGCCTTGTCCGGGCTGGCCCAGGCATTCACGTTCTCGTCCAAGGCCCCGGCACGCGCCGGGATGCTGCCCTTGTTCTTCGGGTCGAGCTGGCCCTGTACGTCCCCTCTGGATTCCGCAATGATCGGAGGCGCAGAGGTATCGACCTTGAGCGGAGCGGTTCCGCCGTAGCCGGTCTGTGCCACCTTCTTCTTGTGGACGCCCTGGATGTCCTGCGGGATGCCGGCGCGATCCTTGGCGGATTGCCTCTCCAGCTCGCCCTTCGTGGTCGGCAGTTTTTCGCCTGCGAAAGTCTGCTGCGGCATGGTGGTGGCTTGTTGAACCATGCCCTTCTCGCTCACGTAGTCCTGCACCATGTCCATGATCCGGTCTTCGGATTGGTTGGCGAAACGCATGGCGGTCATGCCATTGCGCGCTGCCACCTTCTCGAACAGATACGGATCGGCCATCAGATCCTTGTGAGTCGTGAAGCTGTTGCTGTCGCTACGGTTGGCGCGGTCGCCAGTACCGAATTCACGACGATCAGAGACATCACGCACGCGGGAAACCTCATCCACGTTCGTAAGGGCGGCATCGCGGCCGTGGCGGTCGTTTTGGGCCGATTGATTGCCCGTCCCGGCCTGCTCGGTGCGGGAGCCGCGTTCAGCAAATGTGCGCTCGGTGCGCGCGGCCTCCTGGTTGCCATGAACCGTATCCACGCCCCGATCCCGGCCGTGCTCGGCGGTGTAGGTCTTCGCGCCGTTGTAGCCCAGGCCCGCGTTGATGAGGCTGCCCGAAGGCTGGGCACCGCCCTTGCCGCCACGGTAGTTCTTCAGCGCCTGGTCGATCTGTTGCTGGTTCGCGCCGCCCTGCTTCATGGCGTCAGCAATACGCTTTTCCTCGCGCGGATCAGGCGCGCCACCCGCGCCACCCGCACCAGGAGCACCGCCGCCGTTGGGGTTCCCACGGCCAACACCCAAATTCATGTGGAGCTGGTCATTGGCACCGGCCGCCGTGCGGAAGTGCGAACCCTCACGGAAGTTGCGATCCAAGTTCTGGCCAGTGGAGTGTTGGCCACCATACCCGCCCTCGCTCCCGCGAGCCGCCACCACGCCCGTGTTCTGGTATTGGCCACGGGTTGTATCGTGCCCCTTCACGTCCGTGAGGCTTGAGCTGTCGCCGTGCCGGCGCGCCAGTTGATCCCCGGTCGAAGTGATGTCGGTACGATGCGCTTCCTGGTTGCGGCCGGCTTCCAGTCGGTGATCCATGTTCATCTGCGTCAGCATCCGGTTTTGAAGCTGCTGCAAGGCAACCGCGCCGTTCGCGGCCATTGTGGCCGTCGAGCCATTGCCTCGGCCGATGGTTGCCCCGCCGCCTTGCAGGCCGATGTTGCTGTCGTACTTGTTCATCGAGGTCGTGTTGACCGATGCGGTATCAAGTCCAGCTTGGCCCATGCTGACATTGCCGCTGGCATTGCTTGCGCCCACCGCTGCGCCGGCAGAGGCAAAGCCGGTCATCATCCGGTCGGCAACACCCATGAAACCGCCCTGCCCCAGCTTGATGATGGCCCCGGCGATGAATGGCACTAGGACAACCATGTAGCCGATGGCCGCCTGCTCGTTGGTCAGCGTGGCGTCGAAAGCATCGGTGAGCTGGAACGGCACACCGGCCGCCAGCTCCAGCGCGCGCGCCTTGTAGCGCAAGTGCATGAGCGACAGGTGGTTGATGACGGCGAACAAGATTGGCCACAGGCCGATCCAGGCGAGCGACATCATGTAGCCCGCGATGATCTTCTTTGCACCCTCGGTCGAGCTGACAACCATCAGAACCACAACAACCGGGAATAGGCCGTAGATGATTGCCTCGATCCAGTTGCGCATGTGGGGCAGCGTCTCTTGGGCCAGCAGGCTCAACGTGCTGTTGGAGCCGTCAGCTTGCCGTGCCGCCTGGGCAGCGCCGGCCAGGGCATTAACCTCGGCCACCCGCGCAGGATCGTTCAGCAGCGCCGGCAGCTCGGTGCCGGCCTCCTTCCAGATGTTGTTGAACATCGCCTGCTTCATCGCGTCGGAGGCGTTGCTGGAGTTGTTCAGAATCCAGTCGTAGGACGTGCCCACCGTCGAAACGAACATGCTGGTAGCGATGGCATCACTGCTTGCCCGAGTGAAAGCCTGCTTGCCGTAGAAGGCTTGGCCAGCCGTTACGGCGTCGTTGACCTTCTCCTTCAGTATGGCCGCAACATTGGTGCAGGTATCGGTGGTCGGCGCATTCGTCAGGGTGTTGTAGGTGACGAAGCGGGCCGGACTCGTGTTGTTGAAAATCACGTTCCAGGTATCGGTGCCGCCCACAATCTGCTGCGGGGTAATTTCACCGTCTTTCACGTCGTACAGCGTGCATTCCTTGATGAACTGCATCAGGTCGGAGCGCAAGCTGGGGTCGCGGATCGTCGCGTTATTGACTTGCTTCAGGATGCGGTGCCCGAAGCCCACATCCCCTTTTTGCAGGCCCAAGTCTTCGGGCACACCGAAGACAGTTTCATAGGTGTTGGTCAGTGCGCCGAACACCAGATTTGTCGTTTGCGCAGTGACGGCCAGGGCAAAGGGGACGTTATCGACCACGCGAGGCGGCTCCAGCCCGGTCTTGTCGGTCAAGGCAACGCGCGCGATCGGCAGATTCAGCACCGTCACGAAAGCCAAGGCGTGGATAAACCACTTCGCCATTTCGAGCTGCTTGTTCATGTAGCCGAACATGCCGATTGCAATGGCGAACAGAAAAACCAGCTTCAGCAAGCCAGCGAAGCCAGCGCCGGCCATCATCGAGGCGACGGCGTTGAAGACGTAGTAGAGCGTTTCTACGTTCCAGTAGGTTTGAATTTCGATGTCCACGGCATCCTCCCTTAGCGCAGGCTCTTGCCGAAGGCGAGCGAGTTACGCAGCGTCTGCGACAGGTTGGCATTGAGCGCACGCTCCATGTACTGCACCTCCTGGGCGATGTTGTAGGTGCTGATGGTCTGCGAGTAGGCAGTGGCCAGCACCTGCTTTGCTGCGCGCGAAATTTCCTCCAGCTCGGGCTTCATCTTGCCCAGCTCGGCGGCCTGGGTAGCGTCGGCAGCGGCGGAGAACTTCGCCATTGCGCCGCGCAGGTCGGTGACGGCACGCTGGATGTAAACCTCGGCGTATTTGGCGGCGATCAGCTCTTGGTAGCGGCCAATCAGCGCGTCGGCCATCGAGGTGTTGTTGAGGGTCGTCGTCACGGCCAGCATCTTGTAGATGGGCAGATCGGTGGCGTTCAGGAAGCCGATGGTGGCCGCCATGTCGTCATGTGCCGAACGGTTGGCGATCTTGTCGGAGATTTTTTCCATCTTCTCCCGCACCATCGTCTTGAAGCTCTTGGTGGTCACTTCGTCCTCGGTCGGACTCAAGCAGCCGTCCGCGCTGGTGGTGTCGCAACGCCAGATCGGCACCGTGATGGTGTCGGAGGTGGTACGCGCACCCACCAGGGCCTCCACCGTGATTTCCTTGCGCAGCAGCGGGATTGGCAGTTGCGGTGTGTCGCCGGTCGGGAAGATCATGCTGCCGATCATCGACATCAGGATCATGCGTTGCTCGTCGGTGATGCCATCGAGCTTCTTGAGCGCCTTCCAAACCACGTTGCCGGTCGGGAGCTGGTCTTTCGCCTCGGGCCTCGCGTTGGCCACCGAGTTCACCGTTTGGTTGGCCCGGCTTTCGCTGTTCATCACGTTCGTCCAAGCGTCGGTGATGTTCTCGAAAATATTGGTGTCCACACCGAAGTTCTTGGCCGCGTTCTGCTTGCCGCGTGTCCAGGTGTCGGGCACGGCCGCATTGACTATCCCCTTGGCCGCCTCGCACGAATCCATGTTCAGACGGTTAGCCGCTTGGGCCGTGGCTTGCAGGGCCTGCATCACGTTGTCGCAGGTCGGGCACAGGTTCTGGATGGCCAGCTTGAAGCCGTAGCCCAGGGCATTCGAGCCGATGTTGCGCAGCATGGCCACGAACTGCTCTTTGTTGATGAACGAGAAGCCGCCTGCAAACAGGTCAATGCCTCCGCACCCAGCGTTCCAGCTCGGCGGCGTCACCGTGGCCAGTTGGTAGGTGCGCTTGGGCATCCGCATGAACAGACTGCCCCCGGTGTAGAGGTTCATCGTCTGGCCTTGCAGCACGGCCGGGTTGCTGACGTTGCCTTGAGCATTCACGGAGTCGAAAAGCTCCTGCATGTTCATGGCGTAGGTAGAGGTGGTGAAAGCAAATGCCGTCACCAGCGCCGTTACTTTTTTCAGTAGCATGGGCAGCTCCTTAGAAGTTATCGCCGGGCTTGGTGCCGGTGAGGACAAAAATTCGATTGACGATTTCGGTCAGGGCCATCATTCCGAAGCCCACGGGTGCGCGGTCGCCGGTCTGCTTCGAGCCGATGAACAGTGCTGGCACGCGCTCAATCCCCCAAGCCGCAGCTTGCGCGCGGCCGTCGCGGGGGTTCGGGAACTCGGGCAGGCCCATGCCATCGACGGAAACCGGCAGCACCTCGATGCCGTACTTGTCGGAAAGCATCTTCAGCGTCGGGGCCATTGCATGGCAGTACGGGCAGTCGCTACGGAAGAAGAAGATCAGCCCGTGTTCCTTGGCCAGCATCTTCAGTTGCTGTTCCTCGTTCTGAATGCGGCCCTCGTCGTAAATCTTGATCGCGGAGTTATTGACCGGCCGCTTTTGCGCGTAGTCGAGGCTCGGGTTTTGCCAAACCACGCGCCGCCAGTTGTCAGCGAAGACAGCTCCCTTGTCCTGCGTCATCTGCCAAAGCTCCAGGTAGTCCTTCATGTTCTGGTCGGTGGGGTTCATCACCGCCACGTCTTCCCGGCGCTTCAGTTCTTGTCGCAGTTGCTCGGCGGTCTTGATGTCCTTCAGCTCGATGCGCTTGGGCTGGTCAGCCTTGCGGCCAGTCTGAGGCCGGGCCGGCGCCGGCGTCGGCTGCACAGGCTGCGGCTTGGCGTCTTCCATGTCGCAGTACCAGTTGGGCTTGTTCGCATCGCACTGCCAAACAGAGGGGTAATCCAGCGATTGCGCATTGGCGTACCCAGACAGCAGGGCCAGCAGGAGAAGGCTTCGCTTCATCATTGGCTTACTCCACGGAAATTGGCGGGGTGCCGTCGAGGCAGTAGTTGAGCTGGGTCTTCAGGATCGCGTCGGTGCGCCCTTGCGGGGTATCCACATCCTTCTTGGTAAACACCATTTCAAGGCGCTTGCAGTCGGCGCGACTGAAAGACTTGATGACCTTGGCAGTCACCAACAGCGGCCCGGTCGAGCGGAATTGGCGAGTGAAGTGCTCGGCCACCTCCCCCTCCATGACGCCGCTGGAGCTGCCGTTGCGGATGGCAGTGGCCAGCACGTCGTGTTGCCGGGTATAGACGGTCGGCCCGGCGAGGCTTTCGCGCGCGAAAGTCGAGCAGGCCAGCAAAATGAGGGCAATAGAGAGAGTTTTCATTGGTCGTAGTAGCTCTGAACTTTTTGGTTGACGGTTTGCTGCACCCGGTTGCTCATGGTCGATGCCGGCACATCCTTGGGCACGATGTCCGCGATGAACTCGGACAGATCAATCCGGGAGAAATCGAGGGCTTGGAGCTGCGCCTGGTTGAAGCCGCCGCAGCTATTCATCGGCATCCCGAGTTGCGCGCGGCCTTGGCGATTGATGATCTTGGCCAGCTTGGAGTTAAAGCAGCAGTGGCGTTCTTTCTTCTCCACGCAGACCTTGAGCACCTTCTTGCTGCAATACGTCTCGATGTGGACGCACAGGTTTTGGCCGCGCTTCATGGCCATGACCTGCTCGGCGGAATCGCAGCTCAACCATTCCTGCACCAGCATGATTGCCACGGACAGGGCGAAGCTGTACGGGTCGAAACCGACGAACTGGAAGCCGTTAGCAAAGGTGAACTCGAAGGTGAAGCCGTAGAACCCGAATTGCGGATTGAAGACGCCATCACCCAAGCCGGATGCCCAGCTATTCATCGCCCCAAGGCCCTTGTCGATCAACGAGCTATCGAGCTGGCCATAGAGCGAGTCGTACATGTACTTTGAACCCAGCACGATGGATTCGCGGCCCGCTTCGCCCGCCGCCTTCATCCCCGCGCCGAGAAGCGCGTAATTGCTGAAGGCAGCGCCGCCACCGGCTGACTTGCAGCAACTCTTGAGCGTGGTGCCGCCCAAGACCTTGATGCTGCATTCCTCCATGTAGCCCTTGAAGATTTCCACCTTGTTCGGGTCGATGCCGTACACGCCGGCCTCGCGGGCGGCCTCCATCATCACGGCCGCTTGGCCAAAGTCCTTGTCGGGTGGTGCGCTGGTATCAAAGCACCCTGCCCCGCCGTTCTGGCAGAAGGCGCTTTGATCGCACACCGTTTTCTCGGTGTAGGTTTCAGGCTTGTCCGGGCAGTTGTATTTCTGCTCGTACATCACGCAGGTGCCGGAATCGTCGCGCTCCACGCATGACGATCCGATCTGCGAGCACCCCTTGTCTCGCAGCGGCTGGCAGTCGTTGACCATGTTCTGGCTGCGGCATTGATAGGTGTCCTGGTACTCCCAGCATTCACGGAAGACAGACAGGCCAGACACGTTGCGCGTCTGGTTGGGCGCGGTGCAGACCGTGCCTGTCTTCTGGCAGTCAGGCGCTGCGAAGGAGCTGAAGCTGGCGACAAAGGCCAATGCGGCAAGAATCTTCTTCATCATCATTGAGCCCTCTGTTCCAGGGGAGCGCACTGGCTGTTGTCCCATTGGTCATAGCAGTTGCGCGGGCACAGTTGGCGCGTCGTGAGCTGGATCGCCCCTTCACCGCCACCCGCAACAATCGTCCGCATGAAGATCGTGTTGGAGCCGTTCTTGAGGTAGGGCTTCACGTCGATGTTCAAGCCGAAGTTCCAGCTCGTCGAAAGCTCCGGGCCGCTGAAGCAGGTGGCGCAGTACTGAACCATGCCGGTGCGGTAGTCGCTGGCCGTGCAATTCCAGCCGCCGCCCACTGCCGTGCAGGATTGGTAGGAGACGGCATTGCCGCCACCGCCGCCGCCCCACCAGCCGCCGCCGCCCGTATCGGAGCACTGCCAGCCACTACCCCAATCGTCCCAAGTCTGCGTGCATGAGCGCGTGCTGGAGGACTCGAAGACCGGAGGCGGTGAATAGATTTCGAGACGGTCGCCGCCACGCGGGCCGACATAGACGAGGTTTCCGTTCACCTTGACCATCAGCCAGTCGTCAAAAGCGGCACGGGTCAGGGCGAAGCGGGTAATCAAGCCTACGTCGCGGATGTCGAAAGTAAGGTTGCGGTCGTACACCGCGCCCCAGCCGCCCCAATAGTTGTCCGCGATGGTGCCGAACTGGAGGATGTAGTTGCCGGCCCCGTCCGGGGTGAAGCTGGTGGCCATGTCGCCGGCCCAGCTATTCGGGACGATGCCGCCTTGGTCGCAGCCGTCGCGCTCGGGATCGCACGCCACCTTGAGCACGCGCTTGCAGGACAGGTTTTCGAGCGTCTGCGTTTCCGTGCAAGTCTCGGTGATGTAGGTCGCCGGGTTCTTCACGCGCTCCACTCGGCATTGCTGCGTCGAAGCGCCGGGGATGCTGCCGGGGTTGTTGATGACGCCCTTGGAGCCGGTCAGGATCGGGTCGGTCTGCTTGTCGATGGTGAACTTCGGCCGCTGCGTCGGGTTCTTGCTCATGAAGTTCACCGCGTCGCATTCCTGCTGCTGGAAGGCATTGGGGGCCTTGTACGTCTCGCACTGAATTTGCTTGTTCGTGCCTGCCCCGCCGATGAGGTTGCGCCCTTCCTGGAAGTTGGCCGTCTCCGGTGCCGTGGTGCTGTAGTACGGCAGCACGTTGGAGCCAGTTGCGCCATTGATCTTGCCCCCCGCCACACCCTTGCCCGTGTTGGCGAAGTCCTTGCCGGCGTTGAAGGCGTCGGCCGGCGTCGTGATGGTTTGTGCGCTGGCTACACCCACAGCGGCCAGCATCGCGGCGATGGAAAGGACGCGCTTCATTGGTTCCCCCTGATCTGGCGAAGGTAGCGAGACGCCACGGCTTCAAATTGCGGAGCGCGGCGCACAATCTCGTCCAGCGCGTAGTCCAGCGAAACGTCACCGGCCACCGCCACAAAGTTGTCAGGGAGGGCGCAGCCCTCGTTGTCCACTTGGTCGATGGTTGCGGCCTTGGCCAGCACCATCGTGGGAACGGCCTTGACCTTGTACTTGGTGAAGGCGTTGGGGTTCACCAGCACGTTGCCGCCCTGTTCTCCCAGCTCCTTGATGGCCAGCGCCGTATCCTTCAGCGAGTTGTTCTTGAAACCGCGCAGCACCACGGAAGCCCCCACCCGGTTGGCTTGGCTGACGATCCGCTTGAGCGATTCGGCCGGCATCGTGAAGCTGGCGAAAATCATCAGGTCATCCATCTTGCGGGCCTGGGCCTTTTGCTCGTATTGCTTGGCCAGCGCCTCGATGTCGATCCCGGCGCGCTCCGGCGTCGGCACGTTGGGGAATACGTTGGCGGCGTTCTTGGTCGCGGGATTGTTCGGATCAAACATCTGCTTGCGCTCACGATCCACGCGGCGCATTTCCCGGTCGATGTCGGCCGAGTTGGGCATAGCGCCCTTCTTAGCCTTCGAGGCGGGGTTGTTCGGATCAAACATCTGCTTGCGTTCAAGCTCGATGCGTTGGCGTTCTTGGTCGAGCTGGGATGCGGTCGGCGTGCTCTGCGCCACGCTTTCGCGGGCGAAAGCGGCCAGCAGCATCAGCCCGATGACAGTTTTCTTGTTCATCAGAATCCCACTCCCAGGCAGCAGTTTTTCTTTCGGAAAATCATGTAGGCGAAGTCTTCGCCGGCATACGGGTAGCTCTTGCCAGCTCCCCAAATCGCGGTCGTGCGGCCATAGGGTTGGCAGCAGCGCCCGTTGATCTTTTCCGTCTGCGGGATCGGGTAGAGCATCTGGTACTTGTATTGGGTCTTGTCCATCACCGGCTCGGGATAGATGCCACACAAGCCATCAGCGCCAGAGGTGCCCCACATCAGGAATTCGCGGTGCAGCTTGGCCGTCATGCGCTGCACCAGCAGCGAGCTGGCTTGAACGTGCGAGACGTGGGCCTGCACATGGCCATTGAAGGGGTAGATCGAACCCTGGCAGCCGGCGCACCAGAAAAGCGCGTTACTGCCAAAGCCGGCCGATGACAGCACGCAGTCACCGGCACACGCGGCTTGGGCGATGGGGTTGCCGAACAGGAAGGTTTCCGGGTTCAGCAACATGGTCAGCTCGTCGTCGTTCCAAGTCGGATCGACTTCGGTGATGTAGGCCACGTCAAAGGAACCCGTTTCCAGACACGGGTTGTCCAGGATCACCTCCAGCCAATACAGGATCGGATCGGCGTACCAATGAACCTGATAGTTGGACTGCTTGGTGTTGTCTTGCTGCAAACGGATCTCGCCTTCCGGGGCGCGGATACCGGGATCGAGCTTGATGCCGCCAAGCGAGACAAAGCAGTACGGGGTGCGGGTCACATCCACGCGCCGCGCCGGCTCCCAAAAGCCGGTCTTGATGCCGATGCGCAGGGGGTTGGTGCAGGTGCAGAGGAAGCCGTCAGGGTTGCCGGTATCCTCCTGGCCCATCGTCATGATCGGCGTGCCGCCTAGCGTCAGCGGAAACAGGCAGCTCCAGCAAATATCGGTGATGGGGTTGGCAAACTTGCCCTGGCACACGCCGGCCATACTTTCGCGCGCGAAAGTCGCCGCGAGCACCATGAAAGCAATTACAAGCCAGCGTTTCATTGCAGCTCCTTCGCGGGAATCTCATCGAGCACAAGCATCTTTCCCTGCTGACGAATCACAGCCGGCACGGCCGTGATGCCGAACCGTTTGGAAAGGGTGCCCTTCTGGTCGTAGAAAACTTGGGTCTTCCAGGCTTTTGTGAGGTCGAGCCAAGACCCAGCAACGAGAATCGGCTTCACCTTGAGCTGGCCGCCCTTGGCCACCAAGCGCCCCACTGCTTCGCGCTGCTCGGGGTCGCGGCCGTCGAAGAAAACCAGCGTCTTCGTCAGTCCGGTCATGTCCAGCGGGTTGATCTTCGTGCCGGCCGGCACCACGATGCGGCCGTCGTCGGTCGTTACCGGCTTGGTGTAGGTCACGGTGGGGTCGATGAAACGCTGTGCGCGGGCGCGCACGGTGGTGATGCCATCCACCGGCTTCATGTTCTTGATGCTGCCCATCGAGCGGCGGATGGCTTCTTCCTGCAACCGCTTCAGCTCGCCGCTGCGCTCCTTTTCGCGCAGCTTCTTCATAATCATGTCGAGCGCGCTTTCCTCCCCAATCGGGTAGGTCGGCCCGATGCTGCCCAAGCTCGCGGCGTTCGCGGTGGGCAGGATCGAGGCGATCAACAGGGCTGCGATCAGCTTAGAAAATTTCATAGGCCCTCCCGATGACTTCGGCCTGCTTCACGTTGCCGGTCAGCGCATAGCGCGAGTCCAGGCTGTTCGGGTTGGGCGTCGAAACGAAATACTCCCCTGCCCCGATAACCCCATCCTGCGCGGGCTGGAGAGGCACGCCAGCCTTCGAGAAGGGCTTGGCGGTGCCGATGTATTGGTCATTCACCCAAAACGCGCTGCCGGCCCGTTTAACCGTGTCGCCAGCCACACCGGCCACGCGCTTGATGAAGGTGGTGCCAGCGGGATAGGTCGCCCCGCCATGCCAGCGGTAGGCGATCAGCTCGCCCTTCTTCACCTCCCCACCCTTGTGGATCACGTAGAGGGTGCCGGGCAGGCTGTTGGTCAGGTTGAAGGTGTAATCCAGCCAAGGGGTAGTGGCGGCGGCCAGCGCACCCACGGCGAACACACCCGCGCAAACCGTCCAGTAGATGCGCTTCGCCTTCATCACTTCATCCTCGCCCGGACTTGATCCGTGTAGTCGATGGTCACGCCGCCCAGCAGCGCCGCCTTGTTGACGATCACGCAGTTGCACTCTTGCCCCAGCGCATCCACGGTCGCGGACAGCTTCTTGGCAAAGTCGATGGTCAGCTTCTGCGCCACGGCGCGCTGCTCGTCCGTCACGTCGCCGCCCTTGCCGATCACGTCCAGGGTGCGCTTCTGGTCTTCCTCCACCAGCACCTGCAAATCCACGGTCGCCACGCGCGCCGGCATGTTGCGGTTGATGACGTAGGCCACTGGCGCGAGCGCCACCAGAGTGAGCAAGGTGGACAGCACGGCCGGGATCACGTAACGCATCCGGTCGGCGGCCGGCGCTGCGGCCTCGGTCGGCGCTGGCGTCTCGGGGGTTGGGTTGGTGGTCGGTTCAGTAGTCATCTTTCCTCCGGCGCGGGGACAGTTGTTCTTGAGGGGTACGGCGGGCCAGCATGATTTCCAGGGCTTCCATCGTGGAATGGCCCTGCTCCAGCAGCGCGTTGCATTCGTTGAAGTCCTGCGCGTTGGTCGAAGCCATCAGCAGGGAGAACGGATCGGGGATGTGACGCACCACAGAATCGCCGTTAGGCGAGGAAATGAGCATTTCGCTGAAGCGGCCGCGCTCGGTACGCAACGACAGCAGCATCCGCTTCACGGCCGGCGAGAAATTCACCATGCCGTCCTCGATCAGCTTTTCCAGGTTCTTGCGGTCTTGGCGCAGCAGAATCTTCCAGTCGGCGTTGTTGTAGGCCGCCTGGGCCGCATCGTTCTTGTAAGCGTCCTCGATGCCCTGCGTACCCACGCAGAAAATTCCGTTGTACTTCCGGGCGCGGCGGTAGCCTTCCTCGATGAACTCGGCGGTTTCCTTGTCGGCCCCCAGGAGCTGCCACGCCTCATCGACCAGACACAGCTTCTTGCGGTCGCGGGTCAGGTACATGTCGTGGGCAATGCGCGAGGTCAGCACGAACAGCACCACGCGGCGCAGCTCGGGCGCGTTCTTCAGTTCTTCCAGCTCCAGACCCACCATGTCAGCATCCAGGCTGATGTTGGCGCGGCCATTGAAAAAGTCGCCATAGACGCCATCCTTGGTGAACGGCGCGAGCTGCTTGGCCAGCTCGTAGGCCACGCGCTCGGTGCTGCCCGACTCGTTCTTGATGTTGCTCAACAGATAGTCGCGGATGCGGGTCGGGTTGGTGTCCTGGCCGTAGTCCTGCCAGACAGCGGTAATCGCCTCCCCGATCAGCGCGTACTGGAATTCCGTCAGTGGCGCATTGGGTGACGCCATGCGGCCGATCATCGGCTTGAGCATCCGCATTTCGGCCTTGAAATCCAGCTCGTCGTCAGTGCCCACCCATGTGAACGGGTTGATGCACAGCTTGGTGCTCGGCGTGAATTCGAGGAAGGTGCCCTTTTGGAGCCGGATCAGGTTCTGATAGCTGCGGCCCACGTCGATCACCCACACCCGCGCACCGATGCCGCGATAGGCCGAAACGACTTCGTTCATGGTCACGGACTTGCCCGAACCGGACACACCCGCCACGAACACGTTGTAGTTGCCCTGCTGGTTGCTGTAGAAGTCGAGGAAAGTAGGCGTGCCACGGCGGCCGAAGAACATCATCACCGGGTCGCCTGCGCCCTTCCATTCGCCAATCACCGGAGCCATGTCCACGGCGTTCACCGTGGTCTTGGAAGTGATGAGGCGCAGCTTCTGCAAGTCGTCGCGCACCGTCTCGGTGAGCGTCATCGGCAGGCTGGAATACAGGGCCGTCAGTTGCAGCAGTTGCAGCGGGCAGATCGTGAAGCGTTCGCTGCGCCACACGTTCAGGGCCACTTGGCTGGCCCGATTGATGACTCGCTTGGGCGCGAACAGCAGCAACGTGTGGTACAGCTCGCACATGCTGCCGCCGTTGTTGAGCTGGTGCAGCACGATGTCCCAATCATTCGCCTGGGCCTGAAGCTCGGGCTGGAATTCGGCCATCTTGGACTTGGCGTTTTGCTTGGTGCGCGCCGCCTTGATCTGAGCCTTGCCGTCCACCACGTTGGGGTCAAGCGTGAAGACGCCACCGCACACCAGGAACGGGCACGGGTATTGAAGGCCGTCATCGAAAAACGAACCGATGATGTTGGCCATCTCCCACAGCTCTTTCTTCTGCGGGTACTGAAGCACGCCGAAGCCACGCACGGCAATGCGCTTGTCTTCGTCGCCCTGCTTCTCGGGCGGCAGGCCAAACAGCAGCTCGTTGGCCTTCACGCGCACATGCTGGCCAAAGGCGGTGACTTGGTTCTTGATGGATTTCCCGTCGTCGTAGCGCAGGTCGGGGAACGGCTCCTTGCTGAACATGCTTTCGGGGTTGAGGATCGGCCACAGGAAGCTAATCAGCCCGTCAGCATCGAGGGGAAAGGACGGCAGGCTTGCCGTGCGCAGTGAGGCGCGCACTGTCTCGCGCAGCTCGTACATTTCCTCCACCAGCTTGGCGTCACGGAAAGAGCCGGCTTTTGTGATGGAGAACAACAGCCGGATGTTCTTCACCACGTAGTTGTCATTGGGCCAAAGCGGCTTGCCCTTGGCCTTGTAGATGTACTCCACGCGGCGCTTGGCCAGCTCCTGGAAGAACGGGGTCGTCTTGCCGTTGTCCACCGCGATATGGCGTTGATCCATGTACGCCTGAAACTGGTCATCCAGCACCGGGCTACCGAACAGGCACCACTGAATCCCGTAGTGCGGCGGCACCGGGGTAAAGAGCGTATTGAGGCGGCTTGCCATGTCGTCGTCCGCGCCCGTTTGGGCGATGACTTCAAAGCAGAAGGCCACCGAGTTGTCGTTGTAGAAAAGGCCCGTGTCGGGGTCGTATTGGTCGTACTTGAGGATGCTGTGAAGACCGTAGAGGCTCGTCACCTCGTTGGCGGCCGCCACAGGGGCCGGTTGGCTCCCGACATCCGAGGTGTTACCCAGCACGGTTTCGTCCCAAAACCGGGCGGCAGCACCCTTTAGCTTGTCCATCATGCTGTCTTGCATTGAATGTTCTCCATGTTGGCCGCCCGGCCAGCGTTGTTTATTCGCTGTCCGGGATGACGTTGCCGGGGCGCATGATTCCGTTCAGCAGCTCGGTGGCTTGCTCGTTGCTCATGCGGTCTTGACGGACGCCGATAGACTCCATCCCGTTGTCAGCGGGAGGCGTCGGCTGCTGCCCCAGCACGCCAGGGCTTTGCCGTTGCTGGCCAGCGCCGGCCGCTTGCGGCTGCGCAGCCTGGGCCGTCACATTCGACGGGGCGCGCACCGGCCGGTAGTTGTCCTGGATGCGGCGGCGGTTGTGCTCGATCAGCCAGCGGCCGGAATCGACCGGCAGGTACACGTAGGACTGGTCATGCAGATCGCCATCGGTGTCTTCCCACGGCGCGAACCAGACCCGAAGCAGGCGCGGGGCGCTGCGGATCGGCGTGCCCGAGTAGATGGGCTTGGTCATCACGTTGCTGCCGGCTTTCGCCTGCGAAAGTTCCACCGGAGCCTCGCCGCGCGCATTCACGCGCTGGCCCGGCAGGTTCTTCGCCTGGGCATTGGCGTAGATGCCGCTCATCGACTCGCACAAGATGCCGTCCGGGGCCTTGCACGCGAATTCGGATTTCGCATCAAAGCCGGACATGCTGCTGCAACCGGATAGGGCCACCACGGCCCCGATGCCAAAGGTCAAGGCCAGTGCCTTCATTTGCTTCCCTCCCATGCGTGCGCGGCACTGCCGCTGAAACCGACTCCCTTGCAGCAAGCGCCGCAGTCGCGGCCAGCCAGCGAACCGCAGCCCGTCAGGGCCAGGGCCAGCGCGCCGGCACCAAACATCAAGGCCGTGCGCTTCATTGGGTTGCCTCCTGCGTGGCGGCCGGCGCGGCAGGCTTGCCGGCGTTCAGCCATTGGTCGATCTTCTCGGCCGGTGCGGAGCCAGGCAGGACGCGGCCATCGGCGGCAATCAGGGTCGGAGTGCCCACCACGCCCAGCTTGGAACCCAGCACCAAGTTGTCGTTGACGGGGTTGTTGCAGGCCACCAGCTTGGGCTTCTTGCCGGCCAGCATCAGCTCGCTCCAGGCTTTGGCCTTGTTCGGCGCGCACCACACGCTGACAGCCTTGGTCTTGGCTTCCGGGTGCAGCGATTCGAGCGGGTACAGGAAGGTGTAGATGGTCACGTTGTCCAGGCGGGCCAGCTCGCCCTCCAACTGCTTGCAGTAGGGGCAGTCCGGGTCGCTGAACACAGCCAAGATGCGGCTGCCGTCGCCCTTGACCGTCTTGATTGCTTGGCCAAGTTGCTGCGCCGGGAACTCGGTTTTCTTGCTATCGAGTTTGCGCTGGGCAGTCAGATCGACTTGCTGCTGCATGTCGAACAGGTGCCCGAAAATGAAGTAGCGGCCCGACTCGTCGGTGTAGGCGATGTTCTCGCCCATCACCACCTCATACAGCCCGGAGACTTGCGACTTGCGAATCTCTTTGAAGGTCGTCTTCGGGTACATGGTCTTGAACTTCTCGACCACGGAAGCGGGTGCTTCATCCTGGGCAAATGCGGGAACAGCCAGCGCAGCAGCCAGCGCGAGGGTCAACACTCGTTTAATCATCTTCGTATCTCCTGGAGTTGGTGCCGGTGCGCTTCAGGAGGCCCCGGTAATCGTCCTTGGCGAGCGCCTTGCCGGAATAAACAGCGCCCTTGGTGATGAGGATTTCGACGGTACGGCCGCCATCGGTTTCGATGACGGGGTACAGCTTGTCCGCCGCCTTGAGGTAGTACTGAGCGAGCTGCTGGCCCGCGCTGCCTACCCCCCCACCGATAGCGGCTTGCCCGATCTTGTCCGGGTCGATGGTTTGCGTGATGCCGCCGCCGCCCGTGCTGGTGATGGTTGCGGAGGACTGGAAGGCTTTGCCGATACCACTGAGCGCGCCGGCAAACAGGGCATTGGCGAGCAACTGGCCCTGCTTGGTGACGAGACGCCCCCGCACGCCGGCCTTGCCGTCTTCCCCGATCACTTGGCCCTTGATCGCCATTTCAACGGCCTCGCCGTTGATGACGCAGGCCAGCGTCTCTGTACGGCCCATCATCCGTTCGGAGGACAGGTCGCCCCAGGTGGCGGCAACGATGCGGCAATCCTTGATGTCCAGCTTGTGCTTGTTGGCCAAATTGGCGACATCGAGCACATGGAAGGCCACCGGCAGCGGGTTCGATTGGGCTTGCCCGCCTGTCGGTGCATCCACGCCGTTGAGCATGGCCACGCGCACAAAGGAGCCAGCCGGCAGGAACTCGATGGTCTGCTTCTTGCCGTCTGCACCGCCGGAGGTGGTGCCGTACTTCTTGGCTTTCTCGTCGGTTGGGAAGCCCAGCACCTCGGTGATGCCACCAGCGCCGCCAACGGCCGCACCCGCTGCACCCTTGCCCTCGGCGTTGTTGAAGGTGATGATTTCCACCTCGCGCCGCGCCGGCACATCCACCTGATTGAGCGGCTGATTCAGGGCGGTGGCCCCGGCCTTGCCGTTCGGTGACTGGAGAACACGCTGGCCCGGCCCGGTGCCATTGCCAATGGGCAAAGGCTTGTCCAGAACGGAAGCATCCGGCTTCGCAGCCGTGGTGGTGCCAGCGGAACCGGCAGCGGCCTTGTTGGCCTTCAGTTCCTCCAGCGCCTGCGCGAGCTTCTTGTTCTGTTCCTCCTGCGCCTTGAGCTGGGTCTTAACCTCCCCGATCAGGGCTTCGTTGGACTTCTCCTTGGCCGCCTGCTGCGCGCGCCACGCATCCTTGTCATCTACCGTTCCCGGTGCGGTGATGCTTACGGTTTTGGGCTTTTCGCGGTGCTGCGCTGGGCCGCTGTCGAACAGGAACATGCCGGCCCCGGCCAGACCGAGAATGCCGGTCACGGCCCCGCCGATGAGCATCATCTGGCGTTTCTTGGTTTGTGCGTTCGGTTCACTCATTGTCTTTGCGCTCCCGAACGATGTAGATGTCCGTCCCGTCGCCCTGCATCAGCGTGTGGTGCTCCACGGCAATGGCGCGCACGCCACGGCGGTAAAGCTCCTGCTCGACCAGCAGCATTTCGGAGGGGGAAACATTGGTCAGGCGGTATTTCTCGCCCACCACTTCGCCATCCATGTACTTGGCCACCAGGATCAAGCGCCCCTCTTTCCACAAAGGCACTTCCTTGTTCACCGGGATGGTTTCAACGCTGTCCTTCAGCTCGTCGTCGGCCATCACCAGCATCAAGTCCTTGATGCGGCGCTGGTAGGAGACGGTGCGGCCATCAGCGGCTGCGCGGCTCGAAGGCGTGGCCTTCTCGCTCGGCGGCCGGATGATGATTTCCTCGCCGGCCACCGGACGCGGAACGAGGATCAGCTTGTAGGTGACGCCCTTCTCGTCGGACACGAAAACTGTGACCGTGCCCTGGTTGGGCGACTCGCTGGCCAGCGTGAAGTAGTAAGCCCCCAGGGCCTCGTCCTTCTGGCCTGCCAGCACGCCCTTCACGCTGGGCACCACATTGGCAATGCGGCGCCCGTCGATTGCGAGACGGTTGGTTTCGTTGACCGAGATATTGACTTGAACGTGGCCCCGGTCAGCGTTCTCAACGACTTGCGTTGCGCCTGCTTCAGTTGCCAGCAGGCTTGTTAGCAGAAGGATCGCGCTTAACGATTTCTTCGATCTTGGAAACATAGAGACGCCCCGAGGTAGTGATGGTGAATTCAACGAGATAGTCCTTCTCGCGTTCGGAAGTGAGCTTGTCGGCAATAAAGGTCTTGAGTTTTCCGCTGACCTTCACGCGCTTGTCCTGCTCGCTGACTTCCTCTTTGCGAGGAACCCAAATGGTGGTGACTCGCTCCTGTTTGAGCCGCATTGCGGCCGCATCCAGCGCGGTCTTCAACCCGGCGTAGCCGTCCGGGTCGGCCATCTTGAGAATCACCTTGTTGTTGTAATCAACCGTCTCCGGCGTGACGGTCAACACCGTGCCCAGGACATAACCAGCCATATCCAGCAGGTAGTCCTTATTGGCGTAGTTCGATCCAATCTCGTAGGGCCGCTTAACTTCAGGCGGCACGATCTTGGTTGTGTCGCGCACGACTACGAAGCCCAGCAGCAGCACCCCGAAAAACAGGGTGCCCAGCAGGCCCGCGTTCATCGCGCGGTGAAAGCGGACTTGCGTTTTCAGCGCGTCCCGCTCGTTGTTTGCTTTATCTGGTGCCATTGCTCGTGTAGCCCCTTATCCATTGAGTTCTCGAATGTGGCTACCCGGCAGTTCTTTCGGCTCGGGAAACCCGGTGAACCAGTACAGGAGGTGGGTGGCCATGCCCGGATGCTTCCCAGCCTTCAGCTTCCCGTAGAAAAAGGCGGCTCCAATACCAAGGAACAGCCCAATCACCGGGAAGCCGGAGCCAATGCCAACCAACACGCCCATGAGTCCGATCATGGCAACGTCCATTTCCCAAAAGAGGAACTTGGCTCCGTCGTCCAGTCGGCGCGGGATGTAGTGAGAGAGATCCGTTTTTTCGGACATGGCCACCTCCTGCGCTTAGATGACGGCCGTGAAACTGGCGTTGACGATGCCGACGATCACGCCGATACCCATCGACAGCACCACCGCGCCGAAGAACCAGCTCCAGTCCTTCTTGACGGCGGCGACGACGGAACCCACGCCGATGGCGATCAGGGCGGCCAGCTTGCCCAGGTTGCCCTTCACCCAGCCGTCCCACTTGGTTACGGCGGCGTCGAACTCCGTGCCGTCACTGGCGTATGCGCCGGAAGCCAGCATCATCAGACCCAGGATCAGGCCGACGAGCATCAGGGCCTTGAACCACTGGCCCGCTTCCTTGCGAACATCGACTGCTTGAATTGCTGCGTTCATCTTCAATAACTCCTACGTAGAAAGTTGGTTGGAACCCCTGCATTTCCCCGTGTGGGGCCTTGCGCCAGGGGGATGCGCAAAGACGGAAAGCCCATCACTTCGGTTTGGTGACAGGCTTGCATTCGTACTGAATCGCGGGCTTCTTCCGCTTCTTCTTCAGTGGCTTTTTCTTGGCCGGAACTTTCGCGTGCGAAAGTTCTTCGGGCGGCTGGATGGATTGAGGCGCAGGCATGACCGGCTCTTGAACAGGAGGCGGCGGCGGAGGCGGGACGTACAGGTGCTTGATGGAGCGTTCCGGGCAGTCTTCCCCGTCGCAGAACACAAACTTGGTGTCGCGGGGGACGCCGAACTGCACCACGTCGGAAAGACGATCCAGGGGGTTGGGCTGGTTCAGTGACTGCGCATTGGCAGCAGTGACGCCAGCAGCAGCCAGCGCAAAGACGATAGAAATGCGAAACGGTTTGGCTGGCAACGCCATATCAATCCCCTTGGAAACTGGCCACTTGGGCCGGTGAAGTTGAAATTTGGTGGGCTTGCTGTCTGCGGTAGCCCTCGTAGAACCGCTGCACGTCGCGGACGTACTCGACCTGGGCGCTCACATTGGTTGATGCCGGGCCGGCGTAGTAGCAGCCCACGGACTTCCAGGTAGCGCCGAAACGCTGGATGCAGTCGGCCAGAACCCAGGCCCCCACCTTCTGCGAGGTGCAAGCGTCGAACAGGTGTTCACGGCGGATGCCGAAGCGAGCGAGGTTCGGCAGGTGGATCGTGTTGATCTGCATGAGGCCCAGCGCGCGGTTGCCGTCTTTCAGCTTCGGGCCGACTGCCCCCGTCCACCCGCGCGATTCCTTCCAGGCAATCGCCTTCAACAGCAGGGGGTCGATCCCGTAGCCGCGCCCAGCCTCATCCCAGCACGTTGCAGAAGCAGCAAGCGGCAGCATCAGCGATGCCGCCGCGATCAGTGCGCGTGCAGAGAAGTACATAGAGGCGTTTCCCATTGCGTTATTGTAGCAGTCAACTTGCTTTCACGGTGAAAGCACGATAACAGAAAAAACCTAGAGCGACAAGGCATCTAGCCTAGGTTTGTCATCTTGGGATGCGGTCTTGCGGCACCCATCCGACAGCCCCGCTTTACCCGCCGAATTCCGCTTGCCAAAGGCATGAAAAGCCCCCGACAGCGGGGCAAATGATACCATGCAGCAGAAAAATAACTTCTGGTCAGCGGAAGCGAAAGGTTAGACGGCACGTATAATGCCGTCCCCCGAACGGTGCAGATCATGGCTAGATCAGCCGGGCGCGGTATATCGAATGCGGCTTTTCTGTCAAAATTCGGTTATTGCCTCGCCGGCGAGGGTGTTGCACCCACCGCTGATCTGCATGGCCGCTAAATCCGCCAAGCACGGCAGCGCCTGCCTGCATGGCCAACGAACTTCGGGATCAACACGATCCCAAACCAATAGGTGACGTTTTGGGAATAAAAGTATTTCTTGCGGACGATCACCGGCTGCTGGTGGCCGGTTTCCGCGATGTATTGAAGGACTACGGGATCGACGTAGTAGAGGTGGCCTACAGCCTGGACGGGCTGATCGACCGCTTCCTAGAGGTCAAGCCGGATGTCCTGGTGATCGACGTGCGCTTTGACAGTAAAGGCTGTGGCGAGAACGGGCTGGACGTGTGCGAGGAACTGCTGGCCCGCGATCCCTCGGCCAAAATCATCGTCTTTAGCCAGTTTGACGATCAATACATCATCGAGCGTTCCTACAAGCTCGGCGTGCTGGCCTTTGTGCGCAAGGATGAAAGCACGGAAGTGCTCAACGAGGCGATCAACACGGTAGCCCAGGGCAAGGAATACTTTTCCCCGGAGATTGCCCGCCTACTCGCATGGTCGGCCGTCAAGGATCGGAACCCGAACCGGCTGCTGGATGAGAACGAAATGCGGGCCTTCAGCCTTGCAGCCGATGGCGCATCCATGACCGAAATTGCCACCGCAATGGACTTGTCCACCAAGACCATCGGCCACTTGATGAAGGGCGTAAAAGCCAAGCTAGGCGTTGAAAGCCAAGCGGACATCACCAAGCTGGCGATCCGTCACGGCATTACGACAACTGCCCTGAAAACGAAAAGCTGAGTTTCGTTCCCGGCCGCTTCTGGTTGGCAGGATCGGCCGCCTGTATTTTCAGCGCACCGCCAAGCACCCTCACCCGCTCACGCATGTCGATCAACCCGATTCCGGCGTGCTCTCCATTCCGGGCGGTAGCTTTCATGCCTACGCCGTCGTCTGTGATTTCGACCTTGTAAGTATCCATCGCCTTGTTGTGGTGGATGCTGACGTGAACTTGGTCGGCTTTGGAGTGTTTGATGGCGTTGAAAATCGCTTCCCGGATGATCTTGTAGGCACTGACTGCGGATGTCTCTGGCAGCGCCGGCCGCTTCGGTAGGTTGTGCTCCAGCGTGATGGCCGGTTTCTCGGAAATATTCGTGTAGTGGGCCACCAGCGACTCCAGGGCGGCCGTGAAGCCGATGGAGTCGATAACCTCGATCCGCGTGTTCTTGATGATGTCCCGCATTTCGGCGTAGGCGTCGTTGAGCATCCCCGAGGCGTTGCCCAACAGCTCGGCCGCCCGCGTATTCCCAGCCACCAGCGGCTCAAGCTGCTTCAGCACGTTGCGCGTGAGCAGGAGCTGGGGATTCACCTCGTCGTGCAGACGGCGTGCGAGGGTGCGCCGTTCCTCGTCAATGCGCCGGTTCGATTCAGCCAGGACACGGCGGGTTTCTTCGTGAGAAACGTCCACGCGCTCCATCCCGTAGCGGACGGTGATGTAGAGCACGTAGAGAAAAAACACAAGCATCAGGCCAGCGGCGATGTGGGAAATCATGTTGGCCCGGTTCATGAGCGGCAGCGCCAGGATCATCAGCGCCGCCCATACCCAAAGGAAATACTTGGCCGCCTGGTTGCCGCGCACAGCCAGCACCATGCTGACCAAAAAGACGGTCAGCAAGAAAGCGCAGCTCGTATAGAAGATGACTTCCACTTGGATGCCCTCGCTCCACTCTCCAGGCGGCACGGTCTAAATCACCGCATCTTGTTCAGTGCGTCTTGGCCAGACTCGCCCACTTGGATACCCAGCTCAACCGCTTTGTTCGAGGTGGCCACCACCTTGGCCTTGCGCATGTCGTCAAAGGTATTCACCCCGGTCACGATTGCGCAAACCTCGCCGGTTTTGTTGCAGGTTTCGACATTGATATACCCGCAACCGAGAATCCCCTTGGGGGCCTTCATTACCAGCAGCGGCCGCGCCAGATCGAATTGCAGCAGTTCCAAGTGCTCTTGAATGGCTCCAGCGTCCATAGTCATTTCCTTTGCAGAGAGGGTTGAAAAATCAGTTCTTACGTTTGCTGTTCTGGATCATTTCAGTGATAGCGTCATTGGCAATGGTCGCCTTGAACGCATCTACAAAATGTTCGACATATTCCGGGTGTTTCTTGTCCATTTTGGATATGTCGATATTGATGCAAATAAACCCGATCAAACCATAAACGTCATGGAAAATCGGGATCGTGGTGGACTTCACGGCCCTGCCGTCTTTCAAGTTAATGTCATAGCTTACAAACGACGCGCCGCGCCCCTGGCCCTGCCCTTCGCCGTAGCTATAGTTCTTGATGAGCTGAATGCCAAAGTTGGTGTTTGTGTCACCCAGCCTGCGGCCGGAAATTGGGTTCTGTAGAGCCACAATCGAGCGCAGCGGGTTGCGCGTGTCGTGCAAGACGATTTCTACAGGCGTACCTGCAAATGTCTGGCCAATGCCGTTCACGATGTCCGCGTAGGACTGGAAGATGCGATCCTTTTCCCGATCTACCTCTGCCAGCGCCGCATAGTCGGGCCGCTGTGTCAGCATGAGGTACTTGGCCTTGGTCGGCCCATCCAACAACAGGGTCACGTTGTTGGAGTTGCCCAGGTAGATCAGATCGGCCACTGCGCGCGGCGAAGGATGTTCGGACAGGTAGTTAACCGCCTTCACGAACAGCTCTCGATCCAGGTAGAGCGCACCGCCATCATCGGCGCGAATCGGGTAGAAGTCGTCGTAGGCGGCCAGTGCTTTACCGGGCAGAACCCTAAGATCAGGGGAAGGCGGGGCACGAAAGCCCAGCACATAAATGCTGATGGCTGCGATCAGCACGCCCGGCACAAAAACAGAAGCCAGACGTTTCCAGTTGATTGTTGAAATAATAGACACGCGCGCCTCTCCCTGAATCCACCGAAGAACCTCACATGATATTCGGGTTCCCGGCACCCCGGCAAACAGGGCGAGGCGGCTATGGCGCGGTCACTTTTTCCGTTTCTTCAGGTCGGTTTCGATGAGTCCCGAAATATAGGTGTTGGCGGGTATTTTCAGGTCGTCGCACAAGTCCATCATGCGCTCGTGCAGCTCGGGGTCCATCCGCAGGGATACCGTTCGGCGGTCGCCATAATTGCGAGTTCTACGGCGTTTAGCTCCCTGCCCATCGGCCGACATCTCGGCGTCCTTTGGGTCGGTCATGGCTTGTTCTTTAGCATAGTCAAAGGTTCATCACACAAGTCTAAGCCGACTTGCCTACTGGCGAAAGGCAGAACCAGCCGCCAACTTTCGCGCGCGAAAGTTGGTTAAGGCCAGCGCGCGTAAGTTGACATTTTATAGGGATTACCGTTGAACGTCACCGTTTCGCTGCGGCGACACCGGGCGTTCTCCCACCTTGTCGGCGGTGATTGCCGTGGCCCGTTCGTGCTGCCGGAGCGTTTCCACGGCGCTGGTCTTGTCCTGCTTGGCCGCCACCGCCTTGGCCGCCACCGCCTTGTCGTTGGTGTAGATGCGCAGCTCATGCGAGGCGCGCGTGGCCCCGACATAGAAGCTCCGATCCCCGAAAACCTTGGCCATGTTCTCCAGCGCCCGCTCCTGCTTCTTCTCGCTCTCGGTCTGAGGCGCGCGGATGTGGAAGATGGCCCGGTGCTGAGTCGCGCCCTGGGAGGCGTGAACCGTCTGCGCGTAGGCATGATCCCAATGCTTGTTGCGCGACAGATCCACTTGGTGCAGTGACACGTCTTTGCCCTGCTTCAGCTCCAGCGTCACCTTGTCCCCGGCCACAGCCGTGACGCGCGCCACTTCGCCGTTCTTGAACTCGCCCTCGTTGCGGGTGATACGGATCAGGTCGCCCTTGGCCAGCTCGCGGGTGTCTCGGTCGTACACCTCGATCTTGTTGTGCTTCTTCGGCTGCCACGCGATCACAGAGCCGTCTTCCTTCTGGAGCACCACGGTGCCGTTGGGTGCATCCACGGCCGAAACGCGCATGTATTCGCCCTTCTTGGCGTCGATCTGCTGGTAGTCCCTCCCGAAGCGCACCACGTCGCCGGCCTTGTAGTATTGCGCTTCCTTCTGCATGGCCCGCGTCCAGCCCTTCGAGGTGTAGATTTCCCGCGTGTCCTCGGAGCGCGACAGCTCTCCCTGTTCCTTCAGCCCCTCGCGCACGCCGGCATTGATGGCCCGCCTGTCTTCGTTATAGGCGGTAATGACGATGGTGCGCTCCCGCTCGGCCTTGTCGAGCTTCAAGATGTCCTGCACCACGGCCGCCACCAGGCGGCCCTTGTCGTCCTCGGACTTCTCGGGGATTTCCCGAATCATTCCCGCCTTGTCCATGTACTCGAAGGCCCGTGCGTTGTTGGCCAGCTCCACTTGGGTGAGCCGCTGACCTTCCCCAAGGTTGTCGCGGCCGGTGATGATGTCCACGGCTTGCTTCAGGTCGGCGGTCTTCTGGCGGTTGATTTCCGTCATGTAGGCGGTTTCCATGCCGTCCCGCTGGGCCAGCTCGAAGGGCTTGCCGGCCTCCACGCCCTGCAACTGGAGCGTGTCGCCCAGGTACACCACCTTGGCCCCGGCCTTTTCGGCCATGTGGTCGAGCTGGGCCTTCTGACGCTGCGACAGGAAGGACGATTCATCCACGATCCAGACTTCCGCCTTGCGCTGGAAGTCGGGTGCGTACTGCTTGGCAAACTCGATGTCCTTCTGTAGCTGCCGCTCCTTGATCTGGAACATCGAGACGGTATCGGTAGCAATACCTGTTTCCCTGGCCAGCACCTTGCTGGCCGCGCCGGTCGGAGCCATGCCGCGCACCGTGTAGCCCTGCTCCTGCGCCATTTCGCGCACGCCTTTGAGCATGGTGGTCTTACCCGTCCCGGCAAGGCCCTGCACCGCCACGTAACGATCTTCAGTGGTCAGTACCTTGCTTATGGCCTCTTTCTGGCCTTCGCTGTATTTGAAGCCCTGCCTGCCCTCCGCCTGCGCGATCCGCGCCGCCACCGCTTCCGGCTCCATCATCTTCGGCGTCTGGCCCTTCTGCGCGCGCACTTGGTCGAGCGCCCACATTTCGCTGCCCAGCATCTTCTTGGTCGTGTAGTTGCCGTCAGGCAAGGCCACCAGATCGCCGTCCTTCTCCAGCTTGTCGAAGGCACGCTTCACTTCCGATGCTGACACGCGCCCTGCCCCGTGCTCGATGGCCGCCGCCATGAGGTCGTTCTTTGATACCACGGCCTCGCGCTCGATCAGGTGCGCCGCTGCAAAGGACATCGCCTCCCGGCCGGTGAGCTTGTCGGCGCGCACCACGCCGCCCTGCGCGCGCTGCGCGTCGGCCTTCGCCTGGATGGCGTCGAAGTCGATCCCGATGTCTTTGGCCCGCTCCTTCCAGCTCCCGATCAAGGCTTCATGATCCACGTCCACCTTGCGCGCTCTGGTCTTCAGCGTGGCGTCTTCCTTCTGCTGCGCGCTGGCGTCGTCGATGTTCACGCCCTTGGCTTTCAGCGCCGCCTCTATTTCGGCCCGGCGCTGGCTGAAGTGCTCGATCTGCTCGCGGGTGATGCCGGCAATCTCGAAGTTGCCCTTCTCGTCGGTGCGGCGAATGTCGTAGCCCAGCGCCTGGAGCCGGTCGGCCAGCTCGGACGTGTAGATGGCCCCGATGACGCGCTGCGCGTTGTAGATTTCCTCATTGGTCAGGGAGCGCCACTGCCCATCCTCCCGCTTGGTGGCGTTCATGATGACGGCGTGCGTATGCGTCTGCGGGTCGAGGTCGCGGCTTGTGTTGTGCCGGAACATGGCCACGGTTACGTTGCCGGTCTGCACCGCTTCGGTCTTCCCGTCCACGGTTTGCCGCGTCCTGGCCAGCTCGGTTTCTATGTGGCTGAGTGCCTTTTTAACTGCTGCCTCATGCGCTTCCCGCACGTCCCGCTTGCCGTACACCTCGGCCATGAGCGAAACGCTCTTGGGCGCGGAAAACGTCATGTCGGTGCCCGGCCGGTGCTCACGTTCCTTCTCGCCGGTTTCCTCGTTCTTGACCCACTTGCCCAGCTCCTGACCTTCTACCTTCCCGTTCAACACCTCGAAGAAGGCTTGACGGTCGATCTTGCCGGAAAGCCCAAGGTGCTCGGCCCCCTTGCCGAACCACTCGGAATGCTCCAAGCCCTCGTCCTGGGTGTAGTAGTTATCAGCGGAAAAGTAGTGCAGTGCCTGCCCGGCGCTGCCTACGTTGTTCATGCTAATCATCCCTGTTTTCCTCCCATTGCCGGCACGCTGAAAGCCTTGGTGATCGGCGCATAACACACCCCCACAATCGCCGCGCAGCCCTGCGCCGTGGCCACGAGTTTGACGGTCTGATTGGCCCCAGCCAAACGCACGCGCACCGCCACCCGTTCGGTGTAGTAGCGCATGTTCTGACCCATCGCCTTGTCGAACTTTTCAAGCGGTGGCGGCAGCTCAACGCCTACCACCGTCACGGCCGGGTTGTCCGTTTTGAAGCTGAAACGGTCGCGGTACAGGTGATAGCCCGGCGCGATGATGTACTCCAACTCCACCACTCGCGCATCCACCCGGCGAGCCGACACGCGGAAGGCTTCATCAGGTTGCAGCAAGTCCGGCTCGGCCTGCACGGAAACGCAAAAAGCCGCCCAGCAGGCGGCCGCGACGGATTGTAGAAATGCCCGTCTCTGAGTTGTCATTCGGTATCCTCCTATAGCGCATCCGCCAGCGGGTTGGGTTTCTTACCTTGGCCGGCTGATTTCGCATCTGCATCGTCTTTCGCGCGCGAAACCTTCTCGGCCGGCTTGATGATTTCGCCGGTCGCCTTGTCGATCACATCACCGTTTTCGTTGCGCATAACCTCCACCGTAGCCGGAGCGTCCATATCGTCATCATCCAGCATGTCGCCTTGCTCCGGTGCGGGTTGCTGATGAACTTCGGCGGTCGCCTGAGCGGGTGCCGGCGCGGCGGCGGCCGTGGTCGGTTTGAAGCTGATCGCAAAGCCGTCGCGCTCGATGAAACCGTTGGCTTGTTTCTCGGTCGGAACGTAGCCGTACTTGACACGGGCAATGGGATAGTCGCCCGGAACCAGCAGGTAGCCGGTCATGTCGGGCAACGTCAAAATCTCCGATGTCAGTACAAGGTCGCGCATCTGTCGGCGCGCCATAACGCTCACTCCGTCACGCTGCGAACTGAGGCCGTAGCTCAAGGTTTCATCCTTTTCATCTACCTCGGCCTGCCCCATCAATTCGGCCAACAGCTTCGCCGCAGCCCCATCCGTTACACGCAGCAGCAGCTTCGTCTGGCACCCGGAAATGATCGTCTTGGCCAGATCGTGCCCGTAGATTTCGTAAAGCTGGCTGAAGTCTTGCACGCCCAGCACCATGCACAAACCGTACTTTCTGGTATTCGTCAGAGCCAGCTTCAGGATGTCCAGTTTCTGGAGCGTCGGCAGCTCGTCAATGCAAAACCAAAGCCGCTCGCGGTGGATCGGCTCCAGGTCGAGTACGGCCTTGATTGCCGTGTCGATCCACAACGACAAAACGGGCTTCAATGCCTCGCGCATCGCCTCCCGTGCTGTGATGAACATCCATGAATCGCCTTCCTCATGCACCCACTTGCGGATGGAGAACGATTCACCTTCATCTGGCAAAAACCGGAAGGCTTCGAGCTGGTTCTGAACCGTCATCTTGAGCGACATCCCCGTGCGCTCGGTCGTTGGGTCAACATAGGTCGCCCCTGCCGTTCCCTGCAACAATGCGTGCATGGCGTCCAGGTTGCTCTTGGCAATAGCGTTGTAGAGGTCGCGGTTCGTGCGGCGGCCCTCGCGCCCCAATACTGCGATCACGTCCTTGAGCACCATCCGGCCAGCAAGTGCCCAAAATGGATCGGACTCGGCCGGATCGGGGATCAGGCCGTTCGCCATGTTGTCGAAGTGGTAGTCCTTGGCGATTTCGTTCCAGATGTTCCAGTTCGGGCTTCTGGAGTCCAGCGGATTCATCAGGATGTCTTTGCCTTCACGGTAGAACGCTTGGGTGAACTCGCCGGTCGGGTCATACACGATCATCCGCTTGCCACGCGCCCGCACCTGCTTCATGAGTGCGAAAAACTGCTGTGACTTACCCGTACCCTGTGCGCCGGCAAACAGCGTGTGCAGCGTCTCCGACTTCACGCGCATGGGCACGCCTGCAATCTCATAAGGGCTTGCCTCGTCGCGGTGTCGGATCAGGCGCGCAAGCTCTTTTCCTTCCACCAGTTTGGCCCCGCGCAGTTGGTTGTCCTGCATCCTTTCGCGGCCGTAGCCCCACCAGTACAAAGAGATCAGAAACACCACACCGATGGAAGTCAGCAAACCGAACATGCCGCCGTTGCGCAGCTTTCGCCAAGCATCCTCGGCCATGTCGTCTGTCAGCAAAGCAACCTCCGACACCTCCATCTTGCGCAGCTCGCCGTTGACGTTCAGCTCCATCTTTCCGGCCGTCATGTAGAGCGCATCCCGCGTGTGCGCCAGGACGTTCCGCTCCAGCGCGTACTTTTCGTCTGCCGTCGTCGCATTCCAGAAGTAGGCGGTAGTCACGCCCAAGCCGGCCAGGATGGAAATCAGCACGACCGTCCAGATCGCCACCACGAACAGCCGGGCTTGGTGCATCCACAACTCGGCCCCACGGGAGAAGCTGCCCGCACTCCCCTTTTCCTCTCTCTTTGCCATTTCAGCCTCCTTTCAGTCGCTTGAGCTTGGCCTTCGCCTTGTTCTGCGCTTCGTACAATTGCTGCACATCCTTGGCCTCAACAATCGCGGCCAGCATGTTCTCGGCGGTGAAGACCGAAAGCAGCAACTCGTCGGGAATCTCGACCTTGCCGCCACCTTGCCCGCCAGTGCGGATTTCATCGAGAAGGCGGCGCAGGCGCTGCTCGATGTCTTGCACGTTTTCCGCGATTACGCCCTGCACCAGCGTTTGGCGCAAAAACTCGGAAATGCTGATTCCGTGCTCGTTGGCCTTCGTTCGGTAGAACCCCGCCGTGTCCTCATCGAGCCGGATGTTGAACCGCTCGGTGGGGCCTTTCCCTGTTCCTTTCGCTCTCGGCATTTTCCTTTACTCCATAAGGGTTTAGACAATTATAGCATTTTCGGTGTCGCCGCGTTGTCTTTTCGGTGTCGCCACGCTAAAAGGCGCGCCACAGCGCGGCTTTTAGCGCCGCCAACTATGTTGCGTGGTGTGTGACCGTTCTTCCGGGGCGCGGGGCTTGCCCTGCGAGCTGGAAGAACGGTGCCGTTCTCTCTCCCAGGCCCTAGTGGAAGAAAACCGGGCATTTGGTAAAATGCAGCCGATCAGGGACGAAGCACGTCCCGCCAGATCAGGCAGGTTTTCCACTAGAACCCACATTGCGAGGTAAGAGCCATGAGTAGTGAAACGACGAATCCGAAGTCAGGCCGCAAGGCCAAGACGCTGGATGAAGAAATCGCAGCCCAGCGCGAAAAGCTGCGGAAGCTGGAGGAACGACAGCGGGAGCAGCAGCGCAAGGAGCGCGAGAGGAATCAGAAGGCCGTGATGGAACTCATCAAGACGGAACGGCTTGATGCGGTTCCATCTGATCTTTGGCGCGAGGCGATGCCAAAGATCAAGGCGCTTCTGGTCGTTGATGCAGCGAAGCCGGCAGAGCCGGCGAAGCCTGTTCAAACTGCGCCGGATGGTGCAGCGACGGCCGAGGCCAGCCAGTGAGCGTTTTCCACAAATCCACAGGCCCCGGTGCCCTCGACCGGGGATACCCAAATATCCCAAAGGGAGAGGGTCGCGCCCGGTTTTCCACAAGAGACTTCTTGTGGGAAACCGGAAAAGCGCGAGGGCCTGTGGAGCTTGTGGGAAACGCGGCGTTTGTAGGAGAGATGGCCCGGAGTCCAGAGGCGTGCCTTTGGTCGGCTCCCCTCACGGGGAGACGAAACGGGTGGGGTTGGTTTTTGACGCATCCGAGGGCAGGACGGTGCAGGCAGCGGATGAGCGTTTTCCACAAATCAACAGGCTCCGTAGCCGTTGCCCGCGATACCTCAATATCGCAAGAGGCAACGGTCGCGCCCGCTTTTCCACAAGAAACCTCTTGTGGGAAAGCGGATCAGCGCGAGGGCCTGTTGAGCTTGTGGGAAACGCGCTGGTTGATAGGCGCACGGCCTAGCGCCCGGAGGGCGCAAGCGAAAGGGATGTGCAAGGCTGCGCAGCAGTCCCCGCAAAGCGGGGATGAGCGCGAATGCGCGAACCTGGAGCAGCCCGGTCGGCCCGCAAAGCGGGACGATTCGCCCAGCAAAGGACGGTGAAGAAGATGCAGCCAAACATCGGAAGCCAGGAGCTGCACCAGCGCCTGAAAACACACGGCCGCGCGGAAATCGACGGCTGGGCGATCAATGCGGACGGTGCTGAAATCTGGCTCACTAACCCCTACGGCATCGACGTGGGGTTTTACGACAACGACGCGGAAGGATGCGGCCGCATCCTGGAGCGCATTTCAACAGACGATCACGAACGGGAATGGGGTACGCTGTAGCGGAGCCATTCAGAAATCGAGGGCAACCGACAGACGCCACGGAAGGGGCGCGGTTGCGTGACAAGGAAAGGCGAAGGCGGCGAACGAAGGAAGTCGTCTTCGCCTTTCGCACTTTCCGGCCCTGCGTGACGCGGCACAAGCGCGGAACGAAACAGCAGGCCGGAAAGCGGGGAGTAGGCGCAAGGCGAACCGCAGCAAAGCAAGGGAAGCCGCCCAGCGCCTCCCCGACTTTCGCGTGCGAAAGTTGCGCATTACCGGCCGCAAAGCGGACGGGCCGGGACGGCCGCCGAATGGCGGCAGCGGGAACCGCGACGGCCCGGCGACACGAAGCAAGTTTGCGAGGGTGGCGGCCTACGGGGCTAGCAGCGGAGAGCCTAGAAGCGGTAGCGGAGAGGCTATCGGCAGCCGGAAGCCAGGCCGCGCATTTCGCGGCCGGCGCCGGTTGCAGCGAAGCGGCAAAAACCGGCGATGGCGGCAATAGGGCAAGGATGGTGGTCGGCCGAAGGCTGGCCACCATCGAGCCAAGGCAAGCGGAGCGATTTCCGGCCCGAGTTCCTGCGAAGCGGGAACGAGAGGCCGGGAAGAAGCGAAGCCGGGGAAACCGGATTGGCACGGCCGGGCCGAAGGGCCGGCGGTGTCAATCCGGTGCTTTTTTGGGGAAGTGCCGCGCAAGGAACTTGCGCATGGTTTTCTCGGTGACGCCGAAGTATTTGGCGAGCTTCGGCGTTGTCAAACCAAGGGCGTGCAGCTCCCCTACTTTGTCGCGTTGAGGGTCGAGCTTGAGGCGGCCGGTGCTGCCTTTGCGCCGGCCGCCGATGCGGCCCTCAAGGCGAGCACGCTGCAAGCCTTCACGGGTGCGCGCGCGGGTGAATTCCACCTCGATCATGGACGCCATAGCGAAAGCGGCGGCCTGAATTTGGGCATTCAGGCTACCGTCCATGACGGTGCCGTTCTTCGTGATGATGATGGTGACGCCGCGCTCGGCGGCAGTCTCCAGGATCGAAAAGACTTGGCCGGGCGATCCACCCAGGCGGGTGAATTCTGAGGTCAGAATCAGGTCGCCGCGCTGGCTCTGCTCCAGCAGGAGCGAGCCTAGAGCGCGTTCCCGCCAGGGAACGGTGCGACTTGCCGTTTCTTCAACGACAACGAGCGGGGCGTAGCCGCGCGAGTTGGCGAAATCCAGCAGGCCAAGCCGCTGGTTCGCCACGTCTTGCGAGTCGCGTGAGACTCGCAAGTAAGCGAAGTAACGAGGCACGGCAGATTCACGCGGAGAACATGAGTTTGTAGGCGAGAGGGAAAGCGGCCAGGACGCCCACAATCGGGCACAGGCGGCGGCAGAATGCCGCGCCGGTCTTGGACTGGATGCTGCGAGCGAGAGCGAAGCCCAGCAACCAGCCAAGGCCCCAGCCGGCGACAAGCACCAGGAGGGCAAAGAAGGTGCTGCGGCTGAAATAGTCGAGGGATGCGGACATCACTCGGTCGGCGGTTTTGTCGTCCATGAACGGCTCCGGTCAGTAGACGCAAACGGAGCTGGCCAGCAGGTCAGCGAGTTTGCGGGCTTTGGTGGTCTTGGGCATGGATTGGCCAAAGTCGGTGATCGCGTCCACTAGGACGCGACACTCGGCTTTGGTCAGTCGCACGCAGGGGATGGGGTAGGCAGCGCCATTGCGGAATCGGCTGGCCAGCGCCGGAACGGCGCGCAGCCGGCGATTCGCGCAATGCACGGCATCGAGCACGTCGGCCACGGCCAGCATGTCGCCGGCTTTGCCGGTGAACATGTGGTCGGCCTGGGCGTGATCGCCGTCCGAAGTCAGCAGCGCGAAGATGTCGAGCGCCATGATGGGCCGGCGCGTCAGCGGCCGCGCGGAGCGCGCAGCGCGGTGGCCATGAATGGCTCAACAAAGCGCAGCAGTGCGCTTTGCTCGTCCACGGTGAAACCGCTGGTCAGGCTGTGCTCGATCAGCTCCAGGGCGGCCTCCTTGTACTCGATGGGGAGGGCACTGAGCATGGCCAGACTGAAAAGGTAGTCCGGGTGCGCGGCGGAAGCGGCGCACTGGAGCAGGATCAGCGCGGCCTCGTTAGACGGGTTTTTTTCGATCAGGTGAAGGGTTGCCCTCACCGGCTCGGGAAAGTCGCTCAAAACGGCTGTATTCGCGCCGTAGATCGGGCGATGCTCGCTCATAAGGGCCTCACGGTAGTTATTTGTCCAGAAAGGGCAAATTTTACCGGATTCAACGGTAATTAAAAGGTACGTTTTTGTCATTTTCAGAAGGTGACTGCACGGAATATCAAGAGTCGGCTGCACAGTCTTTTCTGATCTGTGGTCGTCTCAGAAAACGGAAAATAAAGCACGCTAAGCTGTGGAAGCCCCTGCCAAGCTCGTTCCACCTTGCAACGACGCAATCAGCGGACACGAAACATTCCCCTGCCGCGAATGGCAGGCGCACACGAGTTCAGACAGCACGGTTTCCATGCGCGCCAAGTCGGCCATCTTCTCGCGCACGTCCTTGAGCTTGTGTTCGGCCAGGCTGCTGGCCTCCTCGCAGTGGGTGCCATCGTCGAGCCGCAACAGCTCGGCAATCTCGTCCAGACTGAACCCCAGCCGCTGTGCCGATTTCACGAATTTCACCCGAACCACGTCCGCCTCCCCATAGCGGCGGATGCTGCCGTAAGGCTTGTCCGGTTCCGGCAACAGGCCCTTGCGCTGATAGAAGCGGATTGTCTCCACGTTGACCCCGGCCGCCTTGGCAAAAACGCCAATGGTCAGGTTTTCCAAATTATTTTCCATATCGCTTGACTCCGTACATGAGTACGGAAGTAAGGTTACGCTATCCAATCCAAATTCAAAAGGGCCAACGTATGTCTGAACCACAAAACGGGCGCGGTGCGCTCTTCGCCGGCGGGCTGGCCGCCATTCTTGCATCGACCTGCTGCCTGGGGCCGCTAGTACTGGTCGCCCTGGGCTTCTCCGGTGCTTGGATCGGCAACCTGACGGTGCTGGAACCCTATCGACCGTTGTTCATCGGCGCGGCGCTAGTGGCGCTGTTCTTCGCCTGGAAGCGGATTTACCGGCCCGTGCAGGCATGCAAGCCAGGTGAGGTCTGCGCGATTCCGCAGGTGCGCGCCACCTACAAGCTGATTTTCTGGATCGTGGCCGTGCTGGTCCTGGTCGCGCTTGGATTTCCCTATGTCGTTCCATTTTTCTATTAACCAGGAGTTCATCATGAAGAAACTGTTTGCCTCCCTTGCCCTCGCCGCCGCTGTTGCCCCGGTGTGGGCCGCCACGCAGACGGTCACCTTGGCCGTTCCTGGCATGACCTGCGCGACTTGTCCTATCACCATTAAAAAGGCCTTGAGCAAGGTCGACGGTGTTAGCAAGACCGAGGTCGACTTCTCAACCAAGCTTGCCGTCGTAACGTTTGACGATGCGAAGACCAACGTCCAGGCGCTTAGCAAGGCGACGACGGATGTAGGCTACCCATCTGAGCTGAAGAAGTAAGGCAACAAATAACGGCAGCATCGCTAGAACCACGGCAGAGATGCCGCTCAGGCGATTCTGCCGGTCGTCATCGCGTGAGCAGCCTGTAAACGACCCACGGAGCCTGTTCCCTGAAGCGCACAACCGATTCAGTGACCGAGGCGTCGTACTAGTTGGCTTGGGCACAACGGATAAAAGAGAGAGCGGAATGCAAGAGTTAAACGAAGTTGGTTTGAGCGTGGCGGGAATGACTTGCCCAAGTTGTACAAGGCACGTTGAGGACGCGCTGCTGGCGGTCCCCGGCGTAACGCGAGCGGCTGTCGATTATCCATCGAACAAGGCGCAAGTCACAGGCAATAGGCTTGACGTGTCCGCGCTCGTAGCAGCAGTGGGCGCCCTTGGTTACGGTGCTACGCCTACAGACGAATTTGAAAGCAAAGAGCGCAGTGTTGAACAGCCAGGACTCCTTGGCAAAGCCGCCCAGTGGCTGAGCGGCGAGCGCGCGGTGGAGAAACCGGCAGGTCAGCTGCATGTGGCGATCATCGGTACTGGCGGCGCCGCTGTGGCAGCAGCGCTGAAGGCAGCTGAAAACGGTGCCCGTGTCACCCTGATCGAGCGGGGAACTATCGGCGGCACCTGCGTCAACGTGGGCTGCGTCCCTTCTAAGATCATGATTCGGGCAGCGCATATCGCTCATCTGCGACGCGAAAGTCCTTTTGACGTGGGACTGTCGGCAACGCCCCCAGTTGTCCTGCGTGACCGTCTGCTGGCGCAACAGCAGGCCCGTGTGGACGAGCTGCGTCATGCTAAATATGAAAGCATCCTCGAAAGCAATCCGTCGATCAATCTGGTGCGAGGCAGCGCCCGATTCAAGGATGGCCAAACGCTTATCGTGGAAGCGGCAGAAGGTGACACTCGCGAAGTGGCCTTCGATCGCTGTCTCATTGCCACTGGTGCAAGCGCTGCCATCCCGCCGTTGCCTGGTCTTGCAGGAACGCCATATTGGACGTCCACCGAAGCCCTGGTTAGCGAAGCCATTCCTAAACGGCTGGCAGTAATTGGCGCCTCGGTCGTAGCACTGGAACTGGCACAAGCGTTTGCGCGCTTGGGCAGCGAGGTGACGGTCCTGGCCCGGCGCACCTTGTTTGCCAGTGACGACCCTGCCATTGGCGAGGCCGTGACTGCAGCTTTCCGTGCGGAAGGCATCACGGTGCTGACACAGACGCAGGCGAGTGCCGTGACCTATTGCGACCGCCAATTCATCCTGACGACCGCGCAGGGCGAGTTAAAGGTGGATCAATTGCTTGTTGCCACCGGCCGCACGCCAAATACCGCAAGCCTGAATCTCGAGCGCGCAGGTGTGACGTTTGACTCGCAACATCGCATCCTGATCGATCAAGGCATGCGCACGAGTGCTTCGAACATTTACGCAGCTGGCGACTGCACTGACCAGCCTCAGTACGTCTACGTTGCAGCCGCGGCTGGTACCCGGGCTGGCATTAATATGACCGGCGGCGACGTAAAGCTCGATCTCGACGCCATGCCGGCAGTCGTGTTCACCGATCCGCAAGTTGCCACGGTAGGCTACAGTGAAGCAGAGGCCCAGCGCATTGGTCTGCAAACCGAAAGCCGTACGCTCACGCTCGACAATGTGCCGCGTGCACTCGCCAACTTCGATACCCGCGGCTTTATCAAGCTTGTTGCTGAGGCAGGGTCCGGACGCATTCTCGGAGTCCAGGCTGTGACACCGGAAGCAGGCGAAATCATCCAGACTGCCGCGATTGCCATCCGGGCCCGCATGACCGTCCAGGATCTGGCTAACCAGCTTTTCCCTTACCTCACCATGGTTGAAGGTCTCAAACTGGTGGCACAGACTTTTTCGAAGGATGTGACACAGCTATCGTGCTGTGCCGGCTAAACCTTGGGCACCAAAACAGGGACAGAGGAGTTTTTATGTTTTGTGACATCAGACTTAAATTACGCCGTGTACGCGCGTGCTTGACGATCGTACTGGCAAGTACCGCAACGTTAGGCATGCCAAACCAAGCGTTGGCGGCTTATGATTTTTCTAAGCTCGGCGCCGCGATTGAAACATTGTCGCCAGAGACCGTCAGTGATTGGGAAAAGAAGGCCAGGGCTGGCGATGCCATGGCTCAGAACATCATGGGTCTTGCGTACAAATGCGGTATGGGCGTAAAGCAAAACCACGCGGCATCGATCCAGTGGTTCCGCAGGGCGGCCGAGCAGGGTGAAGCCGATGCACAGTTCAACCTCGGGCGCCTCTACGGAAGTGAAGTCGACGGTATGTATAAGAATGGGCGTGCGGCTCCTGCCAACGATGCAGAGGCTTTCAAGTGGTACCGCCTCGCTGCCGAGCAGGGACACACGCAGGCTCAAGTCAGGCTGGCCCAGCTGTTTGCAAAGGGTCTTACCGACATCGCGCCCGACCAGGTGCAGGCATACCAGTGGATGAGTCTGGCCGCAGCGTCGGGAGAACCGACAGCAGCAAAAGTCGTTGCAGACTATGCAGCTCAAATGAAGCCCGAACAGTTACAGCAAGCCCAGCTGCTGGCCCAATCCACCGAACTCAAGCCAGCCGCTGTAAAATAGTGGCCGTAAGTCTTTGATTTACTTGAATATTTCTCTTGACGGGGTGATTGAGATGG
>NZ_JAEIJE010000025.1:0-52807 GCF_016772095.1 Comamonas sp. NyZ500 | reverse complement strand
GCTGCCCCCAAGAAGGCTGCAACTGCTGCCAAGGCCGCTGCTCCCAAGAAGGCTGCAACCGCTGCCAAGGCCGCTGCTCCCGCAAAGGCTGCCCCCAAGAAGGCTGCAACTGCTGCCAAGGCCGCAGCTCCCAAGAAGGCTGCAGCAGCACCCGCTCCTGCCGCAGTAACCGAAACCGCTGCACCCGTGGCACAGACCCGCCTGGCACCTCAAGCCGCCTGGCCCTTCCCCACAGGTAACAAGCCCTGATCGGTTCGCTGACCTGCACGCCATAAAAAAGCCCGGCCTCTCTTGCGAGAGTCGGGCTTTTTTACATGCCTGATATCAGTGCCCTCAGGGCACGGACACCCAATCAGGGCTGGAAGTCCAGCTGATAGTTCTGCGGGCCGCGATGTGCAACCTTGAGCGCCCCCATGCGATTTCCCAGTTCGGCGCAACGCACCAGGTCCCAACCACGCTCCAGACCAAACAGGAAGGCACCGCGCCAGGCATCGCCGCAACCCGTGGGATCGACCACGGCAGCGGGCTTCACCGGAGCAACCAATGTCTTTTCACCCTGCTGCCAGACTTCGCAGCCTTCGGCGCCCAGGGTCACAACCAGGCCGCGCACCTTGTGCGAGATCTCGTCAAAGTTCAGGCCCGTGCGCTCGCTGAGCATCTTGCCTTCATAGTCGTTCACTGCCACCCAGTCGGCCTGCTCGATAAAAGCCTTGAGCTCGTCGCCATTGAACATGGGCAGGCCCTGGCCGGGATCGAACACAAAGGGAATGCCTGCAGCCTTGAACTGGGCGGCGTGCTCGATCATGGCTTGACGGCCATCGGGAGCAATAATGCCGATCTTGATATCGGCAGCCATGTCGGCAGTGATGCGATTCTCGTGCGCCTGCATCATGGCGCCTGGGTGGAAAGCCGTGATCTGGTTGTTGTCATGGTCGGTCATGATCATGCACTGCGCCGTATGCGTGCTCTGCAGCTGACCCACATGACGGGTCTCAATGCCCAGTTCCTTGAAGCGCTGCACATAATCCGCACCGTCGCTGCCCACCATGGCCATGGGGTGCGCATCGCCGCCGAGCAGCTTCAGGCTATAGGCAATATTGCCGGCACAGCCACCAAAGTCGCGGCGCAGCGTGGGCACCAGAAACGATACATTCAGTATGTGCAGCTGGTCGGGAAGAATCTGGTCTACGAAACGACCTTCAAAGGTCATGATGTTGTCGAATGCCAGCGACCCGCAGATCAAAGCGGCCATGGTGCGTTCTCTTTCAGAAATGAATTAGGGATAAAAAACCAGCGCCCGGTAACCCGCCACTGCAGCGCCGAGATCCTGCACCTGCACAGGAACGTTCACGCTCCACTCCTGACGGGCATGCAGCGGCTCCGGGGCACCCAGCAGCCTCAGGTCGATCACACGGCGCAGCAAAGGCCTGTCCTGTGCATCGGTCAAGGTCAGCTCGGCCATGGGCATGGCCACTGGCACATCGGAGCGGTTCTCCAATGTCAGGCTCCACTGGTACTGATGGTCATCGGCAAGTTGCTTGAAGCCCGAGCCACTGATCACCACATCGGCAATCGCGCGGCGGGCCTGCAGCTCGCAACCCGCCAGACTGCAGGCCTTGGTCAGCACAGGGGCCAGCGCCGGATATTGCGCAGCCAGCACATCGCGTTGCAGCCAGGCATATTGCCCCACGACACCGGCTACGGCTACCAGCGAGCCCAGCACCAGCGCCACACGCATGCCTGCCGAGTGCCAGAACGCCTGCCGGCGGGCCTGACGCACAAAGCCAGGTTCATTGCCGGCAATGGCAGCGGCCTCATCCTGATCCGCATCCGTGACAGCCTGCGCCTGGTCCCTGGCGGGTTGTATAGCGCCGATATCGGCATGCAGCAGCGCCTCCTTCGAGACAGCTTCGGCCTGGGCCTCATCCTTGAGGTCCTGCGCGGCCTCGGCCATCAGGACCTCGCTCGGCGGCGGCGGTACAAGCAGCTCCGGCTCGGTGGGAGCGGGAATATCACCAGACTCCAGCCCATACTCCGGCTCGCTCGCATCCAGATGAGGATCATGCTGAGCAGCCGCTGCATCCTCTTCAGTCAGAGGGCGCGCCTGATCTGCAAACGAGGGCTGTGCATCCGCCATCCCGGGCATGGACCCGGACGGCTCGGATTCGGAAACCACATCGGCAGACTCTGCTGCCGGTGCGACTTCTGCGACCTGGGCAACAGTCGGTGCCGCGTCTACCGAGTCCGATGCCAGCTCCTGCAAGGCCTCAGCCTTCTGCGTATCGGGGGCGGGAGCATCCGCGGCATCCTGCTGAGGCCAAACCGGCGTCCGCTGTTCTCCGGCTTCCGTCTGCTGCACCTCCTGCACGGCAGGCCTCTGCGGCGCATCAGCAGCTTCCGGCTGCAGCAGCTCGTCGGGCACGGACTGCAACTCCTGCGAGGCATCAAAGACGCTTTGGCACATCCCGCAGCGCACCCAGCCCTGCGAGATGCGCAGTTGGTCGGCGACCACTTTGAAGCGGGTTCCACAGGAGGGGCAACGGGTGACTTGGCTCATCAGGGTTCAATTGTAGGCAGCAACAACCCGCACACCTGCTGGCTGCGGGTTTGCGTCGCAATCAGGCTGCTCGCTGTGCAGTCATGAGAATCCAGCCGTCTTCGCTGTCGGCCACCTCCAGCTTGAGATAAGGCGCATAGGCCTCCTTCAGCTCGTCGGCCTGGCGTTCCAGAATGCCCGCCAACACCAGATTGCCGCCAGCTTGCACACGACCGCACAGCAGCGGCGCCAGCACCTTGAGCGGCGTAGCCAGAATATTGGCCAGCACGGTCTGGTACTCGCCGCCAGCCGCATCTGGCAGGCCGGCCCTGACTTCCACATGGTTGGCACTGGTGTTGTAGTTGGTCGATTCCACGGCCGCGGGATCGATGTCCACCGCATCCACATCGGTCGCGCCGAACTTGGCTGCACCAATGGCCAAAATGCCCGAGCCACAGCCATAGTCCAGCGTGCGTCCCAGGGTACCCTTGGGCTGGCGTGCAATCCAGCGCAGACACATGCGAGTAGTGGGGTGGGTGCCGGTACCGAAAGCCAGACCAGGGTCCAGACGGATGCTGACCTTGGCCTGCTCGGGCAGTTCATGCCAGGTGGGCACGATCCAGAACTCGGGCGTGATATCCACGGGCTCGAACTGCGACTGCGTCAGGCGCACCCAGTCCTGCTCGGGCACGGGCTTGAGGGCCAGAATCTTGCAGCCCTCAAAAAAGTCCTGCGGCAGCAGCAGATCACGCGCCTCGGTGGCTGCGGCTTCGTCGGGATAGAGGGCGATCACGCGGCTGCGGTTCCAGCCTTCCTTCGGTGCCGGCATGCCAGGCTCGCCGAACAGTGCCTGCTCGGCTTCGGTCTGCGCATCGGCATCTTCTACGGACACGCTCAATGCATCGAGTGCATCCAGCGCTTCGCTAATGGTTTCGACCCGATCTTCGGGGCACAGCAGGCTCAGCTCGAACATGGCCATCCTTTCTAGCAACTGCGTCTCCATGCCAGGTCAGCCCTGATGGAGAGAACGCACTTGTACTTTCCTGAAAAACGAAAATGCTGGCCTCCGTTGCCAGAGGCCAGCATGGGAACTCAGAGCAGCAAGGCTCCTGATCTCATCGCTTGTTGGGCGTGCGATGCGTCAGCCACTCTTCCAGATAGTGGATGTTGGTGCCGCCTTCCATGAACTTGGAGTCGACCATCAGATCCTGGTGCAGCGGAATATTGGTTTTGATGCCTTCCACCACGGTCTCCAGCAAGGCCGTGCGCATGCGGGCCATGGCCTGCTCGCGAGTATCGCCATAGGCAATGATCTTGCCGATCATGGAGTCGTAGTTGGGCGGCACGAAGTAATTGTTGTACACATGGGTGTCAACACGTACGCCAGGACCGCCGGGAGCATGCCACATGGAGATGCGGCCGGGCGAAGGGATGAACTTGTACGGATCTTCGGCGTTCACACGGCACTCGATGGCGTGCCCCTTGAACTCGACCTGGCGCTGGGTGAAAGGCAGCTTCTCGCCGGCAGCGATCATGATCTGGGTGCGCACGATGTCGATGCCCGTGATCAGCTCGGTGATGGGGTGCTCCACCTGCACGCGGGTGTTCATCTCGATGAAGTAGAACTCGCCGTTCTCGTACAGGAACTCGAAAGTACCCGCACCGCGATAGCCGATCTTCTTGCAGGCCGCAGCGCAGCGCTCGCCGATCTTCTCGATCAGACGACGGGGAATGCCGGGAGCCGGAGCCTCCTCGATCACCTTCTGGTGGCGACGCTGCATGGAGCAATCGCGCTCGCCCAGATACACGGCGTTCTTGTGCGTATCGGCCAGCACCTGGATCTCCACGTGACGCGGATTCTGCAGGTACTTTTCCATGTAGACGGCAGGATTGCCGAAAGCAGCGCCGGCTTCGGCCTTGGTCATCTGCACGGCATTGATCAGCGCAGCTTCGGTGTGCACCACACGCATGCCGCGACCGCCGCCGCCGCCCGAGGCCTTGATGATCACGGGATAGCCGATGGTCTTTGCAATGCGCTTGATGAGCGCGGGATCATCGGGCAGTTCGCCGTCCGATCCGGGCACGCAAGGCACACCGGCCTTGATCATGGCTTGCTTGGCCGAAACCTTGTCACCCATGGTACGGATGTTCTCGGGAGTCGGGCCGATAAAGGTGAAGCCGCTCTTTTCCACTCGCTCGGCAAAGTCGGCGTTCTCGGACAGGAAACCGTAACCGGGATGGATGGCTTCTGCATCGGTCACCTCGGCAGCCGAGATGATGGCCGGCATATTGAGGTAGGACAGCGGAGAAGGAGCCGGGCCGATACAGACGGCCTCATCGGCCAGCTTGACGTACTTGGCATCACGATCGGCTTCGGAGTACACCATCACCGCCTTGATACCCAGCTCACGGCAAGCGCGCTGGATGCGCAGGGCGATCTCGCCCCGATTGGCAACCAAAATTTTCTTAAACATGAAGTTCCTCGCAGCTTGGTGCCTGTGCCGCGGCACAGACTACTGCCAATGACTCAGTCGCGCAGCCAGTGGCTAGCGCACCTCGGCGCTGCCATGCGAACTGCACGCAACGCCTCATGATCTATCACTCGATCACGAACAGAGGCTGGCCGTATTCCACAGCCTGGCCGTTTTCACCCAGAACGCGAACAATGGTGCCGGTCTTGTCGGCTTCGATTTCGTTGAGGATCTTCATGGCTTCAACGATGCAGATGGTTTCGCCTTCCTTGACCTGGCTTCCCACATCCACAAAGGGCTTGGCGCCGGGGCTGGAGGCACGGTAGAAGGTACCGACCATGGGCGACTTGACCACATGGCCTTCAGCAGCAGCAGGTGCTGCGGCCGCCACGGGGGCAGCGGCAACGGGAGCTGCCGCCAAGGGGGCAGCCATCACAGGAGCGGCTTGCACGGGGGCAGCAACGTATTGGTGAACCACACCTTCGCTCTTGACGATACGGACCTTGCCCTCTGCTTCGGTGATCTCCAGTTCCGACACATTCGATTCGGACACCAGATCAATAAGGGTCTTGAGTTTTCGCAAATCCATGGGAGCTCCAGCGACGTATTTCTAAACAGGGCGCGAATTTACCTCAAATTCGGCCTTCTGCGTGCATTGGCAGATATTTTTCACTAACGTCGCCATGGAATTTAGTTACCTACACTTTTCTGACGACAAGAGCAATGTTCATTCGCTCTATTTGCTCCAATCTGTCAGATCTTCGCTGGAAAGCTCGCCTATTTTACGTTGCCGCACTTGCCCCTTGGCATCAAACAGAACCGTGAATGGCAGGCCTCCCTGCAAGTTACCCAGACTTCTGCTCAGTCCCAATCCCCCTTGCATGGCGATGGCTACGGGAAATTGCACAGGCTGACGCTGCAAAAAACGCAGCACGGCTTCGGATTTGTCGACCGCGAGACCAACGACCTGAATACCTTTTGCACCCTGCTGCGCCGCAAATTCGCTGAGCATGGGCAGCTCCTTGACACAGGGCGGGCACCAGGTGGCCCAGAAGTTGACCAGCAAGGGCCGCCCCTGGAAGCCTGCCATGACAAAAGGCTTGCCATCGGGCGTTTCAAAGGTCTGACCCCACAGTTGCGCCTCGATGCCAGGGCCCATGGCCTGAGGCTGGCTGCGCCACCAGGCCACGCCGGCGCCGCCCCCGGCCGCCACTGCGGCCACTGCGGCGGTCAGCCACAGACGGCGCGAGCCATTGGTCGACTTGTTCTCAGAGGTGTTTTCACTCATCGCAGCTCTCCTGCAGCAGCTTGCGCAAGGCCTTGGCATCACCACGCGGGCTGCGGCCATGGCTGTCGGACTTCATGGCACCGCGCATATCATCATGGTCGTAGACCAGCAGATGCACGCCCACGGTTTCATTGATCGGCTTGCACAGTGCATGAATGGAAAGTGCCTCGACCGGCTTGCCCTGAAAGCCTGTGACCGTGCTCGGATCGTATTGCACATGGTTGTTGATGAGCGCTATTTCGGCAGACTTGGGATCATCGCAGAACAGTTGCAGATAGATATCCGACAGCCGCGTGGCCGTGCCGCGCCAGACTGCTCCGGCCAGATGCGGGCGAAACTCCTGCAGCCTGTCCATCCAGACCAGGGCCAGCTCGCGCAGTGCCTGCAACTCCTGCGGCTGGGTGTCGCCGCAGAACAGCTCTATATATTCACGCACCGCTTCTTCAAGCTGGTCGTTGTCGGGCAGCGCCGTGCGGCCGGGCAGGCCGAGCTGACGCACGGCCCGTTGCTTGGCCGGACCCCATTCGAGGCCTTCCTCCACCACCAGGCGGGCCGCTGTCTGAGCGATTTCAGCAGTCACGTTATCCAAACTCATAGCGCTATTTCATCACGCCCGCCGCAGCAGGCGCGGCAGGTCATGCTCGCATTGTGACCCAGATGAATGACCGCACTTTGACCTGGCCCGTACAGACCAAGGTTTTGATAGCTGCTAGCGACCGCTTTGTATCGAACCGAAAGTAAAAACACATTTAAATCCATATAGGTCATGCGCAACCAGCTATCAATTTGATAAGAAAGGTTACCGTCAGCGCTCAGGCGGGCCATGGCTTGCCTCCAGGTCATGCAGGCAAACGTAGAATCCCCGGCCATGCACATACATATTCTGGGCATTTGCGGCACCTTCATGGGGGGCCTGGCCGCCTTGGCACGAGAAGCCGGTCACAGGGTGACGGGCTGCGATTCCGGTGTTTACCCGCCGATGAGCGATCAGCTGCGCCAGTTGGGCATCGAGCTGATCGAGGGCTATGGCGCCGACCAGATTGCGCTCAAGCCCGATATGTATGTGGTCGGCAACGTCGTCAGCCGCAAACGTCTGCCCGACGGGTCGCCCAAATTCCCGCTGATGGAGGCGATTCTGGACACCGGCGCCGCCTATACCAGCGGCCCGCAATGGCTGGCCGAGCATGTGCTGCGCGGTCGCCATGTGCTGGCCGTGGCCGGCACCCACGGCAAGACCACCACCACATCCATGCTGACCTGGGTGCTTGAGTGCGCAGGTCTGCAACCCGGTTTCCTGGTCGGCGGCGTACCACTGGACTTTGGCGTCTCCGCCCGCCTCGGTGCGGCCCAGCGCCCCGCCGCTGGTCCTGGCCCCGTCGGTGACGAACCCGTGTTTGTGATCGAGGCCGATGAGTACGACACCGCCTTCTTCGACAAGCGCAGCAAGTTTGTGCACTACCGCCCCCGCACGGCCGTGCTCAACAACCTGGAATTCGATCACGCCGACATCTTTGACGATCTGGCAGCCATCGAGCGCCAGTTCCACCACCTGATACGCACCGTACCGTCGACCGGTCGTGTGGTGAGCAACGGCCTGGAAGAGAGCCTGACCCGCGTACTGGCCCAGGGCTGCTGGAGCGAAGTGCGGAGCTTCGGCTCGGCTGTCAGCGATTTCAGCGCCGATGGCGATCCCAGCGACTTTGCCGTGCTGCACCGCGGCAAAAAGGTGGCGCAACTGCGCTGGAGCCTGACCGGCGTGCACAACCAGCTCAATGCACTGGCCGCCATCGCTGCCGCCGACCATCTGGGCGTTAGTGCCGAGGTGGCTTGCGAAGCCCTGTCGCGCTTTCAGAACGTCAAGCGTCGCATGGAACTGCGCGGCACGGTCAACGGCATCGAGGTCTATGACGACTTCGCCCACCACCCCACAGCCATCCGCACCACCCTGGACGGCCTGCGCCGCAAGCTCGGGGCAGAGGCCCGCATCCTGGCAGTGTTCGAGCCTCGCAGCAACACCATGAAGCTGGGCACCATGAAGAGCCAGTTGCCCTGGTCGCTGGAAAGCGCCGATCTGGTCTTCTGCCACACCGCAGGCCTCGACTGGGATGCCGCCGAAGCCCTGGAATCCATGGGCGTAGGCCCCGGCCAGCGCGCTCAGGTAGCAGGTGATATCGAGACCCTGATAGCGCAGATCAGCGCCGTCGTCCGCCCCGGTGACCATATCGTCTGCATGAGCAACGGCGGCTTTGGCGGCATCCACGCCAAGCTGCTGCAAGCGCTGAAATAAGCCCCGATAAAAGCAAATGCCCGCTCTACGCGGGCATTTTTCATTGCTCGGGAACAGACCAAGCCAGAGATGCCAAGCAAGGGCCGCCCCGCAGCAAAGGCGTCGTCCCCCTGGGGGGAAGCCGCAAAGCGGCTCAGGGGGGATCAATAGCTAATCGACATCGCAGGCACATCCACCCGGATCAAGGGCTTGGACAGCACTGCATGCGCTGCCAGGGCATAGCTGTTGCGCCAGTCTTCGTTGTCAAACAGCTCGGGGCGATTGCGCGCCTCACGCGCCACCACCACCAGCTTGTCAGCCAGCAACACCTTGCCGGTAGCCCGCAAAGGCTCGCACTCGAGCGAGACAAACTGCTGATCCAGCCAGCGTCGGCCTTCGTCCGAACTGATAGGGGACAGCGACTGGGTATCGACCCGGTATTCACGGTCGCCATCCAAAACCACGATTACTTCACTACGCATAAATCTCCTCTGACCTGGTGACTCTTGCACCATTCGTTGTCGTGGCCACAGCTTAATAGTGACCGCGGTGCTGAAGACGCTGCAAGCTGACGGCTTGCAAACAGCTGCGGCAACCAATGCATGGCCTGAAAGACTTGCATCAAGCATCACAGTGGTTACAGGAACATGGCATGCAAAGCAATGAAAAATCTTTAAATTTCATAGCATTGCTCGCATGCTTGGCAAGAATATAAGGGCAAAACTGTCTTTTTCAAGTGTCATTACGGACTCGTAACCCGCCAGTTATCTCCATCCAGGCTCCTGCCTTGAAAATGTGATGAGAGGACTTACATACTGCATAAATCTTTGACGAATACCAGTTTGCAGGCCTTGCAACGCCTTCAGGAACCATCACCATGACCGCTGAGAACATCCACCAAGAAATACGCGAGCATCTGCTGCAGCTGGAAGCCGAACTTCAAGTCCAGAAACTCTGGTCTGCCGTTGCTCCGGACCCCAAGGCGCTGGAGTCCACCACGCCTTTCATGTACGACACGCTCAAGCTGCACGAGTGGCTGCAATGGGTGTTCATCCCGCGCCTGCGCGCCGTGATCGATGCCAAAGGCAGCCTCCCCCACCAAAGCCATGTCTATCCGCTGGCCGACCACGAGTGGCAGCAGCGCACCGACTTTGACAAGCAACAGCTGCTGCGCCTGCTCAACCGCATCGATGCCACCCTCAATGGATGCGAAATGACTCCGGCATCAACGCCGGACACCAAACACTGATCGAGCAGGCAAGCAGCCCCATTCCTGTATGGAAAAACAAACAGGCCACAGGAAATACTCCCTGTGGCCTGTTTCGTTTACACCCGCTTTATCGATCAGGCGAGCACTTCTGCTTCCTGCTTGCTGGCGAGCGCAGCAGCGCGGCGCTGGCTCACGGCCTGCGACAGCTCTTGCAGCGTTGCCAGCGAATCGTCCCAGCCCAGGCAGGCATCGGTAATGCTCTGGCCGTAGGTCAGATCGCAGACTTCGTCCTTGCCGGGCGTGAACTTCTGCGCACCGCCGACCAGATGGCCTTCGATCATCACTCCGAACACGCTGCTGGAGCCTCCGGCGATCTGAGCCGCGATATCACGGGCCACATCCTTCTGACGCTCATGCTGCTTGTTGCTGTTGGCGTGGCTGCAGTCCACCATCAGCGAAGGCGTGAGGCCCGCTGTCTCCAGATCCCTGCAGGCAGCCGCCACATGCTCGGCATCGTAGTTGGGCGTCTTGCCACCGCGCAGAATCACGTGACAGTCTTGATTGCCGCCCGTATGCACGATGGCGACCTGGCCGTTCTTGTGTACCGACAGGAAATGGTGGCCGCGGCTGGCCGACTGAATCGCGTCGGTGGCAATACGGATATTGCCGTCCGTGCCGTTCTTGAAACCAATCGGCGCCGAAATGCCCGAAGCCAGTTCGCGATGCACCTGGCTTTCCGTGGTGCGGGCACCGATGGCGCCCCAGCTGATCAGATCGCCGATGTACTGGGGAGAGATCACGTCCAGGAACTCGCTGGCCGCTGGCACACCCAGGCGGTTGATGTCGATCAGGAGCTGGCGCGCAATGCGCAGGCCTTCGTCGATGCGATAGCTCTGATCCAGGTAGGGATCGTTGATCAGCCCCTTCCAGCCCACGGTGGTGCGGGGTTTTTCGAAATAGACGCGCATCACCACTTCCAGCGTGTCCTTGTACTGCTCACGCACCACGGCCAGACGGCGGGCGTAGTCCAGGGCAGCAGCCGGATCGTGAATGGAGCAAGGGCCGACGATGACCAGCAGACGGTCATCCTGCGCACGCATGATGTTGTGGATGCTGCGGCGGGTGTCGCTGATCAGCGTCTCCACGGCAGTGCCACGAATGGGGAAGAAGCGAATGAGGTGCTCTGGAGGGGGTAACACTGTGATTTCCTTGATACGTGCGTCGTCGGTCTGGCCTGTCTTGGGAGAGCCGGCGCGATACCAGGAATCGGTGGCGGAAGTGTTCAGAGCAGTCATGGCAATCTTTCGTGAGGTGTTTGATCGTTGAAAACCGGGGGTGCTGAAACGTAGGGGTGAAAAAAAACCGCCGGGCTTTGCAGCTTCGGCGGTTCTTTGGGAGGTGTTTGCAGGGTGCGCGCGTTTACCTCTCAGCCGCCGGGGGCGAGAACCAAAAGTAAAAGAAATAGGCGCGTTGCGTTTGCATGTCTTTCAATGTAGCACAGCTCTTTTGCATTGCAACATCGGCAGCTCGCACCGCTGTTCTGTCAAAAACAGGTTCTCCCTCTGAAATGGCGCATTTTTCAAAATTCATTCATTCACAATATTTTTGTGTTTTTTCTTATTTTTCAGAATTTTATTGATAAAAAATTCCAAAAATCCAGAATCAATGCAATTTTTCAGCGAATCGGCAATATTCAGGGCAAGGCCTCGAAACGCCATGAAAAAACCCTGCTGCCAGGCGATCTACAGCGGTTTGCCACAAGCTGTTTTGCCGTAAACGGTCTGTGGCGAACGGTCTGCAGCACACTGAAATGAAAAACCCCCGCTCTGCCATGCAAAGCGGGGGTTGGTGCTCGCGACGGGCAAAGCCGTCATGAAACCTCTATCAGGCCGTTCCGCCGACTGTCAGGCCGTCAATGCGCAGCGTAGGCTGGCCCACGCCCACAGGCACGCTCTGACCTTCCTTGCCGCAGGTGCCCACACCCGAGTCCAGGCGCATGTCGTTACCTATCATGCTGATGTGCTTGAGCGACTCCGGGCCGCTGCCGATGATGGTCGCTCCCTTGACGGGGTACTGGATCTTGCCGTTTTCCACCCAGTAGGCTTCGCTGGCAGAGAACACGAACTTGCCGCTGGTGATGTCCACCTGACCGCCGCCGAAGTTGGTGGCGTACAGGCCCTTCTTGATGGAGCCAATGATCTCCTGCGGATCCTTGTCGCCACCCAGCATATAGGTGTTGGTCATGCGCGGCATAGGAATGTGGGCGTAGCTTTCGCGACGGCCATTGCCCGTGGGCTTGACGCCCATCAGGCGTGCATTCATGGAGTCCTGGATATAGCCCTTGAGAATGCCGTCCTCGATCAGCACATTGCTTTGGCTGACATGGCCCTCGTCGTCCACGTTCAGAGAGCCACGGCGATCGGCAATCGTGCCGTCGTCCAGCACGGTCACACCCTTGGCGGCCACGCGCTGACCGATGCGGCCGCTGAAGGCGCTGGAGCCCTTGCGGTTGAAGTCGCCTTCCAGGCCGTGGCCCACGGCCTCGTGGAACAGCACGCCGGGCCAGCCCGAGCCCAGCACCACCGTCATCACACCGGCCGGTGCGGGACGCGATTCGAGGTTGACCAGGGCTGCATGCACGGCCTCGTCCACATACTGGCTGATCTGCTCGTCGCTGAAATAGGCCAGACCGAAGCGACCGCCACCACCGGAGGAGCCCACCTCGCGACGGCCCTTTTGCTCGGCGATCACCGTCACCGACAGGCGCACCAGCGGGCGCACGTCAGCGGCCAGCGTGCCGTCCGCACGCGCCACCAGAACCACGTCGTATTCACTGGCAAGACCGGCCATGACCTGCACCACGCGCGGGTCCTTGGCGCGGGCCAGCTTTTCCACCTTGCCCAGCAACTCGACCTTGGCCGTGCTGTCCAGCGTGGTGATGGGGTCCAGCTCGGGATAGAGCGAGCGGCTTTGTGCAATCTTCTGCGCACCCGCCTTGACGCGGCGCGTCTGGGTTGCGCTGGAGATGGAGCGCACGGTACGTGCGGCATCCAGCAGCGAGGCTTCGGAAATGTCGTCGGAATAGGCAAAAGCCGTCTTCTCGCCGCTGACCGCCCGAACGCCTACTCCCTGATCGATGGAGAAGGAGCCGGTCTTGACGATGCCTTCCTCCAGACTCCAGCCTTCCGCGCGGGTGTACTGGAAGTAGAGATCGGCGTCATCCACCTGGTGCGAGCGAATTTCGGCAAGCGCACGCGCAAGATGGGTTTCGTCCAGGCCGAAGGGCTCAAGCAGCAACTGACGGGCCGTGGCCAAGCGTTCGATGGTGGGTTCGCGGGAAATCATGAGAGCATTGTAGAGATAGCTGCAAGCCCTGACTTGTCTCGGGCTGCGCATAAAAAAGAGCGGAATGCTGCCCCACCAGGCTGAACAACATTCCGCTCCGTTCACTTAGCTTCGCACTTGCCGGGTTCCGCCCTGCCCGCTTTGCATTGCAGAACCCCACCTGGGTCTTTGCCGCTCCCGCTTGATCGGTCTTCTGACCCCCCAGAACCGTTTGTAAACGCTGTTTACAGTCGAAGCAAGACCCTGGACGGAACTACTGACATTTTTCAACGATCTAAGCCCGCCGCCCCAGCACGCAATTTCACACAAAACCATTACTCAAGGCTTGCAAAACATAGGATGGAAGCTCTCCTTTCAAGAGCATCCAATCCCTATCACGGGTCTTCACGCATGGGGAATATGCCCATCACCGCCGGGTAGTTGCCGCTGCGCCCGCGACACCGACATCAGCACGCCCAGCGCCAGGCCCAGCGTGACCATGGCCGTGCCGCCATAGCTGATGAAAGGCAGGGGCACGCCCACCACCGGCAAAATGCCGCTGACCATGCCCATGTTCACGAACGCATAGGTGAAGAAGATCATGGCCACGGCAGCTGCCATCAGCCGGCCGAACAGCGAGTTGGCATTCATGGAAATGGCCAGCCCGCGCCAGACCAGCAGCAGAAAGCCGACGATGATGAAGAGATTGCCTATGAGGCCGAATTCTTCGGAATAGGCGGCAAAGATGAAGTCGGTGGTGCGCTCTGGAATGAATTCCAGGTGGGTCTGCGTGCCAGCCATGAAACCCTTGCCCCAGACACCGCCCGAACCGATGGCAATCATGCCCTGAATGATGTGAAAGCCCTTGCCCAGCGGGTCGCGCGTGGGGTCCAGCAAGGTACAGACGCGTGTCCGCTGATAGTCATGCAGAAAATACCAGCTCACGCCATCGGCGCAGAGCTGGGGTTCAAACCAGACGATGAGGAAAATGCCGACCAGGGCCAGCAGCACGGGCGGCACGATGAGTTTCCAGGGCAGGCCGGCAAAAAAGATCACGGACAGGCCGGCAGCCATCACCAGCAGCGAGGTGCCCAGGTCTGGCTGCTTCATGATCAGGCCCACGGGCACCATCAGCAGCACAAAGGCGATGACAAAGTCCGATGCGCGCAGATTGCCCTCGCGGCGCTGGAACCACCAGGCCAGCATCAGCGGCGTGGCGATCTTCAAAAGCTCGGAGGGCTGAATCACCACTCCCACATTCACCCAGCGCGTGGCCCCCTTCTTGGTGATGCCGAACAGCGCCACCGCCACCAGCAACACCACGCCCAGGGTGTAGAGCGGCACGGCCACCTTCATCAATTGCTGGGGGGATATCTGGGCCAGCACGAACAGCAGACCCGCCGCAATCAGCATATTGCGGCCATGGTCCACAAAGCGCGTGCCGTGATCGAAACCCGCCGAGTACATGGCCAGCAGCCCCGCACCCGCCAACATGGCGATAAAGAGAAGCAGCAGGAAATCAAAGCCGCGAAACAGCGGAACAATGCGTTGCAGCAGCGAGGGCTTATCGAATTCGATGGCGGACATGGGCCGCAATTATCGTGGGAGCCGGCTGCCGTGCAGCTTGCAGGGTTGAGCTTTGCTGACGACTCAAGTCGGCCCACGCTCATTCCTCCCGCCATAGGCCTTCTCCCCTGATAGTCTTGGGGCAGACAGTCCACAATGACCGAGACAGAAGTGTTTTTACCAGAGGAGATTGCCGCTATGACGACCACCCACCTGCTGTATCTGCATGGCTTTCGCTCCTCCCCTCAGTCCAACAAGGCACGCATCATGGCGGACTATGTGGGCGCCAGACATTCCAAGGTACGCTGGTGGTGCCCTCAGCTGCCGCCCTCGCCGCGCGAAGCGGCGGCCGTGATAGCAGAGGGCATCGCCAACTGGCCACGCCAGAACATGGCCGTCATGGGCTCGTCGCTGGGCGGCTATTACGCCAGCTGGGTGGCCCAGCTGGCGCGCTGCAAGAGCGTGATGATCAACCCCGCCGTCAACCCGGCCCGCGACCTGGAAAAATACATCGGCGAGCAGTCCAGCTGGCATGACCCCGAGGAAACCTTCTTCTTTCGCCCCGAATACATTGAGGAATTGCGCCAGCTCGACACCCGCACCATGACGCCGGCAGCACCCGAGATGGTGTTGATCGCCCAGGGCGACGAGGTGCTGGACTGGAACGAGATGAGCGAGCGCTACCCTCACGCACTTCAATTGGTGCAAGAAGGCGGCGACCACGCCCTGAGCAACTTTGCCGAGTATCTGGACCGGATCGACGAATTTCTGGCCTTGGCCTGATGCCCTCGGCGACTCCATGCGCCCCCAGGGAACGGCTGTATTGCTGCAGCGTGCCCCCTTGTTCACGCCCCTGACCGCGCGGAGGCCGCGTCTGATATTGACCGACCTCAAGCATGAACTGAATCACTTCTGAGCGCCGAATGTTCGGCTCGTGGGAAAATGCGCGGTTATGCACGCACTGTTTGAAGAAGCCGGCAAATTTCTGGCCGGGCGCATCCTCTCCGAAGCCGAATCCTCTGCCCAAGTCGAGCTGGACTCGGGCAAGCGGGTCAAGGTCAAGGCCGCCAATATCCTGCTCAAGTTCGAGAAGCCGGCTCCTGCCGAGTTGGTCGCTCAGGGCCAGGCCCAGGCCGCCGAGATCGACCTGGATCTGGCCTGGGAATTTGCGCCCGAGGAAGAGTTCGGCTTTGCCGACCTGGCGCGTGACTATTTTTCCGAATCCGCGACGCTGGCCCAGCAGGCCGGTGCGCTGTTCTGCCTGTACGACGCACCGCATTATTTCCGTCGTGCGGGCAAGGGCCGCTTCAAGAAGGCTCCTGCAGAAATCCTGCAGCAAGCCCTTGCCGCCATCGAGAAGAAAAAGCAGATTCAGGCACAGATCGACGCCTGGGCCGAGGAACTGGGCCGCGGCGAGTGCCCGCAGGCAATCCGCGAACAGCTCTACAAGATTCTGTTCAAGCCCGACAAGAACGCAGCCGAATACAAGGCCGTGGTCGATGCCAGCCGCGCCACCAAGCTGGCCCCGCTGGAGCTGCTGCACCGCGCCGGCGCCATCGACTCTTCCTACCAGTTTCACTGGAAGCGCTTCCTGTTCGACAACTTCCCCAAGGGCACGGGCTTCCCCTCCGTGCAGGCCCCCCAGCCACCGGCCGACCTGCCCGTGGCCGATGTAAAGGCTTTTTCCATCGACGACTCGGCCACCACCGAAATCGACGATGCGCTGTCCGTCACGGGCCTGGGCACGGGCACCGTCACCGTGGGCATCCACATTGCCGCCCCCGGTCTGGCCATCACGCCCGGCGGCGAGCTGGACAAGCTGGGCCGCGCCCGCCTGTCCACCGTCTACATGCCCGGCTACAAGATCACCATGCTGCCCGACGACGTGGTGCATATCTACACGCTGGACGAGGGCCGCTCCAACCCCGCGGTCTCGCTGTATGTGCAGATCAACGAAGAGACGCTGGAGACCATCTCCAGCGAAACCCGTCTCGAGCGCGTGCCCGTGGAAGTCAACTTCCGCTACGACAAGCTAGATCACATCGTCACCGAGGAATGGCTGACCGACTCCTCAATCGAGGTTGAAAATACGCCTGATTCTTTGCTGGGCAAGCGCAAGGAGCTCACCTTTTTGCAGCGCTGGTCCAAGTTCCTCAAGGCCAATCGCGAAGTGGTGCGCGGCAAGCCCGAGAACTTCAACCGCCCGGACTACAACTTCCGCCTCGTCGGCAACGACGGCGCCGAGCCCAATGGCAGCGAGCAGGTGCAGATCACTGTGCGCAAGCGCGGCGCGCCGCTGGACCTGATCGTGGCCGAGGCCGCCATCGTGGCCAACAGCACCTGGGGCCTGATGCTGGCCGAGCACGGTGTGCCCGGCATCTACCGCAGCCAGGCCAGCCTGGCACCCGGCGTCAAGGTACGCATGAGCACCAAGGCCTTGCCCCATGCCGGCATAGGCGTGAAAGCCTACTCCTGGGCCACCTCCCCGCTGCGCCGCTATGTGGATCTGGTCAATCAGTGGCAGATCATTGCCTGCGCCCGCCATGGCAAGACGGCTGCCCTGGCAGCGCCCTTCAAGCCCAAGGACGCCGAGCTGTTCGGCATCATCAGCAGCTTTGACGGCGCCTACAGCGCCTACAACGGCTATCAGGCTGGCATGGAGCGCTTCTGGACGCTCAAGTATCTGGAGCAGAACGGCATCAGCGAACTGACGGCCAGCGTGTTCAAGGAAGGGCCCAACGGCTCCTTCCTGGTGCGCGCCGACAATCTGCCGCTGGTACTGCCCGTACTGGGTGCGCAGAACCTGCCGCGCGGCGCCCATGTGCGTGTCAAGCTCGGCGAGATCGACGAGATATCGCTGGACATCTCGGGCACGCTGATCGAACGCCTGGATGCAGGAGCCGAGGCCGAAAGCGAAGGTGAGGACAGCGGCGAGGACGATGACGACGCCGTGGCCGGCCCCATCTCCATTGCGGTGGACATGAACGACGCCGATCCCGCTGCAGACCAGCCCAAGTCCTGATCTCCACATCTCATCGCCCTGACGCTGCCGTGAAACTGCCCACCTCTCTTCGACGACTGAGTACGCTGCAGCTGGCGCTGGGCGTTTCCATCGCCGTCCATGCCGTGTTGCTGACAGTCCGCTTCGTGGACCCGGAACGCTTTGAGCGCGTGTTTCAGGACACGCCGCTGGAAGTGATTCTGGTCAATGCCCGCGCCAACGAGACGCCGGACAAGGCCCAGGCCATCGCCCAGACCTCGCTGGCCGGCGGCGGCGATGCCGACCAGGGCCGGGCCACCAGTCCCATGCCCTACTCGGCCCTGACGACAGTGGGCGACGATTTCGAGGAAAAACAGCGCCAGCTCGACGCCATGCAGGAGCAGCAGAACCAGTTGCTGACCCAGCTGCGCCAGCAAGTGGCCGCGCTGCCCCCGATAGACCCGCGCCTGAGCGCCGACAACAAGGCCCTGGAGGCACAGGAAGAAAAGCGCTTGCAGCTCATCAAGCTGCTGGCCGAGATTGAAAAGCGTATCAACGCAGAAAACGCCCGCCCCAAGAAGCGCTATATCAGCCCCGCCACCAAGGAGGCCGTGTACGCCGTCTACTACGATGCGCTGCGCCGCAAGGTGGAAGACAAGGGCACGGAAAACTTCCCCGAGAACAAGGGCAAGAAGCTGTATGGCGAGCTGGTCATGATCCTGACCGTGAATCATGACGGCCGCGTGCTTTCCACCGAGGTTGTGCAGGGCTCGGGTAACCGCATGCTCGATACCCGTGCCGAGGCCATTGCCCGCGCCGCAGCCCCTTACGGCCACTTCGGCCCGGCCATGCGCACCAAGGCCGATCAGATCGCCGTCGTCTCGCGCTTCAGGTTCACACGCGAGCAGACACTGGAAACAGACATAAGGTGACCCCCTGTGCCGCCTTCGGCGTCTTCCCCCGCTCTCGCATCGCCTCGCTTGCAGGCGGGGAACGCAGCCAGCGCGGCGGGACGGCCCTTGCGCGGCTGCCTTGGCTTGGGCTGCGCCGATCTCGCCGGCCACTGCCCCAACGCGTACCCAACTCTGCTCAGCGATTTCCTTCAGCCTTTTTATGACAAATACGCTTGATGCCTACTGCGTCATGGGCAACCCCGTTGCCCATAGCCGCTCTCCCTGGATTCATGCCCGCTTCGCCGAGCTGACCGGCCAGCCCGTCAGCTATGACCGCGCCCTGGTGCCGCTGGATGGCTTTGTCGACTTTGTGCGCGACTTTGCCGCACGCGGCGGCAAGGGCTGCAATGTGACCGTTCCCTTCAAGCTGCAGGCGGCCGAGCTGGCCACCAGCACCAGCGAGCGCGTGCGGCTGGCTGGTGCTGCCAATACGCTGGTATTCGGCGCCAACGGCATTCATGCCGACAACACCGATGGCCTGGGCATCGTGGCCGACATCACCCGCAATGCCGGTGTGCCCATCGCCGGGCGTGATGTGCTGCTGCTTGGCGCGGGCGGCGCCGCCGCTGGAGCCCTGGGCTCTTTGCTGGAGCAAAAGCCCCGCCGCCTAGTCGTGGTCAACCGCACTCATGCCAGGGCTCAAACGCTGGTCCAGCAGCATGCGGCCATTGCCACACTACATAACGTAGAGCTGGTAGCACTTGAAAGGCAAGTGCTTGAGACTGATCTGACCCAAAATTTCGACATCATCATCAATGCCACAGCCAGCAGCCTGGCTGGGGCTGAGGTGCCCGCGCCCGCCAGCGTGCTGCACGCACGCAGTCTGGCCTACGACATGATGTACGGCCCCGCCGCTCAGAATTTTCTGAATTGGGCCAGCAGCCACGGCGCGCTGGCGCGTGATGGTCTGGGCATGCTGGTGGAGCAGGCCGCCGAGTCCTTTGCACTATGGCGCGGCGTGCGTCCGCCCTCTGCACAAGTCCTGGCCGAACTGCGCGCTCTGCTGCACGCTGAAGCCGCTCACTAAAACCTCGCCCCACCATGAAAGCTCTTGGCCGACTGCTGTTGCTGGTGCTTTGCGCCACCCTGCTGCTGCAATTGTTTTTTGTAGCACGCATCGCAGTCATGGCATGGCTGGATCCAGAGTCCACCAGCTATCAGCGCTCCGAAGCCTGGCAGCTTGTCCGCAGCAGCGAGGGCCTGCGCTGGCGCCAGCAATGGGTGGACTACGGCCAGATCTCCAGCAACCTCAAGCGCGCTGTGATTGCCTCCGAAGATGCCGGCTTCATGGACCACCACGGCGTGGAATGGGATGCCGTTCAGAGGGCCTGGCAGCGCAACGCAAAAGCTGAGGCCAGGGCCATGCAGGCCGAAAAAGCCGGAAACAACAGCAAGCCCGCCAAGGTCTATGGCGGCTCCACCATCACCCAGCAGTTGGCCAAGAACCTGCTGCTGTCGGGCGAACGCAATTTTCTGCGCAAGGGCCAGGAGCTGGTGCTGGCGCAATTGCTGGAGCTGATGCTGAGCAAGCAGCGCATTCTGGAGATCTATCTCAACAATGTGGAATGGGGCCAGGGCGTGTTCGGCGCCGAGGCCGCCGCCCAACATTACTTCCGCAAGAGTGCCGCCCAGCTCAATGCGGCCGAGGCAGCACGACTTGCCGCCATGCTTCCGGCACCCAAGCGCTTCGAGAAAATGCCGCAATCGCGCTATCTGGCGCAGCGCAGTCGCACGATTGCGCGCTATATACCGATGGTGACGCCCCCCTGAGGCGCTTCGCCTGGGCGGCCCCGCGCCTTCCCCGAGGAGGACGGCAGCATCGCCGCGAAGCGGCTCTTGCTTGCTGTCACCCGCATGGAGCGTGAAGGTTTTGTACGTGGATAATCGACAGCCATGCGAATTCTAGGAATCGACCCTGGCCTGCAGACCACGGGCTTTGGCGTCATCGACATGGAAGGCCAGCGCCTGTCCTATGTGGCCAGCGGCACCATACGCACCAACAAGATGGAACTCGGCGACCTGCCGGGCCGTCTCAAGGTGCTGTTCGACGGCATCTCCGAAGTCGCCTCACGCTATCAGCCCGAGGTGGCTGCCGTGGAAATCGTCTTCGTCAACGTCAACCCCCAGTCCACACTGCTGCTGGGCCAGGCCCGTGGTGCGGCGCTGACGGCCCTGGTCAACGCCAATCTCGCGGTTTCCGAATACACCGCCCTGCAGATGAAAAAAGCCGTGGTCGGCCATGGTCGCGCAGCCAAGAGCCAGATCCAGGAAATGGTCAAACGGCTGCTGCAACTGCCCGGCCTGCCCGGCACCGATGCCGCCGACGCGCTGGGGCTGGCGATCACCCATGCCCATGCGGCTGCCGCCATGGGGCTGATGGCCAAGTCCACCGATCTGCGCCGCAAGCAACATGCCATGTACCGGGGCGGACGGGTCTATTGAGCTCGCCCTTAGCCGCTTCGCGGCTTCCCCTTCTCTCTTCGGAAGGGATCGCAGGATGGCTTTTCCTCACAGCCCCCGAGCTGGAGCACACACTGCTTCAAAGCTCTGCCCGATACAAATAAAGCCGTGACATGCCACGGCTTTTTTGATGGTGTGATTTGCTTAATAGGCGCTCAGCACCATGGAGGCGATCACGCCTGTGGCAATGGCAACCAGCAGATAGTCGCCGCCGTTCTGAATCCAGTGATAGCCACGCGGCGGCGCCGACAGATGGTGGCCGCGCCAGTCATTCACCACATAGTGCTGGCTGCGGTATTGCGGCGGCACGCGACTGCCCTTGTACCAGTTATGGTCGGGACCACCGCCACGGCGACCATTGTCGTGATGATCGGCACGTCGGTCGTCGCGCCTGTCATGGCGCTGCTCATGCCGACCACGATCATCATGGCGACCGCCATGGCGCATGTCCTGCGCTCCATGTCCATTGCCGCGGCCGGGCGGCGGGCCGGGCTGCGCCTGGACGGCCAGACTGCCCAGACCCAGGCAGGCGGCAATGGAGGCAGAAAGAATGCGGGTAGTCAAACGGGACATGGGTACTCCTTTGTCGAATTGTTTCGGTCAACAAGGTGTGCGGCCGGTCATGGCGGCCGCAGCAGATCCATCTTTACCCAATTTCGGCGCCGCAAGAAGTGAGCAACTGCCGATTTACCACTTTTTGCGCGCTGTTTACAGAACAGAAACCTGTGAAGCGCGAAGCCGGATTTGGCAAGCCGCTATCAATATTCATTAGTTCTCAGATGATGCGTCCGACAAACATCACGGCAAAAAAGGCCAGACCGGCAATCACCGTCCACTTGAACAGCAAAAAGCCCAGGCGCTTGTAGTGCGCCTTGCCGGTTCCCAGATAGAAGGCAAAGCTCAATGCCGAAGCCAGAATCAGCAAGGTGGCCAGCCAGCGAAAGATCAGCATGGAGGTCTCGCTCACCAGGCCTGGGCGGGCATGGCAAAGCCCTGGGGAGCCTGGCGCTCGCTCTCGAAGGTCACGAGCTCCCAGGTCTCGGGCTGCTCGATCATTGCGCGCAGCAACTTGTTGTTGAGGCCGTGACCCGAGCGAAAGGCGCTGTAGGCACCGAGAATGGGCTTGCCGATCAGATACAGATCGCCGATCGCGTCAAGGATCTTGTGCTTGGCAAACTCGTCGTCATAGCGCAGGCCGTCGCTGTTCAGGACCTTGTAGTCGTCCATGACGATGGCGTTGTCCAGCCCGCCGCCCAGTGCCAGGCCATTGTTGCGCAGCATTTCCACATCCTTGGTGAAGCCGAAGGTGCGGGCGCGGGCGATGTCGCGTGTGTAGTTGTCCAGACCCATGTCGAACTCCACGCACTGCCCCGTGGAGTCCACGGCTGGGTGAGCGAAGTCGATCTCGAAGCGCAGCTTGAAGCCATGGTAGGGATCGAAGCGCGCCCACTTGAGGTTCTGGCCTTCGCCTTCGCGCACCTCGATCGGGCTCTTGATGCGGATGAAGCGCTTGGGCGCTTTCTGCAACTCGATTCCGGCGCTTTGCAGCAGAAACACGAACGATGACGAGGAGCCATCGAGAATCGGCACTTCTTCGGCAGTGATGTCCACGTAGAGGTTGTCGATTCCCAGACCGGCGATGGCCGACATCAGGTGCTCTACCGTATGCACCTTGGCGCCGCCGCTGCCGATGGTGGAAGCCATGCGCGTATCAGTCACTGCCTCGGCGGAAATGGGGATATCCACAGGCTCAGGCAAGTCCACGCGACGGAACACGATGCCGGTATCAGGCTGGGCAGGGCGCAGCGTCAACTCGACACGCTGGCCGCTGTGCAGGCCCACGCCTACGGCACGGGAAATGGTCTTGATGGTACGTTGCTGAAGCATGCTGGTATTTTAAATGGGACAACCCCGAGCCGGCTTACGCCGACCCAGGGTTGTCTTAATCGCTGCGATACAGCGAACTGATGGGCCATCAGTCCTTAACGAACCAAAGGCCTTTGCGGCTGACTCTCAAGCGCCGGCGCACTCGGAGGCAGAGACACCGAGGAAGGGGCGCCCCGCACCGAGGGTGTCGTCCCCCTCCGGCGCAAAGCGCCAGAGAGGGGAAAGCGGCCAAGCCGCTCAGGGGGAGCTTAATCAGCCTGCTTGCGCAGAAACGCCGGGATCTCCACATCGTCCATGCCGCCAGACGCCAGCGCGCTCACGCGCTCCGAAGCCTGGGTACGGTTGGTGCGCCAGACGCTTGGCACATTGGTGTTGGCCGTGCCGTAGTCCATGCCGCCCAGGGGAGGCAGACCCACTGCCACGTTGTCGGTACCGGTACGCAGACCGCCCTGCACCACCTGGATGTTCTGGCGACGCACATTGGGACGCGACAGGCCGGTGGCCACCACGGTCACGCGGATTTCGTCGCCCAGCGAGTCATCGTAGGCAGCGCCGTAGATCACGTGGGCATCGGGAGACGCATAGGCATTGATGGTGGACATGGCCAGACGCGACTCGGACAGCTTGAGGCTCCCCTTGGCTGCAGTCACCAGCACCAGCACGCCCTTGGCGCCGGACAGATCGATGCCTTCCAGCAGCGGGCAGGCCACGGCCTGCTCGGCAGCGATACGGGCACGATCGGGACCGGCGGCCTTGGCCGTGCCCATCATGGCCTTGCCGGGCTCGCCCATCACGGTGCGCACGTCTTCGAAGTCGACGTTCACATGGCCGTACTCGTTGATGATTTCGGCAATGCCGCCCACGGCGTTCTTCAGAACGTCGTTGGCATGGGCAAAAGCCTCGTCCTGGGAGATATCGTCGCCCAGCACATCGAGCAGCTTTTCGTTGAGCACAACGATCAGCGAGTCCACATTCGCCTCCAGCTCGGCCAGGCCGGCGTCAGCGTTCTGCATGCGGCGGCCGCCTTCCCACTCGAAAGGCTTGGTCACCACACCCACCGTCAGAATGCCCATTTCCTTGGCCACTCGTGCGATCACAGGCGATGCACCGGTACCCGTACCACCACCCATGCCTGCCGTAATGAAGAGCATGTGCGCGCCTTCGATGGCAGCGCGAATATCTTCCACAGCAGCTTCCGCAGCGTCGCGGCCCTTGTCGGGCTTGCTGCCGGCACCCAGGCCGCTGCCACCCAGATGGATGGTGCGGTGAGCGCGGCTGCGCAACAGAGCTTGAGCATCGGTATTGGCCGTAATGAATTCGACGCCTTGAACGCTGCGTTCAATCATGTGGTCGACGGCGTTGCCGCCGCCGCCGCCGACGCCGATCACCTTGATCTGCGTGCCTTGGTTGAATTCTTCGGTTTCAATCATGTCGATAGGCATGGTGGTGCTCCTGTTCTCTAGTGGTGGTTTGTCGCTGCTGTGGAAAAGAAATTTCGAACTCTTGAGGTCTTCGCGGTCTTCGTCGTCGATACCGCGAAAAATCCATCTGTGGTGGTCCGGTGATGAACATGCGATAAGTGCTCATATCAGAAGTTCCCCACGATGAAGTCTTTGAACCGGCCGAAAGCGGTCTTCATGGAACCGCTCTTCTGGGCCACCTTGTAGCCACGCAGACGTGCCAGACGTGCTTCATCGAGCAGGCCCATCACCGTGGCGGCACGGGGCTGGGCGACCATGTCGGCCAGCGCACCGGAATATTTGGGAAGCCCGCGGCGCACGGGCTTGAGAAAGATGTCTTCGCCCAGCTCGATCATCCCGGGCATGACGGCGCTGCCGCCCGTGAGCACGATGCCCGAGGACAGCACTTCTTCGTAGCCCGATTCGCGGATGACCTGCTGCACCAGCGAGAAGATCTCTTCCACGCGGGGCTCGATCACGCCGGCCAGGGCCTGCTTGCTGATCATGCGCGGGCTGCGGTCGCCCAGGCCCGGCACTTCGACCTGGGCATCGGGATCGGCCAGCAACTGCTTGGCATAGCCACTCTCGACCTTGATGTCCTCGGCATCCTTGGTGGGGGTACGCAGGGCCATGGCGATGTCGCTGGTGATCAGGTCACCGGCAATCGGGATCACGGCCGTGTGGCGAATCGCACCGCCGGTGAAGATGGCCACATCGGTCGCTCCCGCGCCGATATCCACCACGGCCACGCCCAGCTCGCGCTCGTCATCGGTCAGCACGGCCTGGGCCGACGCCAGCGGATTGAGCAGCAGCTGCTCTACTTCCAGGCCGCAGCGGCGCACGCATTTGATGATGTTCTCGGCCGCGCTCTGGGCGCCGGTCACGATATGGATCTTGGCCTCAAGGCGAATGCCGCTCATGCCGATGGGCTCGCGCACCTCGTGGCCGTCGATGACGAACTCCTGCGCCTCGACCAGCAGCAGGCGCTGGTCGGACGAGATATTGATGGCCTTGGCGGTTTCCATCACGCGGGCCATATCGGTGGACGAGACTTCCTTGTCCTTGATGGCCACCATGCCGCTGGAATTCAGACCGCGGATATGGCTACCCGTAATGCCGGTGCACACTCGCTGGATCTTGCAATCCGCCATCAGCTCGGCCTCTTTGAGCGCCTGCTGGATGCTTTGCACGGTCGCATCGATATTCACGACCACGCCGCGCTTCAAGCCGTTGCTGGGGGCTACGCCCAGGCCCGCCAGCTTGAGCTCGCCATTGGACATGACCTCGGCCACCACCGCCATGACCTTGGCCGTGCCGATATCCAGCCCAACAATCACATCCTTGTATTCTCTTGCCATATCAGCTTCCGCCCCCGGTAGGTTCTGTCTTGTCTTTGTGTGCGCCTTGCATGTCTGTTCCCCTGCTCCCGCTTATCGTCTGGCCCTGGCAGCAGTTGCCGGCGCGGAGGTTCCAGTGGTCACGCCCTTGAGTCGCAAGGCATAGCCGTCTTCGTAACGCAGGTCTGCAGACTCCAGTGCCGCAGCCGAGCGCTTGTATTGAGAGGTGATCTGAGGCAGCGTGCGCACAAAGCGCTGCACGCGCTGCAATATGTCTTCGGTCGTGCCGCCGCCCAGTTCCAGCAGCGCATCGTTGTCCAGCACCAGCGTCCAACTGCCACGCGCATCCAGAGTCAGGCTGTCCAGCGCCACATCGAGCGGCTTCAAGGCCGGCTCCAGCGCTCGATACATCTGCAGAACACGCGGTGCCGAGCCCTCGGGGCCTTGCAGACGCGGCAGACCTTCGCGGTCCAGTTCGCCCAGATTGGCTTCAAACACTTCGCCGGCCTTGTTGACCAGACCGGTACCGGTCTCAGCCCCCCAGAAGGCTTCGGCCACATGCTCCTTGAGCGCAACGCGCAAGCCGTTCGGATATTCGCGGCGCACCTGCGCCTCCTGCACCCAGGGCACTTGCTCGAATGCATGCTGGGCCGCCTTCAGGTCCACCGTGAAGAAGTTGCCTTTGAGCACTGGCGCCACATTGGCGCGCAGCGTCACGGCGTTGTTATGCACCAGCTCGCCTTCCACCACGATGCGACCGATATTGAAGGCCGGAGTTCGCATCAACCACCACCCCACGGCCATCACGCACGCCGTCAAGCAGCCCATGAACATCACCGTGGCAGTGATGTTCATGAGCTTGACGTCGAACGGGACGACGGCTGTGGGCTGGTTGCGGTTCATGGCTGCTCCGCTTCTCCATCCAGCGTGCTCATGGCCAGGATGCCAAGGCACAGGTTTTCGTAGCTCACGCCGGAAGCGCGCGCAGCCATGGGGACGAGAGAATGCCCCGTCATGCCTGGAGAGGTATTGATCTCCAGCAAGAAAGGCTTGCGGTCGCTGGCGCGAATCATGATGTCGGCACGCGCCCAGCCACGGCAGCCCAGCGTGCGGAAGGCTTTTTCCACAATGCGCCGGATCTCGGCCTCCTCGGCAGCCGGCAGGCCGCTAGGGCAGTGGTACTGCGTGGTATCCGTGAAGTACTTGTTCTGGTAGTCGTAGTTGCCTTCGGGCGCAACGATTCGGATCACCGGCAGCGCACCGGCCTGGGCTCCCGTGCCCAGCACGGGGCAGGTGGTCTCGTCACCGGCAATGAACTGCTCGCACAGCACTTCTGCGTCGTACTGGGCCGCCAGCTCGTAGGCCTTGGCGCATTCGTCGGCATTCATCACCTTGGTCAGGCCGATGCTGGAGCCGTCGCGTGCGGGCTTGACGATCATGGGAGCGCCCAGGGCTTCCAGTGCGGCGCGGGTTTCAGCGGCCGAGGCGACCATGCGCCAGTCCGGCGTGGGCAGTCCTTCAAAGCGCCAGATGCGCTTGGTCATGATCTTGTCCATGGCGATGCTGGAAGCCATCACGCCCGAACCCGTATAGGGAATGTCCAGCAACTCCAGTGCACCCTGCACCGTGCCGTCCTCACCGTAGCGGCCATGCAGCGCGATGAAGCAGCGGTCAAAGCCTTGCACCTTGAGCTGCTCCAGCCCTTGTTCGGCAGGGTCGAACTTGTGGGCATCGACACCCTTGGACTGCAGTGCGGCCAGCACACCAGCGCCGGACATCAGCGAGACCTCGCGCTCGGACGAGCGACCGCCCATGAGCACGGCGACCTTGCCCAGTGCCTTCACGTCGATATTTGTACCAAACATGCTCATTGCGCGCTCCCTGCGGGCGCGGCCAGCTCTTGTTTCTGAAGCATTTCAACCAATTTCCCAGGCACGGCGCCAATCGATCCGGCCCCCATGCACAGCAATACATCGCCCGCTTGCGCATTGGCAGCGATGGCTGCCGGCATATCGGCAATGTTTTCCACAAATACAGGCTCGACCTTGCCGGCCACACGCAAGGCGCGAGCCAGGGATCGACCGTCGGCAGCCACGATGGGTGCCTCGCCCGCGGCATAGACCTCGGCCAGCAGCACCGAGTCGGCGCTGCCGATGACCTTCACAAAGTCCTCGAAACAGTCGCGTGTGCGGCTGTAGCGGTGTGGCTGGAAGGCCAGCACCAGGCGCTGCCCCGGGAAGGCACCGCGTGCCGCAGCCAGCGTGGCTGCCATTTCCACGGGGTGATGACCGTAGTCGTCGATGACGGTGAACGTGCCGCCATTGGCAGCCGGCAGTTCGCCATAGCGCTGGAAACGCCGTCCCACGCCCTTGAAGCCTTCCAAGGCGCGCAGCAGCGCCTCGTCGGAAATCTCGAGCTCCATGGCCACCGCCACGGCAGACAGGGCGTTGAGCACGTTGTGCTCGCCGGGCAGGCTCAGCACAACCTCCAGATCGGGGTAGCTCTGGCCGTTCTGGCGGCGCACGGTAAAGCGCATGCGACCGGCTTCGGCACGCACGTTCACGGCGCGCACCTGGGCATCTTCGGCAAAGCCGTAGGTCGTGACCGGACGCGCCAGCTTGGGCAGGATCTCGCGCACGGCAGGGCTGTCGACGCAAAGAATGGCGCGCCCGTAAAACGGCATGCGATGCAGGAAATCGACAAAGGCCTGCTTGAGGCGGCCGAAGTCATGGCCGTAGGTTTCCATGTGATCGGCGTCGATATTGGTGACGACGGCCATCACAGGCAGCAGATTCAGGAAGGAGGCATCGGACTCGTCGGCCTCGACCACGATGTAGTCGCCCTGGCCCAGCTTGGCATTCGCACCGGCGCTGTTGAGCTTGCCACCGATCACGAAGGTGGGGTCCAGACCGGCTTCGGCCAGCACACTGGTCACCAGGCTGGTGGTGGTGGTCTTGCCATGCGCGCCGGCAATGGCGATGCCCTGCTTGAAACGCATCAGCTCGGCGAGCATCAGCGCACGGGGAACCACAGGAATCTTTTTCTCGCGCGCAGCCAGGACCTCGGGGTTGTCGCCCTGCACGGCCGTGGATGTCACCACGGCATCGCTGCCGTCAACGTTCTCGGCCGCATGACCGACAAAGGTCTTGATGCCCAGGCCCGCCAGGCGGCGCAGCGTGGCGCTGTCGGCCAGGTCGGAGCCTGAAATGGCGTAACCCAGGTTGTGCAGAACCTCTGCAATACCGCTCATGCCGGCGCCGCCAATACCGACAAAGTGAATGTGATGAATGGCGTGTTTCATGCTGCCAACTCCTCACAAGCGGCGACCACCTTCGCGGTGGCATCAGTCTTTTGCATTTTCTTCGCGAGTTCAGCGCGCTCCAACAGCGTCGCACGCTGCATATTTTGTAGCATTTCCGCCAACCCTTGGGCGCTCAAAGTACTTTGCGGCTGTAACCAACCGCCACCAGCATCCACGAGGAAGCGGGCATTGCTGGTCTGGTGGTCATCCACCGCGGCAGGGAAGGGCACATAAACCGCTGCCGCCCCTACAGCGGCTATCTCGGTCACGGTGCTGGCACCGGCACGGCAGACGACGAGATCGGCATCCGCAAAAGCCTTGGCCGTGTCATCGATGAAGGGAGTCAGCTCGGCCTGTACGCCTGCAGCCTGATAGTTGGCACGCAACGCATCGATCTGGGCCGTACCGCTCTGGTGCAGCACCACGGGGCGCTGATCGGCAGGCATCAGGGCCAGAGCCTGGGGCACGATCTCATTGAGCGCCCTGGCTCCCAGACTGCCGCCCACCACCAGCAGCTTGAGCGGGCCGCTGCGACCGGCAAAGCGCTGGGCGGGCTCGGCCTGCTCCAGAAACGCTTGACGCAGCGGATTGCCCACCCATTCGCCCTTGGCAAATACCTTGGGGAAAGCCGTGAACACTCGCTTGGCAACCTTGGCCACGACCTTGTTGGCCATGCCGGCCACGGAGTTCTGTTCGTGCAGCACCACGGGCACGCCCGAAGCCGCAGCCATCAGGCCACCGGGCACGGTGAGGTACCCGCCCAGGCCGATGACCACATCGGGCTGCACGCGCTTCATCACGGCACGCGCCTGCGAGAAGGCCTTCGCCAGCCTGAACGGCAGTTGCACCAGGGTCTTGAGCCCCTTGCCGCGCACGCCGCCAAATTCGATCAGCTCCAGTGCAAAGCCCTGGGGCGGCACGATGCGCGACTCCATGGAGCCGGGCGCTCCCAGCCAGTGCACATTCCAGCCGCGCGCACGCAGCTCCTGTGCCACGGCCAGACCGGGGAAGATATGACCGCCGGTACCACCGGCCATCACCAGTGCCGTGCGTGGCTTGTTTGGCTTGATGAGCAGGCTCATGCGTGGCCCCCCTTCATCAGCAGCTTGTTTTCGTAATCGACTCTGAGCACCACAGCTATCGCAATCAAATTCATCAAAATGGCCGAACCGCCAAAACTCATTAACGGCAGAGTCAGGCCTTTGGTTGGCAGGGCGCCCAAATTCACACCCATGTTGATAAAGGCCTGGAAGCCCATCCAGATCGCCACGCCCTCGGCCACCAGCCCGGCAAAGACACGGTCCAGCGCGATGGCCTGACGGCCGATCAGCATGATGCGGCGGGTCAGCCAGAAGAAGACGGCAGCAATCAGCAGCAGGCCGACCAGACCAAATTCTTCGCCGATCACAGCCAGCAGGAAGTCGGTATGCGCTTCGGGCAGCCAGTGCAGCTTTTCCACGCTGCGGCCCAGGCCCACGCCAAAGATCTCGCCTCGCCCGATGGCAATCAGCGCATGCGAGAGCTGGTAGCCCTTGCCCAGCGCATGCTTCTCATCCCAGGGATCGAGGTAGGCAAAAATACGTTCGCGGCGCCACTCCGAGGTGGCGATGATCATGCCGAAGGCCAGCACCACCAGCAGTGCGATGATGAAGAACATGCGCGCATTCACGCCGCCCAGGAACAGAATGCCCATGGAGATCACGACGATCACCATGAAGGCCCCCATGTCTGGCTCGGCCAGCAGCAGCACGCCCACCACGACCACGGCCAAGCCCATGGGCAGCACGGCGCGGAAGAAGCGCTCCTTGACCTCCATCTTGCGCACCATGTAATCGGCCGCGTAGATCAGGATGGAGAACTTGGCCAGCTCGGAAGGCTGGAAGTTCATGATGCCCAGCGACAGCCAGCGCCGCGCGCCGTTGACCACCGTGCCCACATGCGGGATCAGCACCGCCACCAGCAATACGATGGAGATCAGAAACAGCTTGCGCGCCACCTTCTCCCAGACATTCATGGGCACCTGGAAGGCCAGCAGCGCGGCCACAAAGGCCATGCCTATCGACATGGTGTGGCGCAGCAGAAAGTGATAGGGCTCGATCTTGCCGAAGCGCGGGTTGTCCGGCATCGCAATCGATGCCGAATACACCATGACCAGACTCCAGGACAGCAAGGCGATGACGACCCAGATCAATGCCTGATCCAGCCCCAGTACGCTTGCCGGAGTACGGGTGGGACGGTCGTACAGCGGCCCGCCTACGCGCACGGGCAGCACGTCGATGGGCCTTTCCTCTGCGCTGCGGAACCACGAGCGCATGCGGCCGGAGAGGCTGGTCAGGAAGGCGGCTGTCATGCGCCGTCCTCCAGTTGCTGGCCGGCTTCAAGCGCCAGCTCACGCACCGCTTCCACAAACTGGTGGGCGCGGTCCGCATAGTCCTTGAACATGTCCATGCTCGCGCAGGCCGGCGAGAGCAGCACCGCATCATTGGCATGGGCCAGACGCGCGGCCTGCTGCACGGCATCCTGCATGCTTGCAGCATCGACCAGGGTCACGCCGGTGTCGCCAAGCGCCTCGCGAATCAACGGCGCATCCTGGCCGATCAGCACGGCCGCGCGCACATAGCGCGAGACGGGAGCGGCCAGCGGCGTAAAGTCCTGGCCCTTGCCCAGACCGCCCAGAATCACCACGATGCGGTGGTCCGGCCCCAGACCCATGAGGGCCGCCACGGTGGCGCCCACATTCGTGCCCTTGCTGTCGTCAAAGTATTCGACATCGCCCACCCGGCCCACGGGCTGCACACGGTGCGGCTCGCCCCGGTATTCGCGCAGGCCGTAGAGCAGCGGTGCCAGCGTGCATCCCGCACCGGTCGCCAGCGCCAGGGCCGACAGTGCATTGATGGCGTTGTGGCGGCCGCGTATGCGCAGCGCATCGGCGGGCATCAGGCGCACGATGTGCAGATCGTCGGCGTTCTTGCCCTTGCTGGTTTCGTCGGCCTCATGGGCGCGCACCAGCCAGGTCATGCCGTTGACCACCTCCAGACCGAAGTCTCCGGGGCGGCGCGGCATGTCGCCGCCAAAGCTGACATGGGCACGCTGGAAAGTCTTGCCGCGCTTGCCAGGCACCGCCACGGGCGCTGGCAGCATAGCCATGACGACGGGGTCTTCGCGATTGAGGACCATCAGAGCCTGCTCGCCAAAGACATGGGCCTTGGCATCGGCATAGGCCTGCATGCCACCATGCCAGTCCAGATGGTCCTGGGTGATATTGAGCACCGTGGCCGCCGTGGGCTCGAATGCGCGGCAGTCGTCGAGCTGAAAGCTGGACAGCTCCAGCACCCAGGCCTGAGGCAGAGTCTCGGCATCGATGCGAGCAGACAGGGTGTCGAGCAGCGAAGGACCGATATTGCCGGCCACGCCCACGCTCAATCCGCCATGCTCCAGCAGCTGACCGGTCAGCGAGGTGACCGTGGTCTTGCCGTTGGTGCCGGTGATGCCCAGCACCTTGGGCGCATAGCCATGGGCTTCGCGCAGGCCCTTGAGCGCAAAGGCAAACAGATCCAGTTCGCCGCCCGTGGGCAGGCCGATGCTGCGCGCGGCATCGAAGACCGGGGCAACGCTGGCCGGGCTCAGGCCCGGCGAACGATAGACGGAACTCAGGCTCTGGCCATCGACCAGAGCAGCCGTGAATGCGCCGGCAACAAAGCGCACGCCGGGCAGTTCGGCCTGCAGCGCAGGCAGATAGGGGGGGGCTTCGCGCGTGTCGGCCACCGTGACCTCGGCACCGGCACGCACGCACCAGCGTGCCATGGCGATGCCCGAGATGCCCAGACCCAGAATCAGCACGCGCTGGCCCTGCAGGTGCTGGGCCGCGCCTTGCGGCCAGTGCACGGGGACAGGTGGCAGCTCCACCACTGCTTCCAGCTCGGCTTCGGGCTGCGACTCGACCTCGGTCACTTCGGCATCGGCCGCATCGGAGATGCTGGGGTCGGCAAAAATCTGTGCCACGAAGGCGGCCGCGTCCCTGGCTGCCGTCAAGGTGGAGATATCGGGCACCGGCTCGGCGTCCAGCGTCTTGGCGATGATGGCAGGCGCTTGCATTTCAGGAGCTTCTGGCGCTTGCTCCTGAATCATTTCAAACATATTTCCATCTGAAATGCTTTGCATATCAGCGATAGGCGCTTGCGTTTGCATAGCATCCACAACCGCATCCGGCTGCAGAACCTGATCATCGAGCTTGAGGTCTTCGTCTTGCATTGCGACTACCTCAGCTTCAGGGTGGACAGGCCCAGCAGGCACAGCAGCATGGTGATGATCCAGAAGCGGATCACAACCTGGGTCTCCTTCCAGCCACTCTTCTCGAAGTGATGGTGCAGCGGTGCCATCTTCAGCAGACGGCGGCCCTCGCCATAGCGCTTCTTGGTGTACTTGAAGTAAGTCACCTGCAGCATCACCGAGATGGCTTCCGCCACGAAGATGCCGCCCATCACGGCCAGCACGATTTCCTGGCGCACGATCACGGCAATCGTGCCCAGAGCAGCGCCCAGCGCCAGCGCGCCCACGTCGCCCATGAAGACCTGGGCGGGATGTGCGTTGAACCAGAGAAAGGCCAGACCGGCACCCGCCATGGCGCCGCAGAACACCATCAGCTCGCCCGTACCGGGGATGCTGGGGAACAGCAGGTAGCGCGCATAGGTGGCGTTGCCGGTCACATAGGCGAAGATGCCCAGGGCCGTGCCGACCATGATGACGGGCATGATGGCCAGGCCATCGAGGCCGTCGGTCAGGTTCACGGCATTGCTGGCGCCCACGATGACCAGATAGGTCATGACGATGAAGCCCAGCACGCCCAGCGGATAGCTGACTTCCTTGAAGAAGGGCACCATCAGGCCGGCCTTGGGCGGCAGGTCCATGGAAAAGCCCGACTGTACCCAGGAGATAAACAGCGCGAAGACCTCGGCATTGCTGTTCTCGGAGATGCAGAACACCAGATACAGGGCGGCCAGCAGACCGATGACGGACTGCCAGAAATACTTCTCGCCCGAGCGCATGCCCTCGGGGTCCTTGTTGACGACCTTGCGCCAGTCGTCCACCCAGCCAATCGCGCCAAAGCCCAGCGTGACCAGCAGCACGATCCAGACAAAGCGGTTGGACAGGTCAAACCACAGCAAGGTGGATACGGCAATCGAGAACAGAATCAGCACGCCGCCCATGGTCGGCGTGCCGCTCTTGACCAGATGGGTCTCCATGGCATAGCCGCGCACGGGCTGGCCGATCTTGAGCGCGGTCAGCATGCGGATGGCCTTGGGACCTATCCACAGGCCGATCAGCAAGGCGGTGACGGCGGCCAGCACGGCGCGCAGCGTCAGGTACTGGAAGACGCGCAGAAAGCCGAACTCCGGCGAGATACCCTGCAGCCATTGAGCCAGCATCAGCAGCATGCGGCCTCCTCGCAGTTGCCCTGCTTCTTGTCTGCACAGGCCTCAATGCTCTGCACCACTTGCTCCATCTTCATGAACCGCGAACCCTTGACCAACACGCTACCTACCTTGGGTAAAACTGCGCACACCGCCTGCTCAAGGGCGGACATGCTATCAAAATGCCTAGCTCCGCTGCCAAAGGCAGAGGCCGCAAACGCGCTCTGGTCACCCAGAGCAAAGAAATGGGCAATACCTGCCTGCTGCGCCAGCGCGCCGGCCTCGGCATGGAACTGCGGGCCGTCATCGCCCACCTCCCCCATGTCGCCCAGCACCAGCAACTGCGGTGCGGGCAGCTCGGCCAGCACCGCAATGGCGGCGGCAACCGAGTCGGGGTTGGCGTTATAGGTGTCGTCGACCACCGTGACGCCCTGACCCTTGATCTGCACGGCCAGCGCGCGCGAGCGGCCCGTCACAGGCTCGAAGCCGGAGAGTCCCTGTGCAATGGCAGGCAAAGGCACACCGGCAGCATGGGCGCAGGCAGCCGCGGCCAGTGCGTTGCGCACGTTGTGGTGGCCGGCAATATGCAGCTGCACGGCTGCCACGCCTTGCGGGGTGTTCAGTGCAAAGCTCCAGGCTCCATTGGCCCAGACCACATCGCTGGCAAAAACCTGAGCCCCATCAGCGGCCTCGCCAAACATCAGGCTGGGGCGGCCAGCGCTCAGTTCGGTCCACAGCGGCGTGTACTCATCTCCGGCGGGGAAGATGGCCACTCCGTCCTTGGGCAGAAAGCGCAGCACCGATCCGTTTTCACGCGCCACCGCCTCCACCGTGCCCATGAACTCCTGGTGTTCACGTTGTGCGTTGTTGACCAGGGCCACCGTGGGCTGGCCGATGGCAGCCAGCTCGGCAATCTCGCCGGGGTGGTTCATGCCCATCTCCAGCACCGCAATGCGATGCGCGTCCGTCATGCGCAGCAGATTCAGCGGCATGCCTATGGAGTTGTTGAAATTGCCGCGCGTGGCCAGTGCTGCCTCGCCCTGCCCGCCCACATGCGCGCGCAGAATGGACGCGATCATTTGCGTGACCGTGGTCTTGCCATTGCTGCCGGTCACGGCAATCAAGGGCAGATCGAACTGCGCACGCCATGCTCGTGCCAACGCGCCCAGTGCCAGCAGCGTATCCGGCACTTCGATGCCGGCCATGCCTGCAGCCTCCAGCCCATGGCTGGCAATGGCCGCCACAGCACCGGCGGCCTGCGCCTGAGGCAGAAAATCATGGGCGTCAAAACGCTCGCCCTTCAGGGCCACGAACAAGTCCCCGTTCTGCAACGTGCGCGTATCGGTGTGCACGCGTGTCAGCTCCAGCTGGCCGTTGCCGACCAGACGGGCTTGGGGGATATGCGTCTGGATCAGCTCCAGCGCTTTTGCCAGGGTCATCATGACCGAATCTTTCCTTCGCGGGCTGCGAGCGCCTTCTGCGCCTCAGCCATGTCGGAGAACGGATGGCGCACGCCCTTCGTCTCCTGATAGTCCTCATGTCCCTTGCCGGCAATCAGCACCACGTCGCGCGCATCGGCACGGGCAATGGCTTGGGCAATGGCCGCCGCGCGGTCGGCCTGAACATGCAATGCCTGGCCCGCCTGCATGCCGGCCAGGATCTGGTCGATGATGCTTTCGGGCACTTCACTGCGCGGGTTGTCGCTGGTGACGAAAACGCCGTCGGCATGCGCCTGGGCGGCCTGCCCCATCAGCGGACGCTTGCTGTTGTCCCGGTCGCCGCCGCAGCCGAACACGCACCACAGCTTGCCCTGGCGCTGCCGCGCGGCGGGCTGCAGCGCGCGCAAGGCTTTTTCCAGCGCATCGGGCGTATGGGCATAGTCCACGGCCACCAGAGGCTGACCGGGCTTGACGATCTGCTGCATGCGACCGGGCACGGGCTCCAGATCGGCGCAGGCCTGTACGGCCTGCTCCAGCGTCAGGCCCAGGCAGCGCAGGGTGGCCAGCACCCCGAGCAGATTGGAGACGTTGTACTGACCGACCAGACGCGTATTCATGCGCAGGCTGTGACCGGCTTCCAGCACGGTAAAGCTCAGACCCTCGTCGCCCAGACCGATGTCCTTGGCCTGCAGGCGAGCCGGTCCCTGGATGGAGACGCTCCACACATCCATGGCGCGGCCTTGCAGCCTGGCCCAGAGCCTGGCGCCATGCGCATCGTCGATATTGACCACGGCGGCCGGCAGGCCGGGCCAGTCGAACAGCTGGGTCTTGGCCTGCCAGTAGGCATCCATGCTGCCGTGGTAGTCCAGGTGGTCCTGCGTGAAATTGGTGAACAACGCCACGCGAATCTTGCTGCCGTCCAGACGGTGCTCGACGATGCCGATGGACGATGCCTCGATGGCACAGGCGGCAAGACCCTGGTCGGCGTAGCTGCGGAACGCGCGCTGCAGCAACACCGGGTCCGGCGTGGTCATGCCTGTCGACTCCAATGCAGGCGGCACGCCCACACCCAGGGTGCCCACCAGCGCACAGCCGGTGCGTGTGTTCAGCGTCACTTTCGAGAGCGCATGCGCCAGCCACCAGGCTGTGGTGGTCTTGCCGTTGGTGCCGGTCACGGCCAGCACGTCGAGCTCGCCACTGGGATGTGCAAACCATTGGTCGGCAATCAGTCCCGTCGCGGCCTTCAGGCCCTTGAGAGCTGCAATGCTGTCGCCGCTCAGATCGAAGGCCTGCAGATCATCGGCCTCCACCAGCACGGCGGCGGCGCCCTGCTCCAGAGCCTTGCCCACATAGGCTCGGCCATCAGTGGCAGCACCGGGCCAGGCGACAAAGGCATCGCCGGCCTTGACCTTGCGGCTATCGGTCTGCAGGTCACCCTGCACGCGACTGCGCAGCCAGGCAACGGCCTCGGCTGCATTGTTCAGGATTTGAATGGGGGTGCTCATAGCACAGGCTCCTCAGCGGGTGCAGCCACGATCTGAGGCTTGACTTCCTTGTCGGGCTGAACGCCCATGAAACGCAATGTCTGCTGGACCACGTCCGCAAACACCGGGCCGGCCACCGTGCCACCGTAGTAGGAACCTGCCGTCGGCTCGTCCACCATCACGGCCACGATGATGCGCGGCTTGTCGATGGGAGCAATGCCCGTGAACCAGGCCCGGTACTTGCCAGCGGCATAGCTCTTGCCCACCTGCTTGCGGGCAGTTCCCGACTTGCCGCCGATGGTGTAGCCCTCGGCCTGGGCCTTCTGGCCGGTACCGCCTGGGCCTGCAGCAAGACGCAGCATGTGCAGCACCGCCTCGGCGTTTTCCTTGGAGATCACACGCACGCCCACAGGAGGCTCGTTCGTTTTCAGAATCGTCGAGGGAATGACATTGCCGTCGTTGGAGAACACGGTGTAGGAACGTGCCATCTGGAACAGCGAGGCCGACAGGCCATAGCCATAGGACATGGTGGCCTGCTCGATAGGCTTCCAGGTCTTCCAGGCACGCAGACGACCCGAGACCGCGCCCGGGAATTGAATCTGCGGCTTCTGGCCGAAGCCCAGCGCACTGAAGTACTCCCACATTTCCTGAGGTGAGAGCTTTTGCGCCACCTTGGTCGCGCCCACGTTGCTGGACTTCTGGATCACGCCCTCCACCGTCAGCGCGCCGTAGTTGTGCGTATCGGTGATGGTGGAGCCCGTCACCGTGTAGCGGCCGGGTGCGGTATCGATGATGGTGCTTGGCTTGACACGCTTGAGCTCCAGGGCTGCGGCCACTGTGATGGGTTTCATGGTCGAACCCGGCTCAAAGGTATCGGTCAGCGCGCGGTTGCGCAGCTGCTCGCCCGTCAGATTCTTGCGATGCCCCGGGTCGTAGCTCGGATAGTTCGCCAGGGCCAGCAGCTCGCCGGTGTGCGCATCCATGACCACCACGCTGCCTGCCTTGGCCTTGAAGGTCTCGACCTGCTGCTTGAGTTTCTGGTAGGCGTAGTACTGGACCTTGCTGTCGATGGACAACTGAATATCCTGCCCATCTTGCGGCGGCACTTCATCGCCCACGCCCTCCACCACGCGGCCCAGACGATCCTTGATCACACGACGCGAGCCAGCCTTGCCGGCTAGTTCCTTGTCGAACGCCAGCTCCATGCCTTCCTGACCATGGTCTTCCACATTGGTGAAGCCCACGATATGCGCCGCAGACTCCCCTTCGGGATACTGGCGCTTGTATTCCTTGCGGTTGTAGATGCCCTTGATATTGAGCGCCACGATCTTCTGGCCCACATCCCAGTCCAGCTGACGCTTTACCCAGACAAAGGTCTTGTCCTCGACATCCAGCTTCTCCATCAGGGAGCGCAGCGGCATGTCCATGAGACGCGCCACTTCCTTGAGCTTTTGCTGGACCTCAGGGTCCTTCAGATCCACGTCCTCGGGAATGGCCCAGATACTGGCCGCCGGCACGCTGGACGCAAGAATCAGGCCATTGCGATCCAGCAAACGGCCACGATTGGCCGGCAGCTCCAGAGTGCGCGCAAAGCGCACCAGGCCCTGACGCTTGAAGAAGTCGTTGCCGAAGACCTGTACATAGGCTGCACGCGCGCCCAGGCCCACAAAACCCAGCGCCAGCGCAGCCACGATGAACTTGCTGCGCCACAGCGGTGTTTTCGAAGCCAGCAAAGGGCTGGTGGTATAGAGCACGCTGCGTGTCATTGCGCAGTTCCTGCAGCCGTTTCATGCACGTACTGCGTAATGGCCTGAGAAGCCTGCTTCATCTGCAGCTTTTCGCGCGCCAAGGTCTCGATGCGCTGAGGAGCGGCCTGGGCACGCTTTTCCACCTGCAGGCGCAGTTGATCCGTCGCCAGCCGACGTGCCTCTGCCTCGGCGCGGTCCAGCTCGGTGAACAGGCGACGCGACTCATACTGGGTATGCACCAGAAAGATGGCGCTGGTCATGACCGCCAGCAGCAGCAGCAGGTTTATGCGCAGCATGGCAGCCCTCCCGCAGCCATGCTCGGAGCGGCATGGCGATGCATCATGCAGGCACCTCGGTGCGCTCGGCGACGCGCATCACGGCGGAACGCGAACGGGGATTGGCATCCACCTCGGCAGCACTGGGCTTGATGCGCTCCAGCGCCTTCAGACGCATGGGCGTGGGAGGCGCAAACGGTGCACGGCGGTCGTAGACCTCCTTGGAATGCTTGGCAATGAACTGCTTGACGATGCGATCTTCCAGCGAATGGAAGCTGATCACGGCCAGACGGCCGCCGGGAGCCAGCACGCGCAGACTGGCTTCTAGCGCTTGCTCAAGCTCCTGAAGTTCGGCATTGATGAAAATCCGAAGAGCCTGGAAGGTCCGTGTTGCCGGGTTTTGCCCAGCCTCGCGGGTCTTGACCGCGCCAGCCACGAGTTGGGCCAGCTCGGCAGTGGTGCGTAATGGGCCCTGGCTTTCGCGCCGAGCAACAATCGCCTTTGCAATGGGGCCAGCAAACCGTTCTTCGCCGTAGTCACGTATCACCTCCGCAATCTGCTGCACTTCCGCATCTTCGAGCCACTCGGCCACGCTCTGACCACGCGTGGTGTCCATGCGCATGTCGAGGGGGCCGTCAAAGCGGAAGCTGAAGCCCCGGTCCGGGTTGTCGATCTGGGGCGAGCTCACCCCCAGGTCCATCAACACACCCTGCACACTGCCTTCGGGCAGTTCGCCAAGATGGCGAAATCCTTCATGCCGAATCGAAAAACGCGCATCGGTGATGCGCGCCGCCTCAGCAATTGCGTCCGGGTCTTTGTCGAACGCGATCAAGCGCCCGTCCGGCCCCAGCCTTTGCAAAATGAGCCGGGAATGACCGCCTCGACCGAACGTCGCATCGACCCACTGGCCGGCAGGCGGCTTGGCGGCACCACCCAGCAGGGCGTCCACGGCCTCGTCCAGCAAGACGGTGATATGTTGCAACGGCTGATTCACAAGCACTTCCTACAAAACAAAATCCTGGAAAGCCGCCGGCATCGGTTGCTGGCACGCTTCCGCTTCGCGCATTTCATAAGTGGCCTTGTCCCAGACCTCGAAATGCGCCCCCATGCCCAGCATCAAGACCTCTTTGGTCAGACCTGTGGCCTCACGCAACTCGGGCGAAATCAGCAGCCGACCGGTTGCATCCATCTCCGCATCCATGGCATTGCCCAGAAAAATCCGTTTCCACCACTGAGCCGTGATCGGCAGTTGCGCGACGCGTTCGCGAAACTGCAGCCACTCGGGGCGCGGAAACAGCAACAGACAGCCATCGGGATGCTTGGTGAAAGTGACCTGCCCCTCCGCCAAGGACAAAAGGGCGTCACGATGCCGGGTCGGCACTGAGAGCCGACCCTTTCCATCGAGATTCAGCGAAGACGCCCCTTGAAACACGGCAAGTTACTCCGGTCATCTGGAGCCGCTCGTTCCCCAAAAATGGGCACGAGGGCAGCTTTCACCACTTAATTGCACTTTTTTGCACTGTATCAGCAATTTAAGGTGAATCCAAACCCGAAGGAACAATTATTTGCAATGAAATCAAGCACTTAGAGAGAAAAAGAAAAGCCTTATTCTGAAAATACCTTTCCTTTACAAGCACTTAGCAAAGTCAATGCAAGTGGACTCTCATTAGGAGACGTCAATTGCAACCATTCAATTCAATGGAAAGAACTGATTTAAGTCTCGACCTTCTCCTACAAACGCAAACTGCCCGCACAGGCGGGCAGCTCGCTTCAAGCGCTCGGTTCTTCAAAGAATGAAGCGCGACAGATCCTCATCCTTGCTCAGCACCTGCAGGCGCTGATCCACATAGGCTGCATCGATCACCACGGTCTGCCCCGAAAGCTTGGCCGCATCGAAGCTGACTTCGTCAAGCAGACGCTCCATCACTGTGGACAGACGCCGTGCACCGATGTTTTCGGTACTCTCGTTGACGTCAAAAGCAATCGTTGCCAGACGCGTGATGCCCTCGGGCTTGAACTCCAGAGTCACGCCTTCGGTCGCCAGCAGCGCCTGATATTGCTTGACCAGGGAGGCGTGAGTCTGCATCAGAATCGCCTCGAAGTCCTGTACCGACAGAGATTCCAGTTCCACGCGAATGGGAAAGCGCCCCTGCAGCTCGGGAATCAGATCGCTGGGCTTGGACAGGTGGAAAGCACCCGAAGCAATGAACAGAATGTGGTCTGTCTTGACCACACCGTACTTGGTCGAGACGCTGGTACCTTCGACCAAGGGCAGCAGGTCGCGCTGCACACCCTGACGCGATACATCGGAGCCACTGGTTTCCTGGCGCGTCGCCACCTTGTCGATTTCGTCGATGAAGACAATGCCGTTTTGCTCGGCATTGGCAATGGCGCGGGTCTTGACGTCTTCCTCATTGACCATCTTTGCTGCTTCCTCATCGGTCAGCAGCTTCAGGGCCTCGGCGATCTTGAGCTTGCGCGTCTTGCGCTTTTCCTGGCCCATATGGCTGAACATGCCGCGCAGCTGCTCGGCCATCTCTTCCATGCCCTGGGGGCCCATGATCTGCACCTGAGGCATCTGCTCGGCGATGTCGATCTCGATTTCCTTGTCGTCAAGCTGACCTTCGCGCAACTTCTTGCGGAAAACCTGACGCGCCGTGTTGTCCGCGGGTACTTCGCCGGTGCGGGCCTGCGGGATCAGCACATCGAGAATGCGCTCCTCGGCAGCATCTTCGGCGCGGGCGCGCATCTTCTTCATGTCCGACTCGCGCGTCTGCTTGACGGCAACTTCGGCCAGATCGCGGATGATGGCGTCCACATCCTTGCCCACATAGCCCACTTCGGTGAACTTGGTCGCCTCGACCTTGATGAAGGGAGCATCGGCGAGTTTTGCCAGGCGGCGTGCAATCTCCGTCTTGCCCACGCCCGTGGGGCCGATCATCAGAATGTTCTTGGGCGTGATTTCCTGGCGCAGGCCCTCGGGCACTTGCTGACGGCGCCAGCGATTGCGCAAGGCAATCGACACCGCTCGCTTGGCACCATGCTGGCCGACGATGTGCTTGTCCAGCTCGGAGACGATCTCCTGGGGAGTCATGGCAGAAGACATGTGAATTCTCAGTCAAATATGCCTCCGGCGCCCATCCATAAAGCGCCGACAGCTATCAATTCGGATAGTCGAGGTGCTTACAGCGTCTCGATCGTGTGATTCATATTGGTGTAGATGCACAGCTCGCCGGCAATCGCCAGAGATTTGCGCACCACATCTTCGGCCGACAGCTCGGTGTTGTTGAGCAAGGCCTTGGCTGCGGAATGCGCATAGGCACCGCCGGAGCCGATGGCCACAATGCCCTGCTCGGGCTCCAGAACGTCGCCATTGCCGGTGATGATGAGCGAGGTCGTCGCATCGGCCACGGCCAGCATGGCTTCGAGCTTGCGCAGCACGCGGTCGGTACGCCACTCCTTGGTCAGCTCGATCGCGGCACGGGTCAGGTTGCCCTGGTGTTTTTCCAGCTTGGCCTCGAAGCGCTCGAACAGCGTGAAGGCATCTGCGGTGGCCCCCGCAAAGCCCGCCAGCACCTTGCCGTGATAGAGCTTGCGTACCTTGCGCGCCGTGCCCTTGATGACGATATTGCCCAATGTGACCTGACCATCACCGCCGATGGCGACTTGCACGCCCTCGGGAGTCTGGCGGCGCACGCTCAAAATGGTGGTGCCGTGAAACTGTTCCATCTGAAGCAGATGGGGACAGACAAGATCGACCTCAAGAGGCCCAGAAAAATTAAATTTGCAGCGCTTGCTGTGGATAAGGCCTCAAACGGCCCGACTCCAGCCGGAGACGCCGCCTCTTGGGGGGAGGCGGCATAGCCACCCAGGGAGCTAGTCCCTCCTTGGGATCACCTGTGCATGTTCCTGAATGCCAACAACATTGAAGAACACCGCCAGCAACTGGTGCAACTGACCGAACTGCAACACATGACCCAACTCCTGCATCTGCGCAGCCCAGTTCAGCACCGAGCCTGCGGCAGCAAAGTCCATGCGCACCAGGCGCGCGCAGTCAATGGCAATGGCTTCGCCAAGCTTGGCCTTTTCCTGAACCTCGGCCAGCCAGGGCAATGCATCGCCGTCGATCACGCCTTGCAGCGCAAAACGCGGCTGATGCTCCTTCCAGAGCATGCCGGGCTGAATCGTCTCCGGCCCCAAGAGACGGCTATCCTGGGCACGCAGGTTCTGCGCCTGCCCTTCGTTCGAATACGCACAGACCGGATCGTCCCACGAGGGTGGCGACAGCTCGTAGGTCACGCAATAGTCCAGCGCCGTCAGCTCAAATTCGTCCTGCAGATGCATCAGGCGCTGCATGGCCAGACGCAAATACCACCAGTCCTGATCGACGGCTCGATCACCGGAAGGGGTGTGCTTGCTGAGCACGGCCTGCAATCTTTCATGGCCGGCAAAAACCAGTGATCCCTTTTCGTCGGCCCATCGCTGTGCCGCATCCAGCAGCGGCTTCTTCACGCCGGGGTCGAGGCTCTCCAGAACGCTCCAGTCCATGACCGAGCTGCCGACGCTGCGCGCCTTGCTGGCCAGCAGCGCCTTGAAGCCAGGCTCATCCAAATGCACAGGAGCCTGCCAGCGAAAGCCGGTCTGCACTGCTGCGGCATCCGGCGCGGTTTCGCTAAGCCTGCCCGCCTGCTGCGGCATCACAAACCATTGCGGGGCCGAACGGCCGAAGCGCGCCACAAAGTCCATGGCAGCGTCTTCAAACTCAGCCTGCATGCCTGCTGCGCGGTACATGTCCAGCAGTGCCAGCCAGACCTGCAACTGTGCCGGCGTATCCTGAGCACGCTCGGCAATCAAGGCCTTGAGACTGGTCTCGGCTGCTACGCTGTCACCGCTGGCAAAGACAATCGCAGCATCCTCCAGCGCGGCATCATGCTCGAAGCGCGCAAAGGACGGCGGAACCATGTTGATATCGGTTGGAGCGGAGACCTCGGTCGTGGCAAACGCCGGCGAAAAGTCCGTCTCGCCACGCAGGCCCGGCAAAGCAACAGGATTGCCCTGCCGCCCCGATTGCGGCAGCTCCAGATCGCCTGGCAACACATCCTGAAGCAGCGGCAACGTGCTGATCGAAAGCGGCTGGCTTTTAAATACCGAAGGCATGCTGCCTCCGACCTCGGGCAGTTGCAGCGGCATGGTGGCGGCATCAGCGGCCAGCTTGCCGCGCCACCATTGCTGGGCCATTTGCGCTTCGATCTCGTCGATCTTCTTGATGGTTTCTGCGCGCTCGCCCGGTACGGAGCTTTGGGCAGTCTGCAAAAAAGAGGAAGGTGCCAATGGGGTCGGCGTCTCGAGCGGAGCCCTGGCAGTCACCGCCGTCTTGGACAGCTGAGCCTGACGCAGCTTGCGCAGCTGGTCAAACTCGCGCTTTCGCACAAAGTCGTTCTGGCGCTTGCGCTCCAGCATCTCCTTGAGCGCCTGCTTGCTGTACTGGCTTTCTTCGCTTTCCTGGTTGAGATTTTCCAAATCGGACCAATTCACGGTCGGGTGGCGCACGAAACGCACCACCTTGGACAGCAACCCTCCCGACTTGTTTTCTTCTTTCACCATGGTCCTCTACTTTGCTGCCTGCAGCCCCGCCAACGCCTGACGCAGATCAATCGCCGTACATCTTCTGCTTGAGTTCACGGCGCTGCTGGGCTTCCAGCGACAGTGTAGCGGTGGGGCGAGCCAGCAGCCGTCCCACCCCGATTGGCTCGCCGGTTTCGTCGCAGTAGCCGTAGTCGCCGGCATCAATGCGGGCAATGGACTGATCGATCTTCTTGAGCAGCTTGCGCTCGCGGTCACGGGTGCGCAGCTCGAGAGCGTGCTCTTCCTCGATGGTGGCACGATCGGCAGGATCGGGCACCACGACGGTGTCTTCACGCAGGTTTTCCGCAGTCTCGCCCGCATTCACATGCATATCGTTCTTGAGCGCGACCAGCTTGCGACGGAAGTAGGCCAGCTGGGCGTCGTTCATGTAATCGTCATCAGACATGGCCAGCACTTCAGCATCGGTCAGCTCCTCTACCGACTTGGTCTTCCAGGCGTTGGCCAGCTTGGGATCTTTCTTGGGCACAGCTTGCTTTGTGTTGGTCATTGCTTTCGTATCTCTCATGGTTGCCGCAGCCTTGACTGCCGAAGCTGCCAGGGGCGGAACATCTGTTTCAGGCTGCCGCGCTGGAGGCGATGCAGAACGCTTGGATCTGGACGATTTGGAAGATTCTCCCGCTGCTGCAGGTACCAGCACCGGGTTGTCCAACGCGGCGTCCACCAAAGAGGTCTCGACGCTGCGGGGGTGCACAGCCGCTGCCGCAGCTTTGGCTGCAGCCTTGGGCAGATTACTTTTCACAGCGGTCACGTCCTGTCTCCTTACAGTACAGAGCCCTTGCAGGGCCGGATTGCTCCAACACCCTCTTTAGGGCCGGCATTGTAGCCACGCCAGTCCCCCCATCCCGGCTCCGTTGCACATACCCCACAATTTGCAACAAAGCCTGCGCCTGTTTCGGTCAGTTTGCGAGAAATAACAGACAAACAAAACGGCCTGCTTGGCAGGCCGTCAGTCATTGTCAGCAAACCGTTAGCTTTCGCCGAAACAGCCCCCAAACCCAGGGTTTACACCAGACATTGATCCAGTCCCTGGCGAAGAATGTCCTGCGGCAGGTCGATGCCGATGAAGACCATTTTGCTGACTCGCTTTTCATCGGCTTCCCACTCTGGGCCCAGATCGCTGCCCATGAGCTGGTGCACGCCCTGGAAGATGACCTTGCGGCTGGTGCCCTTCATGTCGAGCACGCCCTTGTAGCGCAGCATCTTGGGGCCGTAGATATTGACGATGGCGCCCAGAAAGTCTTCCAGCTTGGCCGGGTCGAACGCGCGATCGGCGCGGTAGACAAAGCTCTTCACGTCATCGTCGTGATGATGGTGATGTGGGTGATTGCAGTGCTCGCCATGCTCGTGGTCATGGTGGTCGTGGCCGCAATGCTCGTCGTGCTGGTGTTCATGATCGTGTTCGCATTGGCCATGGTCATGGTCGCAAGCGCTGTGGTCGTGATGATCGTGGTCGTGATCATCTTCCTTGAGGAAATCAGGGTCGATGTCCAGCTTGGCGTTCAAGTTGAAGCCACGCAGGTCGAACACTTCGCTCAGGGGCACATCGCCAAAATGAACGGCACGGATGGGCGCGCGCGGGTTCATGTGCTTGAGGCGATGGATCAGCGCCTCCTTTTCCGCATCCGTCACCAGATCGGTCTTGGACAGGAACATCTGGTCGGCAAAGCCCACCTGACGGCGCGCTTCCTGGCGATCGTCGAGTTGCTGGTTGGCATGCTTGGCATCCACCAGAGTGATGATGGAGTCGATCAGATAAGTCTCGGCGATCTCGTCATCCATGAAGAAGGTCTGGGCCACGGGACCGGGATCGGCCAGGCCGGTGGTCTCGATCACGATGCGGTCGAAGTCCACCTGCCCCTTGCGGCGCTTGGCGGCCAGCAACTGCAAAGCCTCGCGCAGGTCTTCGCGGATGGTGCAGCAGATGCAGCCGTTGCTCATCTGCAGAATCTGTTCTTTGGATTCGGTCTTGAGAATGTCGGTGTCGATGTTCTCCTCGCCGAACTCGTTCTCGATCACGGCAATCTTCATGCCGTGGGATTCGTGCAGCACGCGCTTGAGCAGCGTGGTCTTGCCCGAGCCCAGAAAGCCCGTGAGGATGGTGACTGGAATGAGAGCCATGCGTTGAAACCTCTTGCTGCGGCCAGCCGCCACATGCGGCTGTCCAAAAAACACGGGCGGCGCATCCCTATGCGCGCTCCGGTGATAACAGCTGGGGAGTGTAGCGGTGCTTTCAAGCGCGCATGGGCAGCAGGGATGGCAGAAATTTCAGCAAAAAATCACCTCCATCACATACTCAACAATCACTTCAAGCTATCAAATCAGGACTCTTCAGTTTTGCTCTTCGTCGTCCGGCATGCGCAATGGAGCGGGCGTCTCTCCGACGCTGCTGCGCTGCGCACGCGGGTGGGCTTTTTCATAAGCCTGGGCCAGATGCTGGAAATCCAGCCGCGTATATATCTGCGTGGTGGCAATGCTGGAATGCCCGAGCAGCTCCTGCACGGCACGCAGATCGCCACTGGACTGCAGCATATGACTGGCAAAGGAGTGACGCAGCACATGCGGGTGCACGCCAGTCGCAAGCCCCGCCTGCTGGCCTCGCTGCTTGAGACGCGACCAGACCGACTGGGCGCTGAGCCGCTCGCCCCGGCGGCCGACGAACAAGGCCGCTTCATCCTGTGCCTTGAGCTGTGCAGTCCCGACCAGCGCGCTGCTGCGCAGCGCCAGCCAGCGCTGCAAGGCCTCGATCGCCATGCGCCCCACGGGCACGATGCGGCGCTTGCTGCCCTTGCCCTGAACATGGGCGTCACCCGCCTCCAGGTCAATCCAGCCTCTGCCTTCATGCCGGCTCTGCTGGTCGGGCCGCAAATCCAGCCCCACCAGTTCGGCCACACGCAGGCCACAGCTGTAGAGCAGCTCGGTCATGGCGACGTCACGCGCCTCCATCCACGGGTCCGCCTCGGGGTTGTGAAAGCTGGCCAGTTGCACGGCATCGTCCACAGCCAGTGCCTTGGGAAGAGGCTTGGCGGCTTTGGGGCCGCGCACGCCCTCCACGGGGTTGAAAGGTACCAGCTCCCGCTGGGCCGCCCAGCGGAAAAAGCTGCGCCAGCCCGAAAGAATCAGTGCGATACCGCGTGCACTGCGGCCGGCGCCATGCATTTGCGCAGCAAAGCGGCGGATATGCGAGGGTTGCAGCGTCAAAAGCTCCTGAGCTGCCGCCTGCGCAAAGCTCTGCAGCTTGATCAGGTCCAGCGCATACAGCGTATGCGTGCGCTCGGCCAGGCGCTTTTGCACACGCACATGCTCCAGATAGCTGTGGACAACTTCCGGAAGCTGCGCGTACTGCTCCTCAAAAGAGGGCTGCTCGCGCTCTTGCATCGGTATCTACCCCCTTTTGCAGCCTCAGCCTCAGCCGTGCGCCAGCGTCAGCGCAGGAGCGCGCATGCGCGAGAGCGAGGCACTGGCCAGCTCGGAGATGCGGGAGAGGAATTCAAGACCCATGGTGGCATCGAAGCGCAACGGGTCGGGCGAACCCAGCACCAGCATGCCAAAGGCATTGGAAGTGCTGTCCATGGCACCGTCATGCAGAGTCAGCAGCGCGACCGATTGCACCGCATTGGGGTTGGGCAGCCAGGTCACGGGTTCGAAGCCCATATTGGGGCCGCAGAACGGCATGGTCAGAGACGAAGCAAAGGCCTTGGCATCATCGCTGACTCCCATGGTGTAGACGGTGCCGCTGTGCGCGCCCGCCACATTCCACAGACGCAGTGCGACCTGGGGGACATCAAACGTGTGCTGCAGGCTGGCGGTGAGCGCATGGGGCAGCTCGCGCAGGTCCTGCACCTTGACCAGGGCATGGGTCCACTGATGAATCTTGTTGGCGATGGAAGCGTTCTCGCTGCCATGGCGCACCATGTCCATGATGCGATGCTCCAGACCCTTGATCTTTTCGCGCAGCATCTCGGCCTGACGTTCCTGCAGGCTGACGGCACGTGGGCCATGGCCGCTGATCAAACGCACGCCGGTCAGCATCTCGGCATGGCGCTCGAAGAAATCGGGGTTTTCCTGGAGGTAATCGGCAATCGACTCTTCGGTCATGGCGGTATCGGTCAAGCTGTTCATAAGGTATCAGGTATGTCGATCTGGCCTTCAAAAACAAATTCGGCAGGGCCGGTCATGCGCACGCGATCGTGCGCACCGCCAGTCCATTCAATGGTCAGCAGACCGCCGCGGGTATGCACATCGACGCGCTGATCGAGCAGGCCCCAGCCAATGCCGGCCACCACGGCGGCACAAGCCCCCGTACCGCAGGCCAGGGTCTCGCCGGCACCACGTTCATAGACACGCAAGCGGACTTCACCGCGGTTGAGGATCTGCATGAAGCCGGCGTTCACGCGCTGAGGAAAACGGGCATGGTTCTCTATCAGCGGGCCGTGCAGCCCCACCAAAGCGGCATCCACATCGTCCACCAACTGCACCGCATGCGGATTGCCCATGGAAACGGCTGCTATCCAGACTGTAGCCGGCTGCAAAGGCGCATCAAGCGTCAGAGGCCATTTTTGCGTCGAACCCAGAGTCTCGGCCTGCAGACCGTCGGTCGTGAACGGCACCTTGGCCGGATCCAGCTGAGGCGCCCCCATATCGACCGTGACGCGGCCATTGCCATGAATTTCGGGGGCGATGACGCCCGAGAGGGTCTGTACGCGGATCACGCTCTTGTCGGTCAGACCCTTGTCATGCACATAGCGCGCAAAACAGCGTGCGCCGTTTCCGCACTGCTCGACCTCGCCACCGTCGGCGTTGTGGATCACATATTCAAAGTCCACGCCCTCTGCGGGTGCCGGGCGCACCGTCAGGATCTGGTCGGCGCCCACGCCAAAGTGACGATTGGCCAGGTAGCGGTACTGGGCGGTGCTCAAGCCCAGGCGAGCCTGGGTTTCGTCGAGCACGACAAAGTCGTTGCCCGCACCTTGCATCTTGGTAAAGCGAATCTGCATGATGCCGCACATTATCGCGCCGGGCGCAGGATCTGCGCCATGCCATGGGATCAGCGATACAGCTTTTGCAACAACTCCATGAGCTGCACCTGCTCGGCAGCACTCAGATGCGCGATGGCACGGGTCTCGCTGCTCTTGAGCTCGGGCTCGGCCGTATCCACCAGCTCGCGCCCTGCCGCGGTCAGGTACAGGCCCGTGGCGCGGCCGTCTCGCGGGTGCGGACGCCGTTCCAGAAAGCCGCGTTTGCCCAGCGCATCGATCATGCCCACCATATTCGGCGGCAGCACGGCCAGTTGCTGACAGAGCTGACGCGAGGTGATACCCGGATTGCTGCCCACCAGAGACAGCACGGAGAACTCGACGATCTTGAGGTCAAAACGCTCCATGCAGCGCATGAAAACTCCCACCAGAGCCAGCGAGGCGCGCCTGGCGTTGTAGCCCAGCAGCGACTCCAGAAAGCTGGCATCGACCTGATCGACGGCAAAAACCTCGGCACTGTCCCTGGGCTCCTGCCCCGAGCCCGGGAGGTCCGTACCCACCTCTCTGGAGCGCGTGCCGCGCAAGGAGCGTGCAGGTTTGGAGTCTGGTTCAGCAGTCTTGTGAGCGAGCATTGGCGATGTCAACTTCGAAGGCAAAAGAGCAATCCAGGAGCGCGATGAAAAGACCGCAATTGTGCCGGTATTGCTCGCATCTTGCAGCCATTTTGATCAATGCGCGGAGGTGAACAGCTGGTTGCCGTGTACGACGGAAGCCTGCGCCCACTGCGCCTTCATCAGAGTCAGACGCCAGTCCATTTCGGGCAATATGCGCTGCTGCACCTGCTTGCAGGGGCCTCGCCAGCGCTCACTATCGCCCCCCGCTGTGGCCGCAATACGTGCCCACGCCCAGCCCAGCAGCACCACGGCCACGCAGCGCAGGTAGTCGTCGGCCACGCGCCAGGCCAGGGTGTCATCTTCCTTGCAGGCCTGCGCCAGCACCGTGGTGAAGTAGCGCAGCTGGGCCAGGCAGCGCAGCACCTCTGCATCCAGCGCCCGACCTGCATCCAGGCTGTTGCGCAAAGTCAGCAGCCATTGCCCCATGGCCTGACCACCGTCCGACAGCACCTTGCGCACCAGCAGATCGATGGCCTGAATTTCATTCGTGCCTTCGTAAATCATGGCCACGCGCGAATCACGCACGATCTGCTCTATGCCCCACTCGCGGATGTAGCCATGGCCGCCGAATACCTGCAGGCAGGCGCTGGAGCCCTCGAATGCCTGCTGGGTCCAGGCGGCCTTGAGCACGGGCGTGATCAGGCTGCACCACTGCTGGGCCTGCTCGCGCTCGCGGGCGCTTTCGGCATGTCGCGCCACATCGAGATAGATACCGGTCTGGTAGGCAAGCACACGCCCGCCATCCACCCAGGCACGCTGCAGATCTAGCGTGCGGCGAATGGCCGGATGCTCGATGATCAGATCTGCTGCATCGCCTGCGCCACGCGAGGCCGGCACCGCCCCTGGCGCTCGCATCTGACGGCGCTCCTGCGCATAGACATGGGCCTTCTGCCATGCCGCGTCCAGCAGGCCTATGCCCTGCAGCGCCACATGCAGGCGCGCGGCATTCATCATGACGAACATGGCGTTCAGGCCCGCTCCGGGCTGGCCTATCAACCAGCCTGCAGCCCCATCAAAGCGCATCACGCAGGTGGGGCTGCCATGCAGGCCCATTTTTTCCTCGATGCGCTCACAGACCACGCGGTTGCGCTCGCCGCCTGGCAGCAGCTTGGGCACGAGAAACAGCGACAGGCCCTTGGGCCCTGCCGGAGCTCCGGGCAGACGCGCCAGCACCAGATGCACGATGTTATCGGTCAGATCATGCTCGCCGCCCGAAATGAAAATCTTGCTGCCGCTGATCTCGAAGCGCTCGCCCTGCTCGGATTCGCCAACCGGCACGGCTTGCGTGCGTACCTCCCCCAGGTCGCTGCCCGCATGGGCCTCTGTCAGACACATGGTTGCCAGCCATTCACCGCTGGCCACCTTGGGCAGATAGGCGGCCTTGAGCGCATCGCTGCCATGGTGCTTGAGGCACTCATAAGCACCATGCAGCAGGCCCGGCGCCATGGTCCAGCCATGATTGGCGGCACTCAGCCATTCGTACAGCACGCCTTCCAGCACCCAGGGCAGCCCCTGGCCGCCGTCCTCCTCGGCACAGGCCAGTGCAGGCCAGCCCGCCTGCCAGAAGTCCTGATAGGCCTGGGCAAATCCAGGCGGCGTGGTGACCTTGCCCGCTGCAAACTGCACGCCGACCTCATCACCTTCGCGCGACAGCGGCGCCACCACCTCGCCCACCCATTTGCCGGCCTCTTCCAGCACCTGCTGCATCAGCGCCTGATCCGTTGCGGCATGCGCCGGCAGGCGCTGCAACTGCTCATCGGCCTTGAGCACATCAAAAAGAAGAAACGCGTTATCGGCACTGGCAGGCAAATAAGACATACATAACCGGCTGCAACGCAGCAAATGAAAATCTCTAAATAACGACCCCATACGCGCCGAGCGCGGCCCATGCCAGAGATGCCAAGCAAGGGCCGTCCCGCCGCGAAGGCATCGTCCCCTCCCGCGCAGCGAGAGAGGGGGAAGCCGCGAAGCGGCTCAGGGGGTGTATCAGGTATCAGCCGTAAAGCCGATCTGCTTGACCAGCGGTCCCCAGCGCTCGAATTCGGCCTGCTGCGAACGGGCCATTTCCTCGGGCGTGGAGCTGGTGGCGATCAGGCCGACCACCCCCACGCTTTCCTT
>NZ_JAEIJE010000024.1:0-54954 GCF_016772095.1 Comamonas sp. NyZ500 | reverse complement strand
TTCCCGTGTGAAAGTAGGTCATCGTCAGGCTCTTACAGTGAAAACCCCGTAGTCGAAAGATTACGGGGTTTTTTATTTGATCAATCGGTATTCTTGATATTGCTTGCGCAGTAGCGGACAGGGAAGGGATGAGCATGCAGCTGCAGGACATGTTGTATTCACAGGGCTTTGGCATTCGCCGTGTCTGCTCCGGCTTGGTGCAGCAAGGCTGGGTGGAGCTGTGGAACCCGCAGACTTCTGACTGGGAGAAGGTCCTGGATTCCACCCAGCAGGTGGATCCCGAAGGTCTGCGTTTCAGGGTGCAAGGCGTGGAGTGGGAGTATCACGAGCTGGGTTATGTGCTGCTGAACAAGCCAGCCGGCACCGAATGCTCGCAAAAGCCATCGGCCTATCCCAGCATCTATACCTTGCTACCGGCTCCGCTGCGTCAGCGACCCAACAAAGGGGCGGTGCAAGGTGTTCAGGCGGTGGGTCGTCTGGACCAGGATACGACGGGCATGCTGCTGCTCAGCGATGATGGCCAGTTCATCCATCGCATGTCGTCGCCCAAAAAGCATGTCTCCAAAGTTTATCGAGTGACTTGCAAGCATCCGGTGGATGCCAAGCAGATACAGCGGCTGCTGGATGGTGTCGTACTCGATGATGATCCCAAGCCCGTCAAGGCAGCGGCCTGCGAGCAGGTTGACAGCCATGTGCTGGATCTGACGCTGACCGAGGGCAAGTATCACCAGGTCAAGCGCATGATTGCGGCTGTGAGCAACCGGGTCGAAGGTCTGCATCGCAGAAGAATCGGCGGCATGGAGTTGCCCGCAGAGCTGGAGCCTGGCCAATGGCGCTGGCTTACGGCGGATGAGCTGGAATTGTTCAAGCCGGGCAAGTAAGACAAAGCAAGATAAAAAGCCTGCTGGCTTGCGCCAGCAGGCTTTTTGATTGGCGACACGGGAAATCAGTGCCGCTGCGCAGGGAGCATGGACGCCTGCTGGAGCTGGCCCGAAGTTTGCAGCGCAGCGCCGGGCAGGAATTCGATGCCGGTGCGGCGCACCAGCTCCGCATAGCTGATGGGCTCGGTGACGCGGGCTGCGTCATCATTGGCCTGCCAGTGCGCCCAGGTACGCTGGCTCTGAGCGTCGTAAACCAGCTTGTAGAGAAAGCTGGGCACACGCACCTGGTTGTGGCCGACGGAGGCTGCACCGGCCTCAAAGACCGGGCCGGTGATGATGTAGACATCGCCCTGAGCCCGTTGTGCATAGCTGCGCGTGTCTTTCTCGATACGGGCCCAGGGGCCGCCGTTCTGCTTGATGGACTGGGGCACCATATTGGCCAGCGAGAAGCTCTGGGCCATGGCCTGTGCGCTCGGCATGTCGCCAGCGGGAGCCATGTGGCCGCGTGAGTAGCCGGAGCGCTTGTAGTCGTCCAGCTCGGCGCGTTCATCGCGGGGCAGGCGGGCATCGCTGTAGAACTTGTTGGTGCGCTTTTCGTCGGCATCGGCGACCAGGGCCTTGTTCAGACGTTGAGCAACGAAGACGGGCGTCTTGCTCTGGCCGCTGTGCAGCACGGCAAACGCGTCATAGCACAGCGCACGCAGCTTGGGCTGATCGCTGAGCACGGGGGGCTTGCCATTGGCAAAGAACTGCGGGCATTGCTCAAAGCCCTGGGTGCTGCGCGTGGGATTCTTGACCTGGATGAGCGATGCTGGGCCGACCGCTGCCGAGGGTGCAGGCATCCGGGCGGAGCAGGCCACGCTGCCGATGGCCAGCATTGCGATGCCGGCATGGCGCAGCCATAGCGGGACTCGTGAGGAGAAAGAGGAAAGCGGTGCTGAAAAAGCGAAAGACATGCGCGAAGAAGGCCGAGGGAGATGAAAAGAGTGCCAGCAGCCCAGGCGCAAGAGCGAGTCTGGCCGTCATCGAGGAGGAGTGATTGCTACTTGAATAAGAGCTGCTTGCGCAAGCTTTGAAAGCTTTTCAAGGTAAAAATTTCTTGAAAAGCTTTATAATAAAGCGCTAAGTGCTCATATTTTATAAGGGTGGACTTTGCCACAGCCCAGCCCCGGCTTACTTCGCCTAGTTGCGAATCCCCCGAGGGCGTTCCATGCATGAGCAGAATCTGCAGTGCGGCTTGGGTTTGCAGATGCAGCTGCTTGAGCGCCTCATCTTTCTGGGGCGGCAAAATGTACTGGCCCTGTGCGTTCCTGGCGTAGGGCTTGCCCAGAATGTCGGCCATATCGATCTGGTAGTAGCTGCGGTCGCCGTACGGGCGCTTGCCGTCGATATAGGGCAAGGGCCAGATCGCCTGGCCGTCTTCCTCCTCGGCCAAGACATAAGGCAGGTCATCGGTACCGACTTCACGCCACAGGGCGGCATGCAGCAGCGTCAGGTGTTCGGGGCGAAAGTCGAAGCTGCTGTCTGGCGCCTGACCTGAGAAGTCGGGCGGCAAGGCATAGCGACCGGGCGCCAAGGTTGCGGTGGCCACAAACTGCGGCAGCCAAAGGCAGACCTCGGCCAGGAGCCGGGTGGCCAGAGCAGGATCGTGACTGCGCAGCACTTGCTGGGCCGTGTCGAGGGTGGACAGATCGCCGCCAAAGGGCTGCACGGGATCGAAGCCGGGTGCCCCAGACTCTACGGGCATCCACCGCACCCGCAGCAGGCGCATCAGCTGCAGATGCTGGGCGCTCAGCGGCGGCAGCGCCTGGCTGAAGACGGTCTGGATCACGGATCGACGTTCGGTACTGCCCTGACGCTTGCGCAGCCACGACCAGCTCAAGGCGCCGGTTGCCGCAACTGCCAGGGTGGAGAGTGTGGAGATCAGCAGCCTGCGCTTCATGGGCGAAGGTTTTCAGTCATCGATGGAAGCGCTCCAGCGGTCGCCCCAGCCGCTGCGGTCCTGACGCACGCGATCGATTTCGCGGCGGTCGCGCTTGGTGGGGCGGCCGGTGTGCTGGGCCGCCAGTGCTTCGGCGGGCTCGGGTGCCAGACGGCGCTGCTCGGCCAACTGTTCGCGCTGGGCAATGCTTTGCGCCGTTTCCTCGTATAGCTGTTGGGCCACGGGTGCCGGGCCGCGCATGCCGCTCAGCCCGCGCACTATGACTTCCTTGGGAATATTGCCCTGGCGCAGGTGGATGTGGTCGCCCGGGCGGATTTCACGCGAGGCCTTGGCATTGGCGTTGTTGACCGTGACCCGGCCTTTGCCAATCTCCTCCACAGCCAGGCTGCGGGTCTTGTAGAACCGCGCGCACCATAGCCATTTGTCCAGACGCATGGATTCAGTTTCACTCATATCGGTATTTTGCGGCGTGAAGGGATGACGATTCAAGTCAGAGCAGTATCCATGTCCTGGGCATCGCCATTGTGCAGGGGCAGCTGAATCAGCGCCTGCAGGCCACGCACGCGGCCGAGTCCGTCGTGCAGGTTGCGCAGCTCGATCTGGCCGCCCAGGGTCTGCACGATTTCCTGGCAGATGGCCAGGCCCAGGCCGGAGCCGCTGCGCGTATTGCCCGCCGAAAAGGGCTGGAACAGCCGCTGGGCCAGTTCATCGTCGATGCCGCTGCCGCTGTCTTCGATACTCAGCTGCACCATGCCATCGTGCGCGCGCACATCGACCTGCAGACTCCCGTGCCTGGGGGTGTGGCGTATGGCGTTGTGCAGCAGGTTGCGGGTCAGCTCGCGCAGCATCCATTCATGGGCGGCCACGCAGCAGGCCTGGGTTTCGATGCCGAAATCCATGTCGTGATCGGCAATCAGCGGTGACAGCTCCAGCGCCACGTCGCGCACGATATCGTCGAGCTGGGCGAGCATGGAGCTGTTCTGGCTGCTGTCTTCCTGGCGCAGCTGCTCGACCTTGGCCAGGGCCAGCATCTGATTGGCGACGCGGGTGGCGCGGTCCACCGTGTCGTCAATCTCGGCAAAGGCCTGGGCCGGTGGAATATCGCCGCGCTTGGCAGACTGGACCTGAACCTTGAGCACGGCCAGCGGCGTGCGCAGCTGGTGCGAGGCGTCGCGCACAAAGCGCTTCTGATTGCTCAGCAGGCCTTGCAGGCGCTGCATGGTCTGGTTGGTGGCTTCCAGCAGAGGCTGGACTTCGCGCGGGACCTCGGGCGCAGCCAGCGGACTCAGATCCCCCTGGGCACGGCCCTGCAGGTCCTGGCTGAGCTGGCGTATGGGCTGGGTGGCGCGCTGTACCACGATGATGACGATCAGGGCGACGACCAGCACCAGCAGGGCCTGACGAATCAAGGTGTCACGCAGAATCTGCAAGGCCAGGGATTCGCGCAGTTCCAGGGTTTCGGCCACCTGGATCACGGCCATGCCGCGTCCGTCGGCGCTGGCAACCGGCTGCAGCAGCACGGCCACGCGCACGGGGTGGCCGCGAAACTCGTCGTCGTAGAAGTCCACCAGCGCCGCATAGGGCGGGCGCTGAGGAATCCTGCCGTTCCAGACAGGCAGTTCCTCGAAGCCGGAGATCAACTGTCCGTCCAGCGTGGAGACGCGGTAGAACATGCGGCTCTGGTTGTCAGCCTCGAAAATTTCCAGTGCCGAATAGGGAACGATGGCGCGCAACTGTGCCTGATCGTCGTATCCCATGACGCCAATTTGCTCGCTGATGCTTTTGGCCGAGGCCAGCAGGGTTCTGTCGTAAGCCGTGTGCAGCGATGCCAGGGTTTGCTGATAGAGGCTCCAGGCGTTGAGGGCAATCAGCGCCAGCACAGGCAGCAAGATGCCGGTGAGCAGCAGGCGCCGCAGCGACCAGGCTGTCTTGGGCCGCGCTTTGGCCGCAGCGGCTGTCATGCCGCGGCCTCGGCCTTGACCAGATAGCCCAGTCCGCGCAGTGTGACCAGTTGCACGCCGGTGCCGCCCAGCTTTTTGCGCAGCCGGTAGGCCACGACTTCCACGGCCTCGTATTGCACATCGACCTCGCCGGGGAAGACCAGACTGAACAGCCGTTCCTTGGTGACCGCATGGCCTGGGCGGGCCAGCAACGCATGCATCATGGACAGCTCGCGCGGGGTCAGCTCCAGAACCTTGTCGTCGAGATAAATGGCGCCGCTTTCCTTTTCATAGCGCAATGCGCCCAGGGTGATAACTTCAGAGGCCGATCTGGGGGTGAAGCTATCCTGGCTGCGGCGCAGCAGGGCGCGCAGGCGTGCTTCCAGTTCGTCCAGGTCAAAGGGCTTGGCCAGATAGTCGTCGGCACCGGCGTTCAGCCCCATGACGCGGTCGCCCACGGTGCCACGTGCCGTCAGTATCAGCACCGGTGTGCGCAGGCCCAGGGCCCGGGCGCGCTCCAGCACCTGCAGGCCGTCGAGGCCGGGCAGACTCAGGTCCAGCACCACGGCATCGGGTTCGCGGGTCTGCCAGTGAGCAAGGGCACTGGGGCCGTCGGCCGCCACATCCACATGCAGCCCGCGGCGCATCAGGGTGCGCTGCAGCGTGGTGCGCATGGCGGAATCATCTTCAACAAGCAGTAATTGCATGCAGCCGAACATAGCACTGCGCTGCGAATGCGAAGACAAGTCGTGAAACTACCGGGCTTGCTTAAGGGATAGCCCTAGGTGATTGGACAGCCGTTTGACAGGCAGGCTGTCCATGATTGCATTCACCAACTACATAAGGAGTACATCATGCGTCGTGATACGTTTCTGAAGTCTCTGGCAGCCCTGGCGGCGGCCGGTGCTTTGCCCCTGTCGGCCCAGGCAGCGGCAGCCATCAAGATGATGCTGCCCGCCAACCCTGGTGGCGGCTGGGACACGACAGGCCGTGCCCTGGGCAAGGCCTTGCAGGACGCAGGTGTGGCTTCTTCCGTCACTTATGACAACAAGGGCGGCGCTGCCGGCGCCATCGGTCTGGCCCAGTTCGTCAACGGCAGCAAGGGCGATCCCAATGCCATGATGGTCATGGGCGCCGTGATGCTGGGCGGCATCATTACCGGCAAGCCTCCTGTCAACCTGAGCCAGGCCACGCCTTTGGCGCGCCTGACCAGCGAGTACAACGTGTTTGTGCTGCCCGCCAATTCGCCCTACAAGAACATGGCGGAAGTGGTGGCCCAGCTCAAGAAGGACCCTGGCTCCATCAAGTGGGGCGGTGGCTCGCGCGGCTCCACCGAACACATTGCTGCAGCCATGATCGCCCGTGAAGTGGGTGTGGACCCCGCCAAGATCAACTACGTGGCTTTCCGTGGGGGCGGTGAGGCCATCTCCGCCATTCTGGGCGGCAACGTCACCGTGGGCGGCAGCGGCTTCAGCGAGTTTGCCGAGTACATCGCGACCGGCAAGATGAAGCCCATCGGCGTGACTTCGGCTCAACGCCTCAAGGGTGCGGCGTCCAGCATTCCCACGCTCAAGGAGCAGGGCATCAATGTGGAAATCGGCAACTGGCGCGGTGTGTATGGCGCGCCCGGCATTTCCAAGGCCCAGCGCGACGAGCTGGTGGCCCAGATTGAGAAAGCCACCAAGAGCAAGGCCTGGGCTGAAGCGCTGCAGAAGAACGACTGGACACCTGCCTGGCTGAGCGGCGATGCCTTTGGCAAGTTCGTCGACGACGAGTTCGCCAGCCTGCGCGCCACCATGGCCAAGTCCGGCATGATCTGATGATCTCCAGGCCGCTGCGTTCTGCAGCGGCCTTTTCAGGACATGGGACAGGGCTGGCGACTTCAGCCCTGATCGCGTTGTGTCCTGCTGTTTTCCCCCGCACTGATTGATGGCCTGCCCCTGACGGCGCAAGCCAGGGTTTGTGCAACCCCATGATGCCGTGAGAGCTGCTGGCAAGTTTGCTCTGACGGGTTCCGAAAACCATTGAAATCAAACACATTCATCATGTCTGATTCATTCCAAGATCTGGCCCGGGCAGCGGAGGCCGCACAGGTTTCGGCCTATGCAGACCCCGATGAGCCGCAAAGCCCCAATGTACCGTCCAAAAGAGCACAAACCATTGTCGGTTCAGGCGTGCTGCTGGTCGCTGTCGGCCTGGCTGTCGGCGCACTGCAGATTCCTTCCGATTCGGGCTATGGTGGCGTCGGCCCCAACTTTCTGCCCTGGCTGTGCGCCATCGTGCTGGCCGTTTGCGGTGCGTTGCTGATCTGGGAAGCTCGGAGCGGCGGCTTTCGCCATGCGGCGGATCCTGGCGGCCATGCCAAGGCCGATATATTGTCTTTTGTCTGGGTTTCTGCAGGCCTGCTGATCAATGCGGCTTTGATTGGAGCCGTCGGCTTTATCTTCAGCTGCACGATTTGCTATGTCTTGGCCGTGCAAGGCCTGCGCCGCGCCGCGCATCAGCCTCAGGCCTCTGAAATCGGTACCTGGGTGAAGGATGTGATCACTGGCTTGCTGATTTCAGCGCCCGTTTTCTGGATGTTTACTCAGTTCCTGGCAATCAATCTGCCTGGCTTGACTCAGACGGGGTGGCTGTAATGGATATCTTCAATGCTTTGATGGCAGGCTTTGCCACCGCCATCACGCCCGTCAATCTGTTGTGGGCTCTGGTGGGTTGTGCCCTGGGTACGGCTGTGGGCGTGCTGCCCGGTATCGGCCCGGCCGTGGCAGTGGCCATGCTGCTGCCCATCACCGCCAAGGTGGATGTGACGGCTTCCATGATCTTTTTTGCCGGCATCTACTACGGTGCCATGTATGGCGGCTCGACCACCTCGATTCTGCTGAACACGCCCGGCGAAACGGCGTCCATGGTCACGGCCATGGAGGGCAACAAGATGGCCAAGAGCGGCCGAGCGGGCGCGGCGCTGGCAACCGCCGCCATCGGCTCGTTTGTCGCGGGGACCTTTGCCACAGTGGTGGTGACCCTGTTCGCTCCCTATGTCGCCGACTTTGCCGTGAAGCTGGGCCCGCCCGAGTACTTCATGCTGATGGTGCTGGCCTTCACCACCGTGAGCGCCGTGCTGGGCCAAAGCTCGCTGCGCGGCATGACGGCGCTGTTTGTCGGCCTGGCTGCAGGCTGCATCGGCATGGATCAGATCTCCGGTGCCGCGCGCTATACCGGCGGCAAGATGGAACTGCTGGACGGCATCGACATCGTGCTGGTGGCAGTGGGTCTGTTTGCCGTGGCTGAAGTGCTGTATGCCGCCATGTATGAAGGCAAGGTCGAGGAGTCGCAGAACAAGCTGACCCGTGTGCACATGACCAAGCGTGACTGGAAGCGTTCCTGGCCCGCCTGGATGCGCGGCACGCTGCTGGGTACACCGTTTGGCTGCATTCCCGCTGGCGGCACCGAGATCCCGACCTTTCTGAGCTACGCGACCGAGAAGAAGCTGGCCAAGGGCGAAGACAAGGCCGAGTTCGGCGGCAAGGGCGCCATCGAAGGCGTGGCCGGTCCGGAAGCTGCCAACAATGCCACCGTGACCGCAGCCCTGATTCCGCTGCTGACGCTGGGCATTCCTACCAGCAACACCACGGCCGTGCTGCTGGGCGCCTTCCAGAACTACGGCATCAACCCCGGCCCCCAGCTGTTCACCAGTTCGGCGGCCCTGGTCTGGGCGCTGATTGCCTCGCTGTACATCGGTAACGTGATGCTGCTGGTGCTCAACCTGCCCATGGTGGGTCTGTGGGTCAAGCTGCTGAAGATTCCGCGTCCCCAGCTGTATGCCGGCATCTTGATCTTTGCAACGGTCGGTGCCTACGGCATGCGCCAGAGCGCGTTCGATCTGTTCCTGCTCTACGGCATTGGCTTGCTCGGTGTGATCATGCGCCGCTTCGACTTCCCCACCGCTCCCGTGGTGGTGGGCATGATCCTCGGCCCCTTGGCGGAAGCGCAGATGCGCAATGCCGTGTCGATCGGCGAAGGCAGCTGGTGGATCTTCCTGCAGCGTCCCATGTCGCTGACGCTGATCATCATCGTGCTGGCCGTACTGATCATTCCCCGCGTGCTCAAGCGCCTGTCGGAGGCCAAGCAGGCCCGGGAGGCAAGCGCCGCCTGAGTCCCGTTTCCTAGCCTGCTGCGGGTGCTGTACGCATGGAGCCCGTTGCATTCATATCCCCTGTTCGGTGAGCTGGACAGGGGATTTTTTTATGGAGGCCGGCTAAAGCATTGCTTTGAATGCACTAGCTGGAGGTCTGTGCCGATGGTTTTGGGGCAATGTCGCCCTACCATGGCGCAATGATGGAAATGAGCCAACGGCTACCCAACGATTTCGCTTGCGAGCTGCCCGACGATGCCGACGGCATCTATGCATTGGCGGCACGGTCCATGTTTCAGCTGTTCTCGTCAATGAGCCAGGGCATGTTTCTGGTCGACAGAAGCGGGCGCATTGTCTGGGTCAACAAAGGCTACGAGCGTTTTTTGCCACGCCTGGGAGTAGCCGGTGTGGGCGATTTTCTCGGGCATATGGTGGAGGAGGTCATCCCCAACACGCAGATGCGCAGCGTGCTGGAGACCGGCAAGCCGGTCCTGATCGATCTGCTGACCAATAGCGCCGGAACCTTTGTCGTCAGCCGCCTGCCGCTGCATGACGATGAAGGTGGCGTGATCGGTGCCATCGGCATTGTGCTGTTCGACCAGCCCGAGACAACCTTGCAGCCGCTGATCAGCAAGTTTGCGATGCTGCAGCGCGATCTCGATGAAGCGCGGCGCGAGCTGGCTGCCCAGCGCAGCCGCAGCCTGCAGGCGTCCGTACAGGGTTCGCGCCGCAGCAAATACAGCTTTGCCAGCTTTGTGGGCAGCAGCCCGGCTGCGGTCGAGGTCAAGCGCCAGGCGCGACGGGCGGCCCAGTCCATGAGCCCGGTGCTGCTGCTGGGCGAGACCGGTACCGGCAAGGAGGTGCTGGCCCATGCCATCCATGCCGCATCGGCGCGGTCTGCCGGTCCTTTTGTGAGCGTCAATATCGCGGCCATTCCCGAAACGCTGCTGGAGGCCGAATTCTTCGGCGTGGCTCCGGGCGCATTCACCGGAGCCGACCGCAAGACGCGCGATGGCAAGTTCAAGCTCGCCGATGGCGGCACCCTGTTTCTCGACGAAATCGGCGACATGCCCGCCAGTCTGCAGGCCAAGCTGCTGCGGGCCTTGCAGGAGGGAGAGATCGAGCCGCTGGGCTCCAACCAGATCGTGCATTTCGATGTACGCGTGGTGGCCGCCACCTCTCGGGATCTGCTGCAGATGGTGCGCGACGGGCGCTTCCGGGAAGACCTGTTCTACCGGCTGCATGTGCTGCCCGTGCGCGTGCCGCCGCTGCGCGAGCGCAGCAGCGATATCCCGGCCCTGGTGGAAATGCTCTGCGAGGACCTGGCGCTGCGCAACGACATGGTTCCACCGGAGCTGGGAAAGGGGGCGCTGGAATTGCTGGTCGCACAGGCCTGGCGCGGCAATATTCGCGAGCTGCGCAATGTGCTGGAGCAGGCAGCCATGCGCTGCGATGACTCGCACATTGATGCCGGCCTGCTGGCACAGGTGCTGCGCTCGTCCGGGGTAGAGCTGCAGGTTCCGCATCGGCAGCCCTTGACGCAGGAACCCGTGGCTGCGGCGGGCGATTTGCTCAAGCCGCTTGCCGAGCAAATGGCCGAGCTCGAAGCCCGTGCGATAAGGGCCGCGATGCAGGCCCATGGAGGCAACAAGCTGGCCGTTGCAAGGACGCTCGGCATATCGCGCGCCAAGCTCTACGACCGGCTCGAGAAGCTGAATTTCTGAGCCATGCTAGGGATTGCCCTTGGTGGGTAGGACTTGGTTTGTTTTTATAGTTATAAAAAATATCTAATTTGAGTCCGGAGACAGCATGGCATTGGTACAAGGGCAGGAGTTGTGGAGGCCCACGCAGCAGCAGCAGGAGCAAAGCGGCCTGTGGCATTACATGGACTGGCTGCGCGACAGCCGTGGCCGTGACTTCTCCGACTATGAAGCGCTGTGGCAATGGTCGGCGACGGATATCGAAGGCTTTTGGCGCTCCGTCTGGGACTATTTCGGCATTCAGGCCGATGGTGACCCGACGCAGGTGCTGGCCGGCCGCAAGATGCCGGGTGCCGAGTGGTTTCCCGAAACCCGGCTCAACTATGCCGAACACATCTTCCGCCAGGCCAGCGACCAGCGTCCGGCCATCATTGCGCGCTGCGAGGGCCAGACCCCGGTCGAAGTCTCCTGGCAGCAACTGCAGCGCGATGTGGGCGCCCTGGCGGCAAGTCTGCGCGGTCTGGGCATAGTGCGTGGCGATCGCGTGGTGGCCTATCTGCCCAATGTGCCGCAGACCGTGGTGGCGTTTCTGGCCTGTGCCAGCATCGGCGCCATCTGGTCCAGTTGCGCGCCGGAGATGGGCGTATCCGTGGTGCTGGATCGCTTCCAGCAGATTGCGCCCAAGCTGATTTTCGCGACCGACAGCTATAGCTATGCCGGCAGGCAGTTCGATCGCCGTGAAGTGCTGGACGAGGTGCTCCAGGGTCTGCCCGATATTGCCCGGGTGATTCATGTGCCGGGGCCCTTGTTCGGCAGCGATGCCGAACACGCGGCCGTGCCCTGGCGTGACTGCATGAGTTGGGCCGATGCAACGTGCCATGCAGCGCCGCTGCAGTTCGAGCGCCTGCCGTTCTCCCATCCGCTGTGGGTGGTGTACTCGTCGGGAACCACCGGCCTGCCCAAGGCCATGGTGCACAGTCATGGCGGCATCGTGCTCACCCATCTCAAAACCAATCGCCTGCAGCACGACGTGTTGCCCGGCGATCGTTTCATGTTCCTGGGCAGCACGGGCTGGATTGTCTGGAACCTGATGATAGGCAGCCTGCTGGCCGGCGCGACCGTGGTCCTGTCCGATGGCAACCCGACGGCGCCGAGCGACGATGCGCTCTGGGACTTCATCGACCAATACCAGGTCAGCATCTTCGGTTGCGGTGCGGCCTTCCTCACCAAGAGCATGAAGGATGGCGTCTCGCCGAAGAAGGGGCGCCAGTTCGAGAAGCTGCGTGCCATCAACTCCACGGGCTCGCCGCTGCCTCTCGATGCCTATGCCTGGGTCTACGATAACGTCAAAAATGATCTGTGGCTGGCCTCGATCAGCGGCGGCACGGATATCGCCTCGGGCTTTGTGGCCTGCGCGCCCATACTGCCCGTCAACGCGGGCGAGATTCAGTGCCGCGAGCTGGGCGTGGCCGCCTATGCCTTCAATGAACAGGGGCAGAGCGTGGTCGGCGAAGTCGGCGAGCTGGTGATCACCGAGCCCATGCCCTCCATGCCCGTGTTCTTCTGGAACGACAAGAGCGGGGCGCGCTACCACGACAGCTATTTCGACGTGTTTGCCGGCTGCTGGCGCCACGGTGACTGGATCGAGTTCAGCGAGCGCGGCACGGCCGTGATCTACGGACGCTCGGACAGCACCATCAACCGCTTCGGCATACGCATGGGCACGGCGGAGATCTACCGTGTCGTCGAGGAGCTCGACGCCGTCAAGGACAGCCTGGTAGTCGATCTCGAATACCTGGGTCGACCTTCCTTCATGCCGCTGTTCGTGACTCTGGCCGAAGGCCAGGCATTGACGGGCGAGCTGACCGCCCAGATCAAGAACGCCATCAAGACCAAGGCTTCGGCACGCCACGTGCCCAATGTGGTGGTTCAGGTGGCCGAGATTCCGCGCACCCTCACCGGCAAGAAGATGGAGGTGCCGGTGCGCAAGCTGCTGCTGGGAGCGGACGCCGCCAAGGTGGCCAGCCCCGATGCCATGGCCAATCCATCCAGCATTGATTTCTTCATTCAATTTCGAGAGCAGGTACCGCAGGCGTGACAAGCGCTTGAGGCTGATTTGACTCAATACCCAAAGCAGGCCCACCCATGAACCATCAAGATCTGATCGCCATCGACTTCCACACCCATGCGGAAGTCAGCTGCCGTAATCCCTTTGACAGCTACGGCGAGGAGTACGACCGCGCGGCCGACAAATACTTCGGCAGCTCGCTGCGCCCGACGATCGCCGAAACCATTGCCTATTACCGCGAGCGCAAGATCGGTCTGGTGATGTTCACGGTGGACAGCGAGGCGCAACTGGGTCGCCGCCGCATCCCCAACGAAGAGATTGCCGATGCCGCGCGCGAGAACAGCGACATGATGGTGGCGTTCGCCAGCATCGACCCGCACAAGGGCAAGATGGGCGCGCGCGAGGCCGAACGCCTGATCACCGAATGCGGCGTCAAGGGCTTCAAGTTCCATCCCACGGTGCAGGGCTTTCATCCCTACGACCGCATGGCCTGGCCCATCTACGAGGTCATCAACCACTACAAGCTGCCCGCCATCTTCCACACCGGCCACAGCGGCATCGGCAGCGGCATGAAGTGCGGCGGCGGCCTGCGCCTGGCCTACAGCAACCCCATGCTGCTGGACGACGTGGCCGTGGACTTCGGCGATATGCAGATCGTCATGGCCCATCCCAGCTTTCCCTGGCAGGACGAGGCGATCTCGGTGGCGCTGCACAAGCCCAATGTCTGGATCGATCTTTCGGGCTGGAGTCCCAAGTATTTCCCCAAGCAGTTGGTGCAGTACGCCAACACCCTGCTCAAGGACCGTGTGTTGTTCGGCAGCGACTTCCCGCTGATCACGCCCGAGCGCTGGATGAAGGACTTCGAGGTCGCCGGCTTCAAGCCCGAGGTCATGCCCGGCATTCTCAAGGACAACGCCGTGCGGCTGCTGGAGCTGGACGGAAAACGCGATGCCGCATGAAAGCCACAAGGATCACCCCGGTGATCCTTTTTTCATGGCGGATTGAGCAAAGCCTGGGATGGGCCCTAAGGCGGCTGTTGATTTGTATTGAAATCAGTCACTGTATGAATTAAAGACATTAATTGTCTGATTTTCAGTCGATATGGAGCTGCGTATGGTGGCTCTTCAGAGGAAAACCAGACTGGCACGAAGACTGCTGTCTGCACACCATAGAAAGACAAGCGGACAACCGCATCCATCCTCAAGGAGACAATACATGCACAAGCGCAGCCTGCTGCAGGCGGCCGTTCTGGCGGCCATGGTGGTTCATGTTCCCGGCGCCCTGGCGCAATCCGAAATCCGCATTGCCCATGTCTACAGCAAGACCGGGCCTCTGGAAGCCTACGGCAAGCAGACCCAGGCGGGCCTGATGATGGGCCTGGAATATGCGACGGCTGGCAGCATGACGGTGGCGGGCAAGAAGCTGGTGGTGATCGAGAAGGACGACCAGGGCAAGCCCGACCTCGGCAAGAGCCAGCTGGCCACCGCGTATTCGGACGACAAGGCCGATCTGGCCGTGGGGCCCAGCGCTTCGGGCGTGGCGCTGGCCATGCTGCCCGTGGCCGAGGAGTACAAGAAGATCCTGCTCGTCGAGCCTGCCGTGGCCGATTCCATTACGGGCGACAAGTGGAACAAGTACATCTTCCGCACGGGCCGCAATTCCAGCCAGGACGCGATCGGCAATGCCGTGGCCATAGACAAGCCCGGCGTGACCATCGCCACGCTGGCCCAGGACAACGCCTTCGGCCGCGACGGCGTCAAGGCCTTCAAGGAGGCTGTCAAAAAAGGCAAGCTGGTGCATGAGGAGTACCTGCCCGCAGCCACGACCGACTTCACGGCCGGCGCCCAGCGCCTGATCGACAAGCTCAAGGACCAGCCGGGCAAGAAGATCATCTGGATCGTCTGGGCCGGCGCCGGCAATCCGTTCAAGATCGCCGACATGGACCTCAAGCGCTACGGCATCGAGATCGCCACGGGCGGAAACATCCTGCCCGCCATGGCGGCCTACAAGAACCTGCCGGGCATGGAAGGCGCGACCTATTACTACTACGGCATTCCCAAGAACCCGGTCAACGAGGCGCTGGTGTCCATGAACTACAAGCAGTTCAAGGCGCCGCCGGACTTCTTCACGGCGGGTGGCTTCTCGGCCGCCATGGCCATCGTCACGGCTCTCAAGAAGACCAATGGCGACACCAAGGCGAATACGCTGATCAAGGCCATGGAGGGCATGAGCTTCGATACGCCCAAGGGCCAGATGACCTTCCGCAAGCAGGACCACCAGGCCATGCAGAGCATGTACCACTTCAGGATCAAGAACGACCCGGCCTTTGCCTGGGGCGTGCCCGAGCTGGTGCGCGAGATCAAGCCTGAAGAAATGAACGTTCCCGTCCGGAACGGGCGCTAACCCCCTGAGTTACTTCGCCCAGGCGGCCCCGCGCCTTCCCTTAACCGGGCGTCCCCTCTCTCTTTGGGAGGGAGACGACGCCATCGCCGCGAGGCGGCTCTTGCTCGGCGTCTCTGACTTGGTCAGCGCGCGGGCAAGGTTAAGTTCACTTTTTGATAGCTGCATGCGCTTGTGCATAGGGCGCTAGGGGCTGATTTGCCTATTTCTCATGCTGACCACTGACAAGCTCACCATTCGCTTTGGCGGCCATGTGGCGGTCAATAGTGTGACCTGCTCCTTCGAGCCGGGCACGCTGACGGCCATCGTCGGCCCCAATGGCGCGGGCAAGACCACCTACTTCAATCTGATCTCGGGGCAGTTGCGGGCCACGGAGGGCCGGGTGTCGCTGCAGGGGCGCGACCTTACGGGTCTGGCACCCTCGGCGCGCACGCGCGCCGGCCTGGGACGGGCCTTCCAGCTCACGAATCTGTTTCCGGCCCTGTCGGTGCTGGAGAACGTGCGCCTGGCCGTGCAGGCCACGCGCCAGGGCGCGCACCGGCGCGGCATGAACCTCTGGAGCATCTGGAGCGACCACCGCGCATTGCTGGCGCGCGCGCAGCAAATCCTGGAGCAGGTGGCGCTTTGGGCGCGGCGCGATGAGCCGGTTTCGGCCCTGCCGCATGGCGACCAGCGCAAGCTGGAGGTGGCGCTGCTCATGGCGCTGGAGCCGCAGGTCTATATGTTCGACGAGCCCACGGCGGGCATGAGCCATGACGAGGCGCCGGTGATCCTCGACCTGATTCGCGAACTCAAGAAGGACCGCAGCAAGACCATTTTGCTGGTGGAGCACAAGATGGACGTGGTGCGCGAACTGGCCGACCGCATCATCGTGCTGACCAACGGCACGCTGGTGGCTGACGGCAAACCGGCCGAAGTCATTGCCTCGCCCGTGGTGCAGCAGGCGTACCTGGGGCTGACGCCCCAGGATGCCGTTGGCGGCACTGACGCTCCCCCCCATCCCAGCCTTCCCCCGTCCGGGGGAAGGGGAGAACAGCCATGAGCGAGCTACTGTTGGAACTCCAGGGCGTGCACACCCATATAGGCGCCTATCACATCCTCCACGGCGTGGACTTGGCTGTGCCGCGCGGAGAGGTCACCATGCTGCTGGGCCGCAATGGCGCGGGCAAGACCACCACGCTGCGCACCATCATGGGCCTGTGGCAGGCCAGCCAGGGCAGCATCCGTTTCGGCCAGCAGTACATCACGCGCCTGGCCACGCCGGCGATTGCCCAGCTCAACATCGCCTATGTGCCCGAGAACATGGGCATTTTTGCCGACCTCACGGTCAAGGAAAACCTGCTGCTGGCTGCACGCTCGGCCTCGCATGCTGCGCGCATGGACCGCTCGCGCCTGGACTGGATCTACGAGCTGTTCCCGGCCGTGCAGAAATTCTGGGACCATCCGGCCGGCAAGCTCAGCGGCGGGCAAAAGCAGATGGTGGCCGTGGCGCGCGCCATCGTCGAGCCGCGCGATCTGCTCATCGTGGATGAACCCAGCAAAGGTCTGGCTCCGGCCATCATCAACAACATGATCGAGGCCTTCGCCCAGCTCAAGGCCGGCGGCGTGAGCATTTTGCTGGTCGAGCAGAACCTTGCCTTCGCCAAGCGCCTGGGCGACGGCGTGGCCGTAATGGACAACGGCCGTGTCGTACACGCGGGCCGCATGGCCGATCTTGCGGCCGACGAGGAACTGCAGCAGTCGCTGCTGGGGCTGGCGCTATGAGGTCACAAAAATCAAAGCCAAAAGCAGCTCAAGCGCTGGCAGCTATGGATATGAAAGTTGGTGCCGAGGTAAAGACATGATGCGCAAGGACCTGGATTACAAGCCGCTGCTGCTGGTGCCGCTGCTGGCGCTGGCTACCTTGCCCCTGGTGGGCTCTCCCAGCACCTGGCTCACGCTGACGGTGGCGGGCCTGGCCATGGGCATGATCATCTTCGTCATCGCCTCGGGCCTGACTCTGGTGTTCGGCCTCATGGACGTGCTCAACTTCGGCCATGGCGTGTTCATCGCGCTGGGCGCCTTCGTCGCCACCAGCGTGCTCGGTGCCATGGGCGACTGGACGGGCTCGGCGCAGCTGTGGCGCAACCTGGTGGCCGTGCTGCCGGCCATGGTCGTGGCCATGCTGGTGGCGGGGGCCCTGGGCCTGGCCTTCGAACGCTTCATAGTGCGGCCTGTCTACGGTCAGCATCTCAAGCAGATTCTCATCACCATGGGCGGCATGATCATCGGGGAGGAGCTGATCAAGGTCATCTGGGGGCCGCAGCAGATTCCGCTGCCGCTGCCCGAAGCCATGAAGGGCGCCTGGCTGCTGGGCGACGCGGCCGTGGAGAAATACCGGGTCTTTGCCGTGCTGGTGGGGGCTGCCGTGTTCGCCGTGCTGGCCTGGACTCTGGCGCGCACCAAGATTGGTCTGCTGATCCGCGCCGGCGTGCAGGACCGCGAGATGGTCGAGTCCCTGGGCTACCGCGTGCGCCGATTGTTCGTGGCCGTGTTCGTCGCGGGCTCGGCCCTGGCCGGCCTGGGCGGCGTGATGTGGGGCCTGTACCAGCAGAACGTGGTGGCCCAGATGGGCGCCCAGGTCAATGTGCTGATCTTTATCGTCATCATCATCGGCGGTCTGGGCAGCACGGGCGGTGCGCTGATCGGTGCGCTGCTCGTCGGGCTGATGGCCAACTACACGGGCTTCCTCGTGCCCAAAGTGGCGCTGTTCTCCAATATTGCGCTCATGGTGGCCGTCCTGCTGTGGCGGCCCCAGGGCATCTATCCGGTCGCCAACAGATGAGATACCCCTTGAGTCGCTTCGCGCCTTCCCCCTGGAAGGGGGACGCCACCCTCGCTGCGGGGCGACGCGGCCGGCCCAGGCCCTTGCTCGGTGGCAACGGGCTTGGTGCATGCCGGCTGCATACGTGGCGCCATGAAAGTTTGAAAGGCTAGTCTGATGCTCAACCGTTTGCTCTCCGGCGACCTGCCGCGCAGCCGCGTGCTGGCCGTGTTGCTGCTGGCCGTCTTCGCGGGCCTGGCCCTGGCGCCGTTTCTCTTCCCTGGCGTCAAGGCGCTCAATGTGGCGGCCAAGGTGCTGATCTTCGTGGTGCTGGTGGCCAGCTTCGACCTGCTGCTCGGCTATACCGGCATCGTGAGCTTTGCCCACACCATGTTTTTCGGCATAGGCGCCTATGGCGCGGCCATTGCCTCCACGCGCCTGGGCGCGGGCTGGGGCGCGCTGGCCGCGGGGCTGGGCGGTGCGCTCGTGGTCTCGCTGCTGCTGTCGCTGGCCATAGGCCTGTTTTCGTTGCGCGTGCGGGCCATCTTCTTCGCCATGATCACGCTGGCCGTGGCGGCGGCCTTCCAGACTCTGGCATCTCAGCTGTCGGACTGGACCGGGGGCGAGGACGGCCTGACCTTCAAGATGCCCGAATGGCTGTCACCCAGCTTCGAGCCTTTCGAGAACGATATCTTCGGCGTGACCATCGACGGCAAGATCCTCAGCTATTACCTGCTGTTTGCCGTGGCCGTGGCCCTGGTGCTGATGCTGCTGCGCATCGTCAATTCGCCGTTCGGCCGCGTGCTGCAAGCCATCCGCGAGAACGAATTCCGTGCCGAGGCCATTGGCTACCGCGTGGTGGTCTACCGCACCACCTCCAGCGTGCTATCGGCCCTGTTTGCCTGCGTGGCGGGTGCCATGCTGGCTGTCTGGTTGCGCTACAACGGGCCCGATACCTCGCTCTCGTTCGAAATCATGATGGACTGCCTGCTCATCGTGGTGATCGGCGGCATGGGCACCATCTACGGCGCGGTGATAGGCGCGGTGGTGTTCCTGATCGCTCAGAGCTATCTGCAGGATCTGCTGCGCATGGCCAGCGAGGCCAGTGCCGGTCTGCCTTGGCTGGCCGCACTGCTGTCGCCCGACCGCTGGCTGCTGTGGCTGGGCCTGCTGTTCGTGCTTTCGGTCTATTACTTCCCCACGGGTGTCGTGGGGAGGCTGCGCGCGGCTGCGGCGCGCAAGCCCTGACATCTTTTACTGGCATCCCTTCTCTGACTGCTTTCACTACGACAGGAGACAAAGCCCATGCAGAAGACCTATGCGATTGCCTTGCCACCCGCGGCCCTTGCGGTGCTGGCGGCTGCCGTGCTGACCGCCTGCGGGGGCGGTGATGGAGGCGAGCTCAATGCCAAACCCGGTTACCTGGGCACGGTGCGGCAGCAGAGCTATGACGGCAGCAGCGATGACCTGCTGACCGCGGGCCTGGGCAAGAGCGGCCTGGCCGTGGCCACGGCGCCGGGCTTTGCCAGCGCGCTCCAACCCACGGCGGCCGAGCTGCGCCGCCTGGCCATCTATACCAATTACCGCGCCATGCTGGACATGACGGCAGCGGGCGGCTACGGCACGCTCTACGGCCCCAATGTGGATGCGCAGGGCCGGGTGACGGCCGGCGAAGGCAGGATTGCCGGCACCGAGTACATCGCGTTCTCGGACGACGGCACGGGCCGCAAGAACGTCACGCTCATGGTGCAGGTGCCGGACAGCTTCGATCCCAGGAAGGCCTGCATCATCACCGCCACGGCTTCGGGCTCGCGCGGCGTGTACGGCGCCATCACCACGGGCGAATGGGGGCTCAAGCGCGGCTGCGCGGTGGCCTATTCCGACAAGGGCACGGGCGCCGCGCCACATGACCTCATGAACGACACCGTGCCGCTGATCGACGGCACGCGCAGCACGGCTGCCGCAGCGGGCAAGCAGGCTGCATTCAATGCGGGGCTCACGGCTGGCGAACTGGCCGCCTTCAACACTGCCACGCCCAACCGCTTTGCCTTCAAGCATGCGCACTCGGGCCAGAACCCCGAGAAGGACTGGGGCCGCACCACGCTGCAGGCCGTGGAGTTCGCCTACTACGTGCTCAACGAGCGCTATGGGGACCGCAATATTCTGGGCGAACGCCTGCGGACGCTCAAGCCGAGCAACACCATCGTCATCGCGTCCAGCATCTCCAACGGCGGCGGCGCGGCGATTGCCGCCGCCGAGCAGGACTCGCAGGGGCTGATCAACGGCGTGGCCGTGTCCGAGCCTGCGGTGGAGTTGCCCGCCAGCCCCGGCGTGACCGTGCAGCGCGGCGGCACGGCACTGCCAGTGGTGGGCAAGACGCTGGTGGACTTCACGAGCTATGCCAACCTCTATCAATCCTGCGCCTCGCTGGCGGCATCGGTCAGCGGCTCTCCCTATGCGGCTGCGTTTGCTGCGGGGTTTGCCAGCACGGCTCTGCCGATTGCGCCCAACCGCTGCGCGGCACTCAGGACTGCCGGCTTGCTGAATGCCACGACCACGGCGGCCCAGGCCGAAGAAGCTTTGCAGAAGCTGCGCGACTATGGCTGGGAGCCGGAGTCCAGCGAGCTGCATGCCTCGCTGGCCGCCTTTGAGGTGGCGCCCGCCGTGTCGGTCACTTTTGCCAACTCGCTCTCGCGCGCCAGCGTGAAGGACAACCTCTGCGGCTACAGCTATGCCGGTACGACGGCTGCGGGCGCAGTGACGCCGCTGGCCCCAGAGGCGCTGGCCAGCATGTTCTCCACGGGCAACGGCGTGCCGCCATCGAGCGGCGTGCAGCTCATCAACAACAAGGGCAAGTTCGGTGCCGCGCGCGACTTCCTCTCCGTCTCGGTGAACTCGGGCCTGGCCGACTGGAACACGCCGGGTGCGCTATGCCTGCGCAATCTCGTCACGGGCAATGATGGTGCCGCCAGGGCGCTGCAGGCCGGTGTCGACGAGACAAGGCGCAACGGCAATCTGCAGGGCAAGCCGGCCATCATCGTCCATGGCCGCGCGGATGCGCTGCTGCCCGTGAACCACACGACGCGGCCCTATGTGGCGCTCAACCGGAAAGTGGAAGGCGCTGCCAGCAAGCTCAGCTATGTGGAGGTCACGAATGCCCAGCACTTCGACAGCTTCATCGGCCTGCCCACCGTGCTGCCGGGGTACGACACGCGTTACATCCCGCTGCATGTCTATCTGAACCGCGCGCTCGATGCCATGTATGACCACCTTGCCAACGGCAAGGCGCTGCCTCCCAGCCAGGTGGTGCGCACCGTGCCTCGTGGTGGCAACCCGGGCCAGGCACCGGCCATACAGCCAGCCAATCTGCCGCTGATTACCGGCACGCCGGCAGCGGCCGACAGGATAGAGGTCAGTGCCGGAGCCATCCGCGTGCCGGACTGATACGCATGACCGGCCGGTGGCTACGGCTGCCGGCTGACTACCGAAGTTGATAGCTGATAGCGCTTATCACATATGCGCTGGAGGCCTTTTTGATGCTGAAACCTGCCATGCCCAACCACTGCGCTTCTGCGGCCATCGTGCCGGCATCCTGCTATGCGAACTGCGCTGGCTACGAGATTCATTACCTTGACTGGAAGCCGCAAGGCCCGACCAAGGCTACGGTGATCGCCTGGCATGGCCTGGCACGCACGGGGCGCGACATGGATGCACTGGCGCAGTTTCTTACGGTGCAAGGCTATCGCGTCATCTGCCCGGATACGCTGGGCCGCGGTCTGAGCCAATGGAGCCGCAACCCGCGCGAGGAGTATCAGCTGCGCTTCTATGCCCGGCTGGCACGCGAGCTGATGGATGCGCTGGCGCTGCAGCAGGTGCACTGGGTGGGCACCAGCATGGGTGGAGCGATAGGCACGGTCTGTGCATCCGGCCTGTTCGAGCCGGCTCTCAGGCAGCGCATTCTCACGCTCACGCTCAACGACAATGCGCCCGAACTGGCCGAGGCTGCGCTGGCCCGCATCAAGAGCTACGCGGGCCGGCCGCCGGTGTTCGACACCGTCGCCGAGCTGGAAGGTTTTTTCCGCGCGGCCTACAAGCCCTATGGCTGGCTCAGCGATTTCGAGTGGCGCAAGCTGACCGAGACCAGCACGCGTCGTTGCGATGACGGCCGCGTCACCCCGCATTACGATCCGCGCATGATCGAGCAGTTCACCGAGCATGACAACGACTATCTGCTCTGGACTCACTATGACGCGCTGCAACTGCCCGTGCTGTTGCTGCGCGGCGAGGAGTCCGATCTGGTGCTCAAGCCGGTGGCCGAGCAGATGCAGCAGCGTGGCCCCGGTGCTCGAGGTCTGCTGACCTGGCTGGAAGTGCCGGACTGCGGCCATGCGCCGGCGCTCAATGTGAGTACGCATTTCGAGGCCGTTCTGTCCCATTTGCACCAGGCTTGAAGCGCAAAACCTCGCAGCCCCGGGGATGTTCGCGTCTCGCTAGCATCGGTGGCTAACCCTGGTCGGGGTAAGGAGCGTGGGTCATGGGTTTTGTCGTGGATCTGATTCGGGAATACGGCTTCGGCATTGTCTTTCTCAATGTGCTGATAGAGCAGCTGGGCGCGCCCATCCCTGCCTATCCGGTGCTGGTGGTGACCGGAGCGCTGGAGGGGGGCAGCCTGGCACGTCTGGGCTGGCTCACCGTGATTGCAGTGGCCGCAGCGCTGATAGCCGATGTGCTCTGGTACCACGCTGGCAGGGCCTATGGGCACAGGGTGCTGGGACGTATCTGCCGCATTTCGCTCTCGCCCGATGCCTGCATACGCCAGACCGAGTCGGTTTATGGGCGTTGGGGGGCCAAGTCCCTGCTGGTGGCCAAGTTCGTGCCGGGCTTTGCCTCCATTGCCAGTGCGTTGGCCGGTGTGGTGGGCACGCCGCTGCGCACCTTTGTGTTGTTCGATACGCTGGGGGCCCTGATCTGGGTGGGCTCGGCGGTGTTTCTGGGCTCGCTGTTCAGCTCCACGGTGCAGGATCTGCTCGATGTGCTGACGGCGCTGGGCAAATGGGGGCTGCTGCTGCTGTGCGTGGCGTTCGCGGTCTTCGTGGCGCGCAAATGGTGGCAGAGGCAGCGCGTCGTGCGTTCGCTGAAGATGCCGCGCATGTCGGTCGAGGAACTGGCGGGGCTCAACGCCCAGGGCATCACGCCGACGGTGATCGATGTGCGCGAACCCCTGCTCTTCGGTCAGGGTCATATTCCCGGAGCCAGCTCCTGGCTGGAGCATCAGGGCAAGGGCAAGGCGGCCTACGAACATTTGCTGCCGCGCGAGCGGCATGAGCATGGCCTGGTTGTGTACTGCGACTGTCCCGACGAGATCTCCGCCGCGCGCGTGGCCCGGCAATTGCAGCGTGCGGGATTTCACAACGTCCGGCCATTGTCCGGTGGCCTGACGGCCTGGGAGGCAGCGGGCTTCGAGCTGGAAAAGCCCCGGGCCTGAGCAGGCGCCAAAGAAAACGCCCTGACCGTAGGGCAGGGCGTCGGAGCAGGGACTGTGGCGCTTATTTTCCGGCAGGCATGGAGCAATGTCCGCCCTGTGCAGCCTGGCCGGAGCCGGCTGCGATCAGCGGCGCTTCAAAGCGCAGGTCGATGGCCGGCGATGTATGAAAGTCCCAGGCCAGAAAGACGAGCAGCAGAGCCCAGAATACGGTGCGCAAGGTGCTTGGTGAGGTCATGGTTGTTCCTTGCTCAGAAGCCGAAATGGCGGCGGATGCGCAGGCCGAAGATGGTGCCTGCAAATGCCAGCGGCACCCAGATCCAGCCGTGGATGGAGCCGGTGGAGATGCCCGAGAGCATGGCGCCCACATTGCAGCCGAAAGCCAGGCGCGAGCTATAGCCGAGCACCAGTCCCGCCACCAGGGCCACGACCCATTGCGCGCCTGTCAGTGCCTTGGCAGCCGCGGGCTTGCCGGCGGCAATCCACAGTGCGCCGCCCAGAATGCCGATATTGGTGATGCTGGTCACGTCCAGCAGCACGGTTTCGTGCAGGCGCGCCGCATTGCCGGGCTGGCTCCAGAACCAGTTGCTGGCCAGATCGACGGCGCCCGTGGCGTTGACGATCTTGGCGGCCCACAGACCAAAGCCGTAGACCACGCCCCAGGGCTGGCCCGCAATGATCAGATTGAGCGTGGCCAGGATGGCCAGCAGCACGGCGCCGACCAGCCATTTGCGCACCAGCAGCGGCTTGGCCGGGCGGTTCAGGGCGGCATTGGCCTTTTTCACATACAGGGCCACGCCTGCCGCTATCACGGCCAGTGCGACCAGCGTGGCGATCAGCGCTGGAGCCCAGCCCCATTGCGTGACCAGACCCACGGGTGCCGTATTGCCCAGGTCCAGCCACCAGCCCAGGTGCAGGCTGCCCAGAAAGCTGCCGATCGCAAACAGGGGCAGTATGGCCGTGTTCATGGGAATGCCCATGCCGGCTTTGTACAGCGTGCCGCTACCGCAACCGTCGGCGATCTGCATGCACAGGCCAAAGACAAAGGCTCCAACCAGCAGGCTGATGCTGGGGGGGCCGAGAGCTGCCGTCAGCTCGGGGAAATGGCCCAGCAAAGGCATGGCCAGGGCTGCAGCCAGCGCCAGCAGCAGCAACTGGCCAAAGATGCCGCTGCCGTCTTTTTCCTCGACCAGCATGCGCCAGCCCGTGGTGAAACCAAAGCGCTTGCCGGCCAGCACCGCGCCCAGGCCTATGCCCACAGAGAACAGCGCCGCCTGGCGCACCGAGACCGACCACAGCAGCCAGCCAAAGAAAACGGCCAGCAAGGCCGTTATGGGAAGTCGTTTCATGTTTTTAGTGTTAATTCAGTGCCTCAAGAGTTCGAGGCGTGTAATACCGCCACATACCAAGTCAGAGACACCAAGCAAGTCCTAGGCGGCCCCGCTGCCTCGCAGCGAGGGTGTCTGTCCCGCTTGGGGGCGTCCGGATTGGGGAAGGCGCGAAGCGACTCAGGGGCTTACTTGAATGTTTTTTCCCACCATTTTTGGGCGTCATAGGCCAATGACTGGGCGCGGCCTGGCTGGTTGGCCATGCGCGGCGCGTCCTTGGATTGCGTCCAGTCCACCATGGAGCCCGCATACAGCTTCACATTGGGCAGGCCGGCCATTTCGGAGAGGCCGAACCAGTCGGTGGCCGCCCAGTGACCGGTGTTGCAGAAGGCCACCATGTCCTGGCCTTGCGGGCGCTGGACCTTGGCGGCGATCTCCCTGGCCTTGGCGGTATCCACGAACTGCGAAGTACCTGGCACAAACCACTGGTTGAAATCCAGCTGCTGGGCGCCGGGCAGGGTGCCCGAGAGCTTGGCGGCGGGCGCACGGGTCTTGCCCAGATAGAAGGCGTCGGGGCGCGAGTCCACCAGAGCCGCGTTGGACAGGTCGAGATGCCTGCCCACGTCCTGCTGGGTGGCCAGCCAACTGGCGTCAAAGGTCGGTGCGTAGCTGCTGGGTGCGATCTGCGTGCGGGTCTTGGCCAGGGGCTTGCCTGCGCTTTCCCAGGCCTTCATGCCGCCGTTGACGATGGACAACTCCTGGAGACCCAGGCTTTTGAGCGTCCAGTAGACGCGGGCCGCGGCGCCGAAGTCCGTGGCATCGGCTCCGCTGGAGATCACGATGGCATGCGTGGCTGGCGTCAGGCCCAGGGACTGCACCAGTGCCACCAGCTTAGCCTGGTCGGGCAGCTCGCCGGGATTGGTGGCGGGGCCGCGCCATTTGCCGTAGGGGGCGTTGGCGGCCTGGGCGATATGGCCGGCCTCGAAGGCTTTGGGGTCGCGGATATCGATGAGGCGGACATCGGCCTGCTGCAGCAGTGGCTGCAGTTGCTCGGGGTTGAGCAGGGGTTGGGCTGCGAGCGCCCAGGCGCTGGTGCTCAGGCCCAAGCCCAGAACCAGCGCATAGCTTGTCAGAGAGTTTTTCATGGCAGGAGTCGGCAAAGCCGATTCGTCAGGGGCATGGCTATGCCCAGGGCCTCTATTGTCCGGCCTTGCCGCGACAGGGCCAACCAAGAAAAACTTGTCTGCTTATTGCCTGGGGTCATGAACTGGCGAACAAACAGCGTGGTTTCTGATAAATGTGGTTAAAAGTGGATGAGTCGCTTTGTAGGTAAGCGATTGCAGCTATTAATTTTGAATAATCATGCGCTTTGCCCGGCCGGAAACAGCTCCTGCACGGCACGCCGGATGCCGCCATAGCCCGTACAGCGACAAAGGTTTCCGCACATCTGAGCCTCGGCCTCGGCAGCCGTGGGGCGGGGCTGCTGCTGGTGCAGCCAGCTCATGCTCATGACCATGCCGGAGCTGCAATAGCCGCATTGCACGCCGCCGCAGCGCGCCAGCGCCTCACGCACGGGTTCGCTGGCGCTGTCCTGTGCCACGGACTCGATGGTGCGCACGGTCTGGCCCTGGATCTGATAGGCCATCAGCAGGCAGGCATTCACGGGCTCGCCGTTGAGCCAGACTATGCAGGCGCCACAGCGTCCCACTTCGCAGCCGGGTTTGGCCCCGATGAGGTGCCAGTGCTCGCGCAGCAAGGTCAGCAGCCGGGTATCGGGGCTGCAGCTGGCGCTGACCGGCTGGCCGTTCAGATTCAGCTGCAGCACAAAAGCCGAGGCCTCCTTTGCGCTGGCTGCGGGTGGCTTGCCACCGTGCTCCGGGATGTGGGTCGTCGTCATGGTGTGGAGGACTCCGCGCCCGCCTCCAGCAGCGCGATCACACGCTCCGGGGTCATGGGCAGTTGGGTGATGGGGCGCTGCAGTGCGGCGGCCAGGGCATTGGCCACTGCGGGCAGGGCCAGGTTGACGCTGATCTCGCCGGCTCCGCGCGGTCCTATGGGATCGCCCTCGGGAAGGTTCTCGATCGCCAGCACCTGCATATCAGGGGCATCGGCCAGCGTGGGGATCAGATAGCCGTCGAGATTGCGTGCCTGGTAGTGGCCGTCCAGGCAGGCCAGCTCCTCCTGCGTGCCCATGGCCAGGCCCATGAGGGCGCCGCCTTCCATCTGACCCAGATAGCCCTGGGCCGATGCCACGGGTCCCAGGGCCGTGCACATCACCAGCCGCTGCACCCGGACCATGCCGCTCCAGGTGTCGACGCGTACCTGGGCAATGGCGGCGCAGGCTCCGAAGACGAAGTGGGTGTCATGCGCGTTGCCCTCCGGGTCCTCTGCGCGCAGGTCTATGGAGATACAGGGCGCTTGTTCGCCCGATGCCTTTGCCAGATTGGCGTAGCTCAGGCACAGGCCCGCAGCGCTTTCCAGGCCCCATGCGCCGCAGCGCAGAGGGATATCGGGCAGCAGTCTTGCGGCGGCCAGGAGCAAGGCTTGCTGCCAGGGCTGGGCTGCCTCCTGCAAGGCGCGCCATACCAGCGTGGTGGCGCGCGAGGCGGCCACAGGGCCCGAGTCGGGTGTCAGCCGGGTATCGCCCAGCACCGGCCGGATCGCGTCGGCTGCGCAGCCCAGATGCTGCGCGCCCAGGCTCTGGATGGTTCCGACCAGGTTCTGTCCCAGTTCGGTGAAGCCGCAGCGCAGCTCGATCGCACCGTCGGCGGCCAGGGCCAGCTCCATGCGGCAGTCGCTGGGGCCACCCTTGCCAAAGCCGTCGCTGCGATGGATCAGCGTGAGGCCCACGCCGTGCAGATGGCGGCCGTCCGCGCTGGCCCAGCGATGCGGCCCGCGCCACAGCGCTTGCTGGCGGGCGACATCGAGTGCGCGCTGGGCGCCGTCAAATGGCACGACATGCTGGCCCAGCGGGCCGGGTGCTTCCGGAGCGGCGAGATTGATGGCGCGAAACGCGTCAGCTGTCATGCCGACCAGCGCAGCCAGTCTGTCCATCTGCTGCTCGAGTGCAAATTGCACCTGCACGGCACCGAAGCCGCGAAACGCACCGGCGATGCCGTTGTTCGTATAGGCCAGCCTGGCGCCGAGGTCCAGTGCCAGATACCGGTAGGGGCCGGGGGCATGCTCGAGCGCGGCATCCAGCACCTCGGGGCCGTGCGTGGCATAGGCCCCGGTGTCGGCCACTATCTGCACCTGGTGGTAGGTAAGCCGCCCCTGTGCATCGCAGCCTGTCTGCATTTCGATCTGCATGGGATGTCGCTTGACACCCAGATCCACCGATTGCGGGCGTGTCAGATGCAGCCGTACGGGGCGCTGCGCCTTCCAGGCCAGCAGGGCCGCAATCGGCTGAATCGTCAGCTCGTCCTTACCGCCATAGGAGCCGCCCACGGGGGTGCCCACGGCATGCACTCTGTCGTGAGGCAGGCCCAGCATGTCGGCGATGACCTGCTTGTCCCGCGCGGGATTGTGGCCGCCGAAGAACAGCTGCAGGCCGCCCGCGCCATCGGGCTCGGCGACACCGCCTTCGGTCTCGAGAAAGGCATGCATCTGGCGCGGCGTCACATAGCTGTCCTGCACCCGGTGCACTGTGCTTGTCCGGGCCGCAGATATATCGCCCTGGCGGTGGCTGGCGGCATGCAGCATATTGCCGCCCTGATGGACCGGATGGGCGGCGGCCACCGTGTCGTCAAGGGCAGCGACCGGGTCGCAGACCGGGGGCAGGGGTTCGTAGTCAACCCGGATGAGCGCCAGAGCCTGGCGCGCCGTCTCCATGTCCACGGCCGCAACGGCGGCGACCGGGTCGCCCACATGGCGCACCTTGTCGATGCAGAGCACGGGCCGGTCCACCTTGCGCAAGCCATAGTGCTTGATGCCGGGAATATCGGCATGGGTCACCACGGCATGGACGCCTGGTAGGGCTTGGGCGGCGCTGGTGTCGATGCTCAGAATGCGCGCATGGGGGTGGGGGCTGCCGAGAATCGCTGCGCGCAGCTGACCCGGTCGAATGCGGTCGGTCAGAAAGCCCGGGTTGCCGCCGAGCTTGGCCCTGGCATCGGGCCGGACCGGCAAAGTCTCCAGGCCCAGCTCGCGGATGTGATGAGAGGTGAGGAATTCCATGACGGTTCAGGCCAGCAGCCCGCAATGTCCGGCAATCAGGCGGCTGGCAATCCGGGCCAGATCGGGAGGCAGGCTTTGCTCGCAGGTGGTGCGTACATCGCCGAGGGAGGGACGGATCTGCAGCTCCTGCGCATAGCTCAGCAGCTTTTCCGTGGCTTGCAGACGGTGCACGCCTATGCCGGGGGCCGCCACGGCGATTCGGTCCACGCTCAGCAGCTGTTGTGCATCGCTCCAGCGCAAGGCCATGCGCAGGCGCGCGGGGGAGAATGCCGCGCGGTAGCCGACCTTCTCGAACACCAGTGGCCGGGGCTCCATCACATCGCTGCGTGGCAGCAGGAACGACAGCATCAGAGGCCGGTCCATGAGCTTCAATGTCTGCGCCAGCGACTGCAGGTTGCCGTCCGTCAATTCGACCTGTGCATCCATGGCCAGCAATACCGGGCAGCAGTCGCCTTCGCCCCAGCCTATATTGCCGCCCAGGGTTCCCAGACGGCGTATCCCCATGGCTCCGAGCTGAGCCAGGGCCTGGACGAGCACGGGCGCGTGCTGCTGTACCCAGGGGTGACAGCGGACGGCTTCCAGCCGCATGCCTGCACCGATATGCAAATACTGCGGGCCGAGGCTGATCTGCTGCATCTCGGGCCAGTGCATCACATTGATGAAATGCGTGGCCGACGGCGCCAGGCGAGGCTCTGCCCATGACTGCTGCAGCAGCGTGCCCCCGGCGATGAAGCAGGCGGCATTGCCGAGCTTGCGGGCCAGGGCCTGCGCGGCCTGGGGTGACGAGGGGTGGGTGAGCAGCATGGCAGCCTCCTGCTGGCGTGGCCCTCAGCGCTGCGCCCAGAAGGCTTGCTGCTGGGCGGCGATCTCGGCCTCCATCTCGGGTATCGGGCCGATCAGCTCTACGGCCTTCTGGCAATGGTCGAAGACATAGCGCGACGAGACACTCATGGTCGGGTTCTCGCCATGGCTGCCCGTGCATTCCAGCAGGCGATGCTCGGTCATGCCGAACACGATGCGACCGATATTGGCCCAGTAGGCCGTACCGGCGCACATGCAGCAGGGCTCCACATTGGTGTAGAGCGTGCAGCTCCAGAGAAACTCGGCCGTGTAATTGGTGGCCGCCATGCGCGCCAGGGTCGATTCCGCGTGATTGACGGTGTCGATATTGCACTGCTCCATGAGCACGGTCTCCTGATCGGGGCCCACCAGCACGGCACCGAAGGGGTGGTGGCCCATTTGCGTGGCGCGCTGGGCCACCGCCTGGGCGCGACGCAGATTGCGCTGGATTTGTTCGGCAGAGGGCGTCAGGCCCTGCGGGGGGAAGTTCTGGTCTGTCATGGTGGCGGTCCTTGTGTTGATCAGGCGGGAGTGCTCTGGCTCCAGGGAAAGAGGCGCTTGTGCAGCTGCTGTACGCCACCATAGAGCAGCAGGCTGCACAGCACCAGCAGTGCCAGTGCGGCAAAGGCCACGGATACCTTGAAGGAGGAGGTGGCAAACAGAATCAGATAGCCCAGGCCTTTTTCCGCAGCCACGAACTCGGCGACCACGGCGCCCACAATGGCCAGCGTGATGGAGACCTTGAGGGCCGAAAACACATAGGGCACGGCAAACGGCATGCGAATCTGCCAGTACTGGCGGCTGGTGGTGGCGCGCAGCGAGCGCGAAAGCTCCACCAGCTCTGCCGGCACCGAAGCCAGGCCCAGGGCCGTGGAAACCACCAGCGGGAAAAAGGCAATCAGCGTGGTGATGACCACGCGGGGCAGCAGGCCTGCACCCAGCGTGACGACGATGATGGGGGCGACGGCCACGATGGGGGTGGACTGGATCACCACCAGCCAGGGCATGATGATTTTCGAGAGCAACTGCGATCGCGTGATGGCAATGGCCAGCGGAATGGCCAGTGCGATCGCCAGCGCATAGCCTATGAGCGCGACCTGCAAGGTGGCCGTGACATGTTCCAGCCAGCGCTGCAGCCCCATCTCGGCAGCAGAGCGCCAGATCTGGCTGGGAGCAGGAAAAATGTACTCGGGTATATGCGCCAGGCGGCAGGCGCACTCCCAGAACAGTAGTACGGCGAGGAAGACCAGCAGCGAAGCATGGCGTTGTATGAGGGCAGACATAGGGGGCCTCTTGGGGCTGCGGGAGGATCTTCAGGCGTGTGCGGGGTGTTTGCTGAAGACCTGGAGACGAATCTCGTTGGCCATTTCGGTGAACACGGGATCGGCCAGAGTGGCCATGCTGCGCGGGCGTGCCAGCGGCACATCGATGATGTCGGCCACACGGCCCGGGCGGGCGCTCATGACCACGATGCGGTCGGACAGCAGCAAGGCCTCCTGGATGGAGTGGGTCACAAAGACCACGGTCTTGGGGCGCTCGTTCCAGATACGCAGCAGCTCCAGGCTCATTTCGTCGCGTGTGAGTGCGTCCAGCGCCGAAAAAGGCTCGTCCATCAGCAGGATGTCCGGGTCATGCAGCAAGGACCGTGCGATCGCGACGCGCTGCTGCATGCCGCCCGAGAGTTCGTGGGGCCGCTTGTGGCCGAAGTCCCTGAGGCCGATCATCTCCAGCAATTGCTGGGCGCGGGCCTCTTCCTTCATTTCCACATGGCCGTATTTGTGGCGCATGGGGAAGGTGATGTTGTCCAGCACCGAGAGCCATGGCAGCAGCGTGGGCTTCTGGAACACCATGCCGATCTCGTCGCGTGGTTCGGTCACGGGCAGATCGAAGATACGTACCTCGCCGCTGCTGGGGCGGATCAGGCCCGCAATCAGGCGCAGTATGGTGGACTTGCCGCAGCCCGAGGGGCCGATCAGCGAGACGAATTCGTGGCGGCGTAGATGGAGGTCCACGCCCTGCAGGGCCGTGACAGGGCTGCCATCGCTGGAGACAAAGGTCTGGGTGACCGCGTTCAGATCGATTACGTATTGCATGGCAGGCGATCAAGGAAAGAACAAGGGCGGGAGCGCGAGGGCGGTGCTGCGCCGCCCTCGCATGGGATTTACTGGCTCAGAAAGCGGCGATCCACCAGCGTTTCCGGGTCGACCTTCTTGAGGTCGTAACTCATGGACTGGGCCACCCAGCCCCAGGTGGCAGCCAGCAGCCGGGGCTCGAATTTGCCCAGGCTGTCGCGCTGGCTGATCTCGTTCCTGAGCAGCGGGATGGAGGCTTCAAATTCGGCCTTGACCACGGCAGTGTCGGCTTCGGGCACCAGGGCCTTCAGCGACTCGGCCGCCTTTTGCGGGTTCTGGATGGAGAACTCCAGCGACTTGCCCAGTGCCCGCACATAGCGCTTGAGCACCTCGGGGCGTTCCTTGATGGTCTTGTCGCTGGCCATGACGGACCAGCCATAGCCGTCCAGACCGAACTGCGTCCAGGGCAGGACCGACAGTTCCCTGCTGGCCTGCTTGAGCACGGCGCCGAAGGCCGGAGCCACGGTCACCCAGTTGATGGTCGCGTCCACGCGGCCCTGAGCCAGCATGGGAGCCAGCGTGGCCGGGTCCGACTTGATGACCTTGATCTTGCTGGCGTCCACGCCGTTCTTCTGCAGCACGATGGGCCACAGCGCATTCGACGAGGAGAAGGTGGGCATGGCCACCGTCTTGCCTTCCATGTCCTTCAGGTTCCTGATCTTGCTGTCGGCGCGCGTGAACAGCGCATCGGGCTGTTTGGAATACAGCGACATCACGGCCTTGACGGGAATCCTGCCTTCGGCAGCGGCCATCATCAGCGCCGAGATGCCGCCAAAACCCACATCGGCAGAGCCCGAGGCCACCTTGGTGACGGCATCGGCCGAACCTCGGCCGGGAACAATCTTCACGTCCAGGCCTTCGTCCTTGAAAAAGCCCTGCTGCACGCCGGCATAGACAAAGGACTTGTCGCCCCCGGGCAGCCAGTCGAGTTGTACCGTGAGCTTGTCGGCCGCCTGGGCCGCTGCGCCACAGGCGACGAGCATGGCGAAAAGGGCGCAGCGTTTGAAGTGGGTGGTGGGACGCGTCATGAATAACTCCTGAAGAATGCGAGTTCGGGGCAATTGTTTGCTATACATTGATGAGCGGAATGCGTAAGCTCATAAAAGGTTTCGATTGGATTTCATCTAAAGCCGGCAGCAAGGCGTCGCTCAGGGCCTGAGGGCAGGCCAGCTGGGGCACATGGCCGCAATCGAGGCTGATGCGCCTGGCGCCCGGCGTGAGCTGCTGCATGCGTTGCTGCAGCGGCAGCGTCACGGAGCGGTCCTGGCGACATTCCACATAGATACGTGGCACCCGGCCAAAACGCTCGGCGCTGAGCCGGTTCACCATGGTCCGGCCCGCTTCGGGCTGGACGCAGAGACGGCTGGCCGCCTTGAGCGCTGCGGTTGGAGGGCAGTCATGCAGGAACAAAGCCATGGCGGCTTCCAGCGGCACGCTGCTGGAATTGCGCTGCTCGTTCCAGGCCAGATGCGGGCCTATGCCCTGGTAGTCAAAGCCCGGATCGGCGGCGCGGCATTGTGCGATCACATCGCCGTAGCTCACGCCGCTGGGCAGCATCATTCCGGCCAGGTAGACCAGGGCGCTGACCCGCTCGGGGGCGGCCTGGGCGACCTGAGACGCCGTCATGCCGCCACCGCTGTGACCGACCACCACGGCAGGGCCGTCCAGCGATTCCAGCACGCGCAGCACATGGGCGGTGTAGCCGTCGAGATTGGCGCAGCTGTCGTCTTCGGCGGCGGCATCGTTGCCCGGCAGATTGACGGCAAGCACCTTCCAGCCTCGGGCCTGCAGCAGCGGCGTCCAGGCCGCAAAAGCCCAGCTGCCTTGCCAGGCCCCGTGGATCAGCACCATATTGCGTGAGCTTGTCATCGTGGCCTCCGTCAACCGTAGGTGCGGCGATAGCATTCGATCTGGTGCTGCTCCACCGTGACAGCCGGGTATCTGGGCAGCTCGCCCTCGTCCAGGCAGGTGGGAATGCATTCCACCTTGTGCAGCGGGTTGCCCGTGAAGAAAAAGGGCACGGAATAGCGTTCGCGACCCGAGACATTGATGACCCGGTGCAAGGTGGAGACATAGCGGTCGTTGGTCCAGCGCGCGAACAGGTCGCCGATGTTGACGACGAAGGCGCCGGGCATGGGGGGCGCGTCGATCCAGCTGCCGAGATCCTTGTCCCAGACCTGCAGGCCGCCGGCCTCGTCCTGCAGCAGCAAGGTCACGCCGCCGAAGTCCGTGTGCTCGCCGCAGCCTTTCTCGCCGGGTTCGGGGTTGGCAGGCTGGGGCGGGTAATGCAGCAGGCGCAGGGTCGCGGCGGCCTCCTTGAGATAGCCGTCGAAGTGGCTGACCGGCACGCCCAGCGACAAGGCCAGGCCGCGCACAATGGTCGCGCCCAGGCCGTAGGCGGCCTGGTAATAGTTCTGCATCACGGCGCGGAAGTCGGGCAGGGTTTCGGGCCATTGGTTGGGGCCGGTATTGAAGCGGCCGGCCAGCACGCGCGCATCGTTGGCCGCGACCTCGGCGCCGGCGTAAAAGCTTTCCTTGAGATCGGGCGGTGCGCCGCTCTCCAGCGTCTGGGCACGCAGCGGCTCATAGCCGCGATTGCAGCGGGAGAGCTTTTTGTCCACGGCCAGCTTTTCGGTCATGGGCAGGTCGAAGAAGCGCTGGCTGGCGGCAAACAGGCTGCTGATCAGCGCCGGGTCTATGCCATGGCCGGTGATATAGAAGAAGCCGCGCTGTTCGCAAGCCTGGCGCAGTTGCTCGGCCACCAGATGCTGATCCACAGGGTCATGGCTGTGCAGGCCGCTGATGTCGATGAGGGGGAGGGCAGAGATGCTCACAAATGGCGTCCAGAAACTGAAGAACTGGAGTCAGTTTAGAAAGCGCAGCCCGTGCTGGATAGCGCAGCTTTTGCTGCGGGGTGATCTAAAAATGTGAGCGCCAGTCGCTGATGGGTAAAGCGCTGCACGGCATTGGTGCATTCGCAAAAAGCGATGCGCACAATGCCGGTGCAAGCGTAGGAGAGGGCGGGCTCAGCTACTGGCGGAAGCCGCCGTAGCGGCGGCCTGCGTGCGGGCCACCCATTCACGTAGGGCGACGCTTTCCTCGTCCTCGCGGCTTTCTATGGCATCGGCTGCGATGCGGTTGAAGGCGTCGAGTGCCGATGGCAGCGTGCGTCCTGCACGCACATAGACGCCGAGTTCGGAGTACAGCGTGGTGGGCGTATCCAGCGGCACATGGACCAGCCTGCCTTCGCGCAGCTCGCGCTCCAGTCCCAGCCTGCTCTGGAAGAAAATGCCCACGCCGCGTTCGGCAAGACTCTTGGCCAGCTCGATGGACGAGGTTTCCAGCAACACCTGCAATGCACGCTTGTGGTGCGCCAGCAAGGGCTGCAGCAAGTCGTGCATGGAGAGTTCGGGCGTTGGCAGAATCAGAGGAAAGGCTGCGCATTGCGCAAAGTCCACGCGCTCCAGCTGGGCAATCGGGTGCTTGGGCGGCACGATGGCACCCAGCGCAAAGCGGCCCATGGTGCATTGGCGCAGATTGTCGTGGCGCTTGACCGAAAAGCCTATGCCCACGTCCGCATCGCCCTGAATCACGGCCTGTGCCGCCTGCTGGGAGCCGCAGGTGCGCACATGAATCTGAATCGTGGGGTAGCGCCTGTGCATCTGCGTGAGCACGGCCGGCATCAGGTCGGCGTTCAGGCCTTCCACGGCAGCCACGCTGACCGAGCCGCGACGCACGCCGCGCAGCAGCTCCAGCTCGGTGCTGAGGCGGTGCTCGTCCTGCAGCACCGTGATCACATGGCGCGAAAAAACTTCGCCGGCGGCCGTGAGCCGCAGGCCCGAGCTCAGGCGCTCGAACAGCGGGCTGCCGATTTCGTCCTCGAGCTGCAGCAGCTGGCGGTTGACTGCTGATGATGCCACATGCAGATGGCGTGCGGCTTCGCGTATGGAGCCGCAACGGCGGATCATGTCGAAATAGCGAATGGAGCGGGCGTGAATATGCATGCTGCCGGAGGCAGCATATGCCGTGCCAGTTCGCTGGATGGCCGCCTACTGCGGCGCGCCGGCCGCCTTGGCGTGCTGGGCGCGGGCCTTGAGATCGACATCGTCCTCGCGCCCGGTGGGCCAGCCTTGCATATGCTGCTGGGCAATATCGCTGAGGGCGGTGATCCAGGGCGCACTGTCGTTGAGGCAGTCTATGTACTCGAACTGCTGGCCGCCCGCATGCAAAAAGGCCTCGCGCGCTTCCTGCTTGATTTCCTCCAGCGTCTCCAGGCAGTCGCTGGTAAAGCCGGGGCAGACCACGTCGACGCGCCGAGTGCCAGCCTGGGCCATGGCAATCAGCGAAGGCTCGGTATAGGGTTCCAGCCATTTGGCCTTGCCAAAACGCGATTGGAAGGTCACCAGATACTGCTCGTTGCCGAGCTTGAGTCGCTCGGCCAGCAGGCGTGCCGTCTTGTGCGATTCGCAGTGATAGGGGTCGCCCAGATGCAGGGTGCGCTCTGGCACACCATGAAAGCTCATGACCAGCTTCTCCCCGCGACCATGGCCGCGCCAGTGGGCTTCGATGCGCTGCGCCAGTGCTTCGATGTAGCCGGCATCGTCGTGGTAGCGGTTGACAAAACGCAGCTCGGGAATATGGCGCTGGGTTCTGGCCCAGTCGTAGACGGCATCGAACACGCTGGCCGTGGTCGTGCCCGAATACTGGGGGTACAGCGGCAGGATCAGGATGCGCGTCGCGCCGTCTTTCTTGAGTGCATCCAGCTGGGCCGCAATGGATGGCGTGCCGTAGCGCATGGCCGGCAGCACCAGCACATTGTGGCCGCGCTCGCCCAGCCAGCCGCGCAGCAAAGTGGCCTGGCGCGTGGTCCAGTGCAGCAGCGGGGAGCCGTCCTTTTCATGCCAGACGGTGGCGTACTTGGCGGCCGACTTGGCCGGACGGGTGCGCAGGATGATGCCGTGCAGAATCGGCCACCAGGCGAGCTTGGGAATCTCGACCACGCGATCGTCACCGAGAAACTCCGCCAGATAAGGGCGCACTGCGGCGGCCGTGGGGGCGGCCGGCGTGCCCAGATTGCACAGCAGGATGCCGGTGCGTGCGGATTGGTCGTGACGGAAGCGGGGTTCGGGCGCAAAGCGTGATGGCATGGCGCAATTGTGTCAGCTAATCGGATAGGCGCAGCCGCTCTGCGGCATTAGCCGGGCCGCTATTCTTCGGGACATGCAATCCCAAGACACCCCCGCCCCTGCCATTGAAACCCTTCAGCGCCTGCGCCGCAGCGGCCAGATTCGCGCCATCAGCCTGGATCTGGACGATACGCTCTGGCCTATCTGGCCCACGATTGCCAAGGCAGAGGGCGTTTTGCTGCAGTGGCTCGCGCAGCATGCTCCCGGTACGGCCAAGCACCTGGGCGATACGGACAAGGTGCGTGCCTTGCGCCATGAAATCGTGACATTGCGCCCGGATCTGAAAGCCGACCTCAGCGGCCTGCGCCGCGAGTCTATCCGGCTGGCGCTGACCCGCGCTGGCGACGATCCTGCCCTGGCCGAACCGGCCTTTGACGAGTTCTTTGCCGCTCGCCAGCGGGTCGAACTGTTTGACGACGCCTTGCCGGCGCTGCAGTTTCTCTCGCAGCGCTGGCCGGTGGTGGCCCTGTCCAATGGCAATGCGAATGTGCATGTGGTGGGGATAGGCGAGCATTTTCGCGCCTCGCTGTCTGCAAGCGGAGCCGGGATGGCCAAGCCCGAGACGCGGTTTTTCCAGGCCGCGGCCGATGCGGCCGGCGTGGCTCCCGAGCATGTGCTGCACATCGGTGACGATGCGGAGCTGGATGCCCGGGGCGCCATGGATGCGGGTATGCACGCAGTCTGGCTCAACCGCGGGCAGGTAGCATGGCCTTGCGTGGGTCCTGAACCCCACGTCACAGTCGCCAGCCTTTGGCAGTTGTGTCAGGGGCTGGCAGATCGTTGACCGGGACGAGCGGGAGCTTTGCGGGTCAGCGAACAAGGACCGCCTATGCCTACCTGCCTGTCTGCCTGCCTTCTCACCCCGCCTCCGCTGGCACCTGTGCGAACCATTGCCTGGAGCCGGCCTCTGGTGTGGCTGTCCAGAGCCTTGCAGGACATTTCTAAGGCTCCGCTCATCAGTCTGGCGCATGGTCTGGCCTTGATCCTGATCGGTGCAGCAATCCTGACCCTGGGGCACAATCGCTTCTGGTTGATGGCAGGAGCCTTGTCGGGCTTTCTGGTGGTGGGGCCTCTGGTGGCTACCAGCCTCTATGCCATCAGCCGGGCCATCGAGCGCGGTGAGGTGGCAGACTGGGGTCTGATCCGCCGCACCTGGACGCAATGGCAGAGCTGCCATGCCACGGGCCGGGGAGGGTACTGGTGCATGGTTCGGTTCGGCGCCTTGCTGGCGCTGGCGGCCACGGGCTGGGTGCTGATTTCTGCGTCGCTGATCACCGTGATGTCGCCCGTGCGTGTGCAAACCCTGCAGGATTTCATTGCGCATGTGGTGCTGGCCAGAGATGGTCAGCTGTTTGTGCAATGGATGGCTTTGGGCAGCTTTCTGGCTGCTCCGATTTTTGCGTCCAGTGTGGTGGCCATGCCGCTGATGCTGGACAGGCGAGTGACCGTGCGTCAGGCCGTGTTGACCAGTTGGTCCGTGGTGCTGGCCAACCCGGGCCCTATGGCCTTGTGGGCGGCGCTGATTGTGATGTTGACTTTGCTGGGCCTTGGCAGCTATCTGCTGGGGCTGGTGGTTGTGATGCCCCTGCTGGGCCATGCCAGCTGGCACGCCTATCGGGACCTGGTGGATGCCTCTGCATTCCCTGCCAGGGATGACGCGATAGTGCCTGCCGTCTGAGCGCTGCGCGACCAGGGCCTGGCAAAGGCTGTAAGGACCTGGTTGTCGTGATATTCGGTTATACGGAAGAGCAGCTTGCCCACTTTTTCCTGACCTGGGGCGTGGGCGCCTTCATCTTGTTCATGGTGTTCATCATCCTGCAGCTGGCGCGTCAGTCCAAGGCAGGCAAGTTCGGCACCTTTGTGATTTTTCTGGGTCTGGGCGTGGGCTTTGTCGGCTATCTCGCCAAAATCATCATCCAGTGGTGGATAGAGAGCCACTGAGCCGCGCTACGCGTTGTGCCACGCGGCGCTGACCGGCCCAGTACATCCAGCAAGGCCGGCCCCGCAATGAGGATCTCTCACCCCTTCTGAAAAGAAGGGGGGAAGGCGAGATGCCTCGGGGTTCAACCCGGTTTCACCTGTGCGCGCTTGAGCACTTTTTGCCAGCGGTTCTGCTCGATGCTGATGAACTGGGCAAACTGCTCCGGCGTGCTGCCAATGGGTTCGGCCGCGTCGCCTTGCAGGCGTTTGAGCGCATCGGGTGCCTTGACGGCCTTGGCGCATTCTGCGGCCAGCTTGTCCACATGGGCGCGGGGCAGGCTGGAAGGGGCCAGCATGCCATACCACTGGGTCATCTCGAAGCCTGCAAAGCCCTGCTCGGCCACCGTGGGCACATCGGGCAGCTGTGGCAGGCGCCTGGTCGAGCCGGTGGCGATACAGCGCACCTTGCCGGCCTTGATGAAGGGCAGCAGCGCGGCGGCGCCGACCGAGGCCGCATCAAGACGGCCCGAGAGCAGGTCGGTCATCATGGGGCCGGTGCCGCGATAAGGCACGTGGAGCATGAAGATGTCGGCCGTCATCTTCAGATATTCGAATGCCAGATGCCCCGCGCTGCCGTTGCCGGCCGAGCCATAGCTGAGCTTGCCGGGGTTCTTCTTGGCATAGGCCACCAGATCGGCAATGTTCTTGACGGGCAGGTCGGGGTGCACCACATAGAGGCTGGGCACCTTGGCCAGCAGGCTCACGGGCACAAAGTCCTTTTTAGGGTCCCAGGGCAGCTTGTCGAAAATATAAGGGTTGACGGCCAGTGTGCCGATATGGCCGAGGATGACCGTGCTCTGGTCATCGGCGCGAGCCACTTCCTGCATGGCGATATTGCCCGCGGCACCGGGCTTGTTGTCCACGAATACGTTCTGGCCTATGGTCTTGGACAGCTCGGCTGCGGTGGAGCGGGCCACGATTTCAGAGCTGCCGCCGGGCGCGAACGGCACGACAAAGCGAATCGGGCGGTTGGGCCAGCTGTCATCGGCAGCGCGGGCCATGCCGGGCAGCAGGCCGCTGCAGGCCAGGGCTCCGGCGCCGGTCAGCAGATGGCGGCGCGAGATGCTCAGAACTTCGTGAGTGGACTTGTCGAACGTGGATGCCATGTTGTCTCCGTTGCTTTTGGCTTTATGCGGCTGAGAGATTGCCTCTCAAGCCATGGTTGCAACTGTGGCTGTCAAATCGCTGTCAAACCGGCTGCGGCAGCGCGATCCGGGCATCAGGATTGTGCTGATAGGGTTTGCGCTAGAGCTGCTCAGTCCTGGTCCATCCGGACCAGTTCGTCAGCTGCCGTAATCCCGCAACGCACCGCACCTTCCAGCGTCGCTGGATAGGGGCCGTTCACATAGTCACCGCAAGCCCAGAGGCCATGGCCCAGTTCCATGCCTGGGCGCTTCACGTTGGGCATGCAGGCAAATGTGGCGCGCTTTTCAACCACGGTCAGCACAGCTTGAATGTCCTGCCAGCCCAGCTGTTGCCGGGCTTGTTCCAGCACCTGCTGCTCCAGGGCTTGGCGGTCCGTGCGGCAGTCGCTGACGACAAAGGCCATCAGGCCTTGCTGGGTGCCATCTGATGGCTGTAGGTGCCCGCGGTCAAAAACAAACTGGGCTGGAGCCTGCTCGCCGGGTTGCAGTGCCAGCCAGGGCAGCCCGGCGGCAAGGCGATGGCTGGTGCGCGCATAGACCGTGGCAATGGCCGTGTGCTCCAGCGCCTGCGCGGTCTGTGCCCAGTGCTGGTAAGCCACCGCGTCGCGTGCGGGCAGGCGCTGGTCTTCGGCCGCCAGCAGGGCCAGGCGGACGGCTTCCTGAGGTGGGCAGGCCAGCAGCACGGCATCAAAGCGCGATTGCTCCAGCTCCGCGGCAATGGCTGGATTGGAGCTGCGCAGCAGCCATTGCCGGCCTTGGGGGATCAGCTCCTGAATCCGGCTGGCCGTATGCACCGCATGCCCACGGCCTTGCAGCCATTGCGCGGCCGGATTCGGAAACAGATCGCCGAGTCCGCAGCGCGGCAGCAGAAAATGGGAGCCGCCTGTGCCCGCGAACAGCGCGTCATGCAGAACGCGCAAGAAGATGCTGCCGCTGGCCTGTGCGGCTGGCAGATTGAGGGCCGACACGCACAGCGGCTCGATGAATTCGTCGAGCAGGCGCATTGGCAAACCGCTGCAGATATCGGCAACGGTTGCAGCCTCTGCGCAGCGAAAGCCCTGAACGCGCCAGCGCAGGGCACGGCCCAGCAGGGCGGCACGTTCGCGTAGCGACCAGCCGTTGGCTGTGGCAATGCCGATCAAGGCGTCCAGCGGCGCCGGCAGGTCGGGGAAGGACAGGCCGTTGCCATCGGCGTAGCGCATGACCAGTGGCCTGCGCAGCAGGGCTTGTTCCGGCGCCACGCCCACGGCGCGCATGAGTCGCAGGCATTCGGCATAGGCGCCGATCAGAATATGCTGGCCGTTGTCGGCGAAGCTGCCGCCCGGCAGTTCCAGATTGCGGGCCCGGCCACCGAGCTGGCGGCCGGCTTCGAAAACCGTGGGTTGATGGCCGCTTAGCGAGAGCTGTACTGCGGCGGCCATGCCGGCCCAGCCGCCACCGATGATGGCAACTTGCATGGCGCGCTTACATGCGGCCCAGCGCCTGCATCTTCCAGACCAGCCAGAATTTGCGCAGCGGCGTGAGGCTGATGCGCTGGTGCAGCACCTGGAAGTTCTCGGACTCGATTTCGCGCAGCAGGGTGCGATAGATGCTGGCCATCATGAGGCCGGGCTTTTGAGCGTGGCGATCGGCATCGGGCAGCAGGCCCAGCGCCTTGTCATACAGGCTGTGGGCGCGCTCGGCCTGAAAGCGCATCAGCGCCGTGAAGCGATCCGAATACTCGCGCTTGTTGATCTCGTGGGCCTTGACGTCGAACTGTTGCAGCTCGCTGATGGGCAGGTAGATGCGGCCGCGCATGGCGTCTTCGCCCACGTCGCGGATGATATTGGTCAGCTGCAGGGCCTGGCCCAACGTGTGGGCGTATTCGGTGGTGCGCTCATCGGTCTGGCCGAAGATGCGGGCGGCGACTTCGCCGACCACGCCGGCGACCAGATGGCAGTAGCGCTGCAGACCGGTAAAGTCCAGATAGCGGGTCTGATCCAGATCCATCTGGCAGCCTTCGATGACGGCCTGCAGATGGCGCTCTTCGATGCCATAGGTCTTGGCGTGGGGCATCAGTGCCTGCATCACGGGATGAGCGGACTGGCTGGTGAAGGTCCTGTGCACCTCGGTCTTCCACCAGGCCAGCTTGGTGGCTGCCACGCCGGGGTCCGTGACCTCGTCGACCACGTCATCCACTTCGCGGCAGAAGGCATAGAAAGCCGTGATGGCGGCGCGGCGCTCCTTGGGCAAGAAGAGAAAGGCGTAATAGAAGCTGCTGCCCGAAGAGGCGGCTTTGTCTTGGACGTACTGATCCGGATTCATAGGGGGAGCATTGTCCCATGACGCGGGTCGTTGGCCGACACAACAGTGAAATGCGCGGCATGCACCTGGTTGGACTTCAAATTCAATAGCGAACTGCGCATATACAGAAAGGGGTCAGGGCTATCTGCTTCGCTTACATGCGCAGGGCTTGCCAGAGCATGGCGGCCATATCGAGCTTGCCCAGCTTGATGCGCTGATAGAGGTTGCGCCCCTGCATGGCGTCCAGTCTGTCCAGCATGCGCAGGCCGCCTTGAACGACCAGACGCAGCTCCCAGCCCGTACGACCGGGCAGTTGATGCACCAGAGGCGCGCCATGGTTCATCAGGCTGCGGGCCTGGCGGTTGAGCTCGCCGAGCAAAGATTGAAGCTCGGGCGTCAATGCCGTTGCTTCTGGCTTGATGGCACTGCGCACCAGGCCGTGGCGGGCCAGATCGGCATCCGGCAGGTAGTGGCGCTGGCGCGGCAAGTCCTGGCTCAGGTCCTGCCAGAAGTTGATCAGCTGCAGTGCGGTGCAGATGGCGTCACTCTGAATCAGTGCCTTGGCGTTGACCACGCCATACAGATGCAGCAGCAGGCGGCCGACCGGGTTGGCCGAGCGGCGGCAGTAATCCAGCAACTGGGCTATGTCGGTGTAGCGGGCCTGGGCGGCCGTCATGCGTACATCCTGCTCGAAGGCGCTGAGCAGGTCGGCCAGCAAGGGCTTGGGCAGACCATGGGCCTGAACCTGAATTGCCAGCGGGCCAAAGATATGCGGCCAGGCGGTACGCATCAGCATGGCGGCTTCGCCGGCGCTGCCCAACTGCTGCAGATCGGCCGCATATTGCTGCAACTGAGTCAGGCGCTGCTCTGCGCAGTGATTGCCTTCGTCTGCCAGATCGTCGGCGGTGCGCGCAAAGTGGTAGATGGCGGCGATGGGCGCACGCAGTCGTGGCGGGCATAGCCAGGAAGCGACAGGGAAGTTTTCGTAATGGGTGATGCTGGCCGGCGCGTTGGGGGCGGGGCTCGCTGGGGGCATATGGTTCACGCCCGTATTGTGGACCGGGCGGGCTTGCCGGCTTGCGCCAGCCCATAAAAAGACGGCGCAAAAGCGCACGTGCGTGCACAATCAGCGCTGACTTGGGTGCAGCGGCCTGCCCGGCGGCTGCGCTTTTCCTATTTTTACAAGCCCAGAACACCATGGCTGTTTCGTCTTCTCGTCGTTTTGCAATGTTGTCTTTGCCGCGCCGGCCTGCCGTGCCCCTGGCTGCGCTGTCCATAGTGGCGGCGGCTGTCATGTTGTCGGCCTGTTCCAAGAAGGAGGCTGCGCCCGAGCCGGTGCGTGCCGTCAAGCTGGTGACCGTGGGTGAGGGGCAGATCGAATCTGCACAGGAATATTCGGGCGATGTGCGGGCCCGTGTGGAGTCTCGCCTCGGCTTTCGCGTGGCGGGCAAGATCACCAGGCGCGAGGTGGAGCTGGGCCAGCATGTGAAGGCCGGGCAGGTGCTGGCGCGCCTGGATGCGCGTGACTATCAGCTCAGTGCCGATGCCGCGCGCGCCCAGTTGGCCTCGGCCACCACGCAGCGTGATCTGGCCGATGCCAATGCCAAGCGTTTTCGTACCCTGCGTGCACAGAACTTCATCAGCGCCGCTGAGATGGAACGCTACGAGGCCAATCTGAAGGCGGCCCAGGCATCGCTCGACCAGGCGCGGGCTCAGCTCTCCAGTCAGTCCAATCAGGAGAACTACACCCAGTTGCTGGCCGATGCCGATGGCGTGGTCACCAGCGTGGAGGCCGAGCCCGGTCAGGTGGTTGCGGCCGGAACACCCGTGGTGCGGATTGCCCAGGATGGTGCGCGCGACGCGGTGTTCAGCGTGCCGGAAGACCGGCGTAGCGCCATCAAGCAGGGGCAGGGCGTCAAGGTCAGGCCCTGGTCGGATGAGTCGCGTGTGATCAGCGCCCTGGTGCGTGAGGTGGCGGCCAGCGCCGATCTGGCCACACGCACCTATGTGGTCAAGGCCGCTCTGCAGGGAACGGACCTGCCTGCATTGGGAGCCACCGTGCATGTCATGCCCGAGGGCATGGGCGTGAGCCGCGAAGCCGTAGGCAGCCAGGTCATCAAGTTGCCAACCACGGCCTTGCGCCAGGAGGGTGGTAACGGTCAGGGTACGGCCGTCTGGCTCTATGACGCGGCCAGCAGCTCGGTCAAGCTGCAGCCGGTGCAGATTGCCAGCGCCGACGGCAACGAGGCGGTGATTGCCTCGGGTCTGCAACCGGGCATGCAGGTGGTGGCCACAGGCGCCCATGTGCTGACCCCGGGCCAGAAGGTGACGGTATATCGCGACAAATACGCCAAGCCGCCACAAAACTCTGTATTAAATCAGCCCAAAACGCAGGTGGATAAAACGCAGAATGCTCCTGAATCTGGAGCGTCCCAGCCTGCAGTCGCTGCGGAGGCGGGCAAATGAGCGGCACTGGACACAAAAAGACCGGTGGTGCGCATTTCAATTTGTCCCGCTGGGCGCTCGATCATGTGGCGCTGACGCGCTATTTCATCGTCGTGCTGATGCTGCTGGGCTTTACGGCCTTTTTTCAGCTGGGCCAGGATGAGGACCCGCCGTTCACCTTCCGGGCCATGGTCATTCGTACCTACTGGCCTGGCGCGACGGCCGAGCAGGTGGCCCAGCAGGTGACGGACAAGATCGAGCGCACGCTGCAGGAAGTGCCTTATGCCGACAAGATCAGCAGCTATTCCAAGCCTGGCGAGTCGCAAGTCATCTTCCAGGTCAAGGACTACTCTCCCCCCAAGGAAGTGCCGCAGCTCTGGTATACGGTGCGCAAGAAAGTGGGCGACATGCGCTACACCCTGCCGCAGGGCGTGCAGGGGCCGTTCTTCAATGACGACTTTGGCGATGTCTATGGCGTGATCTATGCGCTGCAGGCCAAGGGCTTCAGCTACGCCGAACTCAAGACCCTGGCTGACGATGTGCGCCAGCAACTGCTGCAGGTGCCCGATGTGGCCAAGGTCGAGCAGTTTGGCGTGCAGGACGAAAAGGTCTATGTGGAGCTGTCGCACAAAGCCACGCAGATGGGGCTGAACCTCAAGCAGGTACTCGACCAGCTCAACCAGCAAAATGCCGTGGCATCGGCCGGTACCTTGCAGACGCCTGCTGAAACCATTGTGTTGCGTGTGCAGGGCCAGTTCAACGACCTGGAGCAATTGCGTGCCATGCCCATCATCGGTCAGGGAGGAGCGCAGTTCAGGTTGGGCGATATCGCCGAAGTGCGCCGAGGCTATGCCGATCCGGCCAATGTCATGGTGCGTTTTCAGGGAGAGCCGACGGTGGCCCTGGGGGTTTCCATGGTCAAGGGCGGCGACATCATTGCCCTGGGCAAGGCGTTGACGCAGGCTACGGAGCGCATCGCCAAAAGCCTGCCCGTGGGCGTGACGTTGAGCAATATGCAGAACCAGCCCAAGGCGGTGGCGGATTCGGTCAGCGAGTTTCTCCAGGTGCTGGTCGAAGCCGTGGTCGTGGTGCTGGCTGTGAGTTTTTTGAGCCTGGGTCTGCACAAGCGCCCGGGGCAGCATCCGCTGTGGAAGCGCTGGTATATCGACCCCCGTCCCGGACTGGTGGTGGGCATCACCATTCCGCTGGTGCTCGCCGCGACCTTCCTGGCCATGTGGTACTGGAATATCGGTCTGCACAAGGTGTCGCTGGGCTCGCTCATCATTGCGCTGGGACTGCTGGTGGACGACGCCATCATTGCGGTGGAGATGATGGTGCGCAAAATGGAGGAAGGCTACGACAAGTACCGTGCGGCCACCTTTGCTTATGAGATCACCTCCAAGCCCATGCTGACCGGCACACTGATCACGGCTGCCGGCTTTCTGCCCATCGGCATGGCCAAATCCATGACGGGCGAATACACCTTCGCCATCTTCGCGGTGACGGTGATTGCCCTGGTACTCAGCTGGTTCGCCTCCGTGTACTTCGTGCCCTATCTGGGTCTGCTGCTGCTCAAGAAACCGCCGCATGCGGCCAAGCTGCCGCCTGAGGTAGCGTCCGGAGAGGTGTCGGCCGAAGAGGCCGGAATCAACACCGATGCGGGCGAGCATGAGCTGTTCGACACGCCGTTCTACAACCGCTTCCGCCGCACGGTGAACTGGTGCGTGCAGCACCGCTGGCTGACGATAGCTGCCACGGTGCTGGTGTTCGTGCTGGGCCTGGCGGGCATGGGCAAGGTGCAGCAGCAGTTCTTCCCCGATTCCAGCCGTCCCGAAGTGCTGGTGGATATATGGTTTCCCGAGGGCACTTCCCTGCAGGCCAACAAGGAAGTGACGCTGCGCGTGGAAAAGCGCTTCTTGCAGCTCGACGGCGTGGAGTCCGTCAGCGAGTGGATAGGTTCCGGAGCGCCGCGCTTCTACCTGCCGCTGGACCAGGTTTTTCCGCAGAACAACGTTTCCCAATTCATTCTGGTGACCAAGGATCTGAAGGCGCGCGAGGAAATCCGCAAGCAGCTGCCGGCGTTGATGGCCGAGGAATTCCCCGAGGTGCGTGCGCGTTCCAAGCTGCTGCCCAATGGGCCGCCCGTGCAATATCCGGTGCAGTTCCGTGTCATGGGCTCGGACCCGGCCAAGCTGCGCACCTACGCCGATGAAGTCAAGGCGCTGATGCAGGCCAATGCCGACATGCGTGGCGTGAACGACAACTGGAACGAGTCCGTCAAGGTCATCCGCCTGCAGGTTGACCAGGACAAGGCCCGTGCCCTGGGTGTGACCAGCCAGTCGATCGCCGAAGCCACGGGCATGAATTTCAGCGGCACCACCGTGGGGCAGTTCCGTGAAGGCGACAAGCTGATCGATATCGTGATGCGCCCGCCCAAGCAGGACCGCGATGCCATCACTGATATCGCGACTGTCTATGTCACCACGGCAAACGGGCAGTCCATTCCACTCACGCAGATTGCCAAGCCCGTCATGGTCTGGGAGCCGGGCGTGATGTGGCGCGAAAAGCGCAACTTCGCGATTACCGTTCAAGGTGATGTGCGTGAGGGCCTGCAGGGCGCCACGCTGACCAACGAGCTGTTGCCGCAACTGCGCAAGATGGAAGCCGGCTGGCATGCTGCGGGTGACACCGGTTATCGCATCGAGGTGGCCGGTGCCGTGGAAGAAAGCTCCAAGGGCTCCGGCGCCATCGTGGCGGGTATCCCGGTGTTGCTTTTCCTGACTTTCACCCTGCTTATGTTGCAGTTGCGCAGCGTCAGCCGTTCGCTGCTGGTCTTTATCACCGGCCCGCTGGGCATCCCTGGTGTGGCTGCGGCCTTGCTGCTGCTGAATCGCCCCTTTGGCTTTGTGGCTCTGCTGGGCGTTGTGGCCTTGATGGGCATGATTCAGCGCAATTCGGTGATTCTGATCGATCAGATCGAGAGCGGACGAGCCCAGGGCGTGCCGGCATGGGATGCGATTGTGGAGGCTGCCGTGCATCGCCTGCGCCCCATCGTGCTGACTGCAGCGGCTGCCGTACTGGCCATGATTCCGCTGTCGCGCAGTGTGTTCTGGGGCCCCATGGCTGTGGCCATCATGGGCGGTCTGATTGTGGCGACCGTGCTGACCCTGCTGGCCTTGCCCGCCATGTATGCGGCGGCTTTCCGCATCAGAAAGGACACGGCCTGAGCCTGTTATGAAAGAAAGACAGCCAATTTTGCGGCTAGAATCTGCGTCTTGACCTCAGTAAGCGTAAATTTGCGCATTGCTGACCGCGCGGGTGGCGAAATTGGTAGACGCACCAGGTTTAGGTCCTGACGGTGGCAACACCGTGCCGGTTCGAGTCCGGCTCCGCGCACCAGACATTGGCGGTCCCTGCTGCCTCAAGCCCGTAACCCCAAGCTGTTACGGGCTTTTTCTTTTCCTGCTTTGCAGGCGCGGCGTCAGCTTTTAAGGCAAACCCCTGTAGGGCGATGGCGGAGCCTGCGCGGCGCCTCGTTATAATGGTCGGCTTCGCCTGTTCCTGATTTGAACAAATGCCTGGCGCCAGACGCTGGGGCAAATGACCAGGGCAGGCTCTGGAAATTTGTGGTGCCGCATGTCGTTGGGTATGCGCGCACTGTGACTTTGCGCAATACGGTGCGGGTTGCTTGGCAATCTGCACGGTCCTCATCCCTCTTAGGAAAAATCATGGCCGTTAACGTTGAAACTCTTGAAAAGCTCGAGCGCAAGATCACGCTGAGCGTGCCCCTGTCTGCGATCCAGTCTGAAGTTGATGCTCGCCTGAAGAAGGTGGCACGCACCGTGAAGATGGACGGCTTCCGTCCTGGCAAGGTGCCCATGAGCGTTGTGGCTCAGCGTTATGGCTACTCCGTGCAATATGAAGTGCTGAACGACAAGGTGGGCGAGGCTTTTGCCGCTGCCGTGAACGAAGCCGATCTGCGAGTTGCCGGTCAGCCCAAGATCACCGAGAAGGAAGGCGCTCCCGAAGGCGAAGCACAATTCGATGCCGTGTTCGAAGTCATGCCCGAAGTCAAGATCGGCGATCTGACTGCAGCCGAAGTGGAAAAGCTGTCCACCAGCGTGGACGACGCAGCCATCGACAAGACCGTGGACATTCTGCGCAAGCAGCGTCGCACCTTCACCGAGCGCGCTGCCGGTGAAGCAGCCGTGGACGGCGACCGCGTGACTGTGGACTTCGAAGGCAAGATTGACGGCGAGACTTTCTCCGGCGGCAAGGCTGAAGACTTCCAGTTCCTGGTCGGCGAAGGCCAGATGCTCAAGGAATTCGAAGACGCAACCCGCGGCATGAAGGCTGGCGAGTCCAAGACTTTCCCCCTGGCCTTCCCTGCTGACTACCACGGCGCCGATGTGGCTGGCAAGACCGCCGACTTCCTGGTGACCGTCAAGAAGGTGGAAGCTCCCAACCTGCCCGAAGTGAACGAAGAGTTCGTCAAGACTCTGGGTGTGGACGGCGGCTCTGTTGAAGCCCTGCGCGACGACATCAAGAAGAACCTGGAGCGCGAAGTGAAGTTCCGCGTTCAAGGCCGCAACAAGCAAGCCGTGATGGACGCCCTGGTGTCCGTGGCCGAGCTGGATCTGCCCAAGGCTTCCGTGCAAGCTGAAGTGGGCCGCCTGCTGGAAGGCGCACGCGCCGAACTGGAACAGCGCGGCATCAAGGACGCAGCCAAGGCTGAAATCCCTGAAGACATCTTCCTGCCCCAAGCCGAGCGTCGCGTGCGCCTGGGCCTGGTGGTGGCCGAGCTGGTCAAGACCAACAACCTGCAAGCCACTGCCGAACAGATCAAGGCTCATGTGGAAGAGCTGGCATCCAGCTACGAGAAGCCCGAAGACGTGGTGCGCTGGTACTTCGGCGACCGCAATCGTCTGGCTGAAGTGGAAGCCGTTGTGATCGAAAACAACGTGACCGAGTTCGTTCTGGGCAAGGCCAAGGTGACCGACAAGGCCGTTTCCTTCGACGAGCTGATGGGTCAAGCCTAAGGGCTGGATCTTTTATCGGTGCTTGCCCTAGGCGAGTTCCGATAACTTGAATTGCGGGGCTTGTGCTTTTGCGCGCAAGCCCCATTTTCTTTTCAGAATGCGGCTACAGTAGGCGCATAGCACTGGAGAAAACATGAGCGCATTGGATACATTGGGTTTGGGCATGGTGCCCATGGTCATTGAACAGTCGGGTCGCGGTGAGCGCTCCTATGACATTTATTCGCGTCTGCTCAAGGAGCGCGTGATTTTCCTGGTGGGCGAGGTTAACGATCAGACCGCCAACCTGGTGGTAGCCCAGTTGTTGTTCCTGGAAAGCGAAAATCCTGACAAGGACATTTCCTTCTATATCAACTCCCCCGGCGGCAGCGTGACGGCAGGCATGGCGATTTTTGACACCATGAACTTCATCAAGCCTGATGTCTCGACGCTGTGCACCGGCATGGCGGCGAGCATGGGCGCTTTCCTGCTGTCGGCCGGAGCCAAGGGCAAGCGCTATGCACTGCCCAATGCCCAGGTCATGATTCACCAGCCTCTGGGTGGTGCACGTGGTCAGGCGACCGAAATCGAAATTCATGCCCGCGAAATCATCAAGACCCGCGAGCGCCTGAACAAAATACTCGCCGAGCGTACCGGTCAGCCCCTGGAAAAGATTCAGAACGACACCGAGCGCGACTATTTCCTTTCCGCCGATGAGGCTAAGGAATACGGCCTGGTCGACCAGGTAATCAGCAAGCGTTCCTGAAATGCATAGCACCGAGTCCCATGTCTGATTGGGATTGCGGGTGCTGGCAATGAAAAACCTGGGAGCTGCTGACTGGCTCCCGGGACTTGCTCGGCGGCGTTTGTCCCTGATGGCCTACGCCGCCTTGTCTTTGGTTATCATTAATTTTCGTTTTTTCGTAACGAGGCACAGCCCCCATGGCCGATAAAAAAGGCTCTTCCACCGAAAAGAATTTGTATTGCACCTTCTGCGGCAAAAGCCAGCACGAGGTCAAGAAGCTGATCGCCGGCCCGTCCGTGTTCATCTGCGACGAGTGCATCGACTTGTGCAATGAGATCATTCGCGACGAACAGCCTGCCGTCGATGCCAAGGAAGGTCGCGGCGATCTGCCTACGCCCGCCGAAATCAAGGCCAATCTCGACAACTATGTGATCGGTCAGGAGCAGGCCAAGCGCACGCTGGCCGTGGCGGTCTACAACCACTACAAGCGCCTGAACCACAAGGACAAGGCCGGCAAGGACGATGTGGAGCTCAGCAAGAGCAATATCTTGCTGATCGGTCCCACGGGTTCGGGCAAGACCTTGCTGGCCCAGACGCTGGCGCGTCAGCTCAATGTGCCATTCGTGATGGCCGATGCCACCACGCTGACCGAGGCTGGCTATGTGGGCGAGGACGTCGAGAACATCATTCAGAAGCTGCTGCAAAGCTGTGAGTACGACGTCGAGCGTGCTCAGCGTGGCATTGTCTACATCGATGAAATCGACAAGATCTCCCGGAAGTCGGACAACCCCAGCATCACGCGCGACGTATCGGGCGAGGGCGTGCAGCAGGCGCTGCTCAAGCTGATCGAAGGCACGATGGCCAGCATTCCTCCCCAGGGTGGACGCAAGCATCCGAACCAGGACTTTCTGCAGATCGACACCACCAATATCCTGTTCATCTGCAGCGGCGCGTTCGCGGGACTGGAGAAAGTCATCGAGAACCGCACCGAGGCTTCGGGCATAGGCTTTGGCGCTACCGTCAAGAGCAAGAAGCAGCGCTCCATCTCGGAGATGTTCCTCGAGATCGAGCCTGAGGACCTGATCAAGTTCGGCATCATCCCCGAGCTGGTGGGGCGTATGCCCGTGGTGACGGCGCTGGCTGAACTCAGCGAAGATGCACTGGTACAGATCCTGACCGAGCCCAAGAATGCGCTGGTCAAGCAGTACAGCAAGCTGCTGGCCATGGAGGGTGTGGAGTTGGAGATCCGCCCCGCGGCCCTGAAGGCGATCGCCCGCAAGGCCCTGGCTCGCAAGACCGGTGCCCGTGGCCTGCGCTCCATTGTCGAGCAGGCACTGATCAGCACCATGTTCGAGTTGCCGACCGCCGAGAATGTGGAAAAGGTAGTGGTGGAAGAAGCCACCATTGAAGACGGCAAGGAGCCGCTGCTGGTTTACCGCGAAGCGGCCAAAAAGGCCTGATACTGTGCTTGCGTGCAAGGCGGGCCCTCCAATGGGCTCGTTTTGTCGCCTGCGGCTGAAAGGCAATGCCCCTGAGGCGGCAAAAACAATTTGCCCCCAGGGGTTGAAATACACCGGTAAGCGGACCATCTTCCGCTGAGAAACCGAGGATACCTATGTCTGGACAAACCCCTTTGCCTTCTACCGAGCTGGACCTGCCACTGCTGCCGCTGCGCGATGTGGTGGTGTTTCCGCATATGGTGATTCCGCTGTTCGTGGGGCGTGCCAAGAGCATCAAGGCTCTGGAGCTGGCCATGGAAGGCGACCGCCGCATCATGCTGGTGGCGCAGAAGACGGCCTCCAAGGACGAGCCTGCAGCGGAAGACATGTTTGATGTGGGCTGTGTCTCCACCATCTTGCAGATGCTCAAGCTGCCCGACGGCACCGTGAAGGTGCTGGTGGAAGGCCAGCAGCGCGCGCTGGTCAAGCAGGTTGCCGACGAAGAGTCTCACTTCACGGCATCTGTGACGCCCGTGGAGCCCGAAGGCGATGCCCATGAGCAAAGCGAAATCGAAGCGTTGCGCCGTGCCGTGACCCAGCAGTTTGACCAGTACGTCAAACTCAACAAGAAAATTCCTCAGGAAATCCTGACTTCGATCGCCAGCATCGACGATGCCGGTCGTCTGACGGACACCATTGCGGCGCACCTGCCTCTCAAGCTCGAGAGCAAGCAGGCGGTGCTGGATCTGGTGGACATCAAGGAGCGTCTGGAAAACCTGTTCGAGCAACTCGAGCGCGAGGTTGACATCCTCAACGTTGACAAGCGCATCCGTGGCCGCGTCAAGCGCCAGATGGAGAAAAATCAGCGCGACTTCTATCTGAATGAGCAGGTCAAGGCCATTCAGAAGGAGCTGGGCGAGGGTGAAGACGGTGCCGACATCGAGGAGATCGAGAAAAAGATCAAGCTCGCCAAGATGCCTGCCGATGCTCGCAAAAAGGCTGAGGCCGAGCTCAAGAAGCTCAAGCTGATGTCGCCCATGTCAGCTGAAGCTTCGGTGGTGCGCAACTACATCGAAGTGCTGACTGGACTGCCCTGGAGCAAGAAGACCAAGATCAAGCACAATCTGGCGAATGCCGAGGAAGTGCTGAACGAAGATCACTTCGGCCTGGAAAAGGTCAAGGACCGCATTCTTGAGTATCTTGCCGTGCAGCAGCGTGTGGACAAGGTCAAGGCGCCCATTCTGTGCCTGGTGGGTCCTCCCGGCGTGGGCAAGACCTCGCTGGGGCAGTCCATTGCCAAGGCCACAGGACGCAAGTACGTGCGCATGGCGCTGGGCGGCATGCGAGACGAGGCGGAAATTCGTGGTCACCGCCGTACCTATATTGGCGCCATGCCCGGCAAGGTGCTGCAGAGCCTGGAGAAGGTCGGTACGCGTAATCCTCTGTTCCTGCTGGACGAAATCGACAAGCTGGGCATGGACTTCCGTGGCGATCCTTCGAGCGCGCTGCTGGAAGTGCTGGACCCCGAGCAGAACAACAAGTTTGGTGACCACTACGTGGAGGTCGACTTCGACCTGTCCGACGTGATGTTTGTGGCGACCTCCAACTCCATGAACATTCCTTCGGCCTTGCTGGATCGCATGGAGGTGATTCGTCTGTCGGGCTATACCGAAGACGAAAAGACCAATATTGCCATCCGCTATCTGCTGCCCAAGCAGATCACCAACAACGGCGTGAAGGACGGCGAGCTGGAAGTGACCGAAGCCGCGATTCGTGACATCGTGCGCTATTACACCCGCGAAGCGGGCGTGCGTTCGCTTGAGCGCGAGCTGTCCAAGATTTGCCGCAAGGTGGTCAAGGGCTTGCAACTTGGCAAGCTTCAGCCCAAGGTGGAGGTGAATGCCGGCAACCTCAATGAATATCTGGGCGTGCGCAAGTTCAGCTATGGCCGTGCCGAGCATGCCAATCAGGTGGGGCAGGTTGTGGGTCTGGCCTGGACCGAAGTCGGCGGCGATCTGCTGACCATCGAAGCCGCCACCATGCCAGGCAAGGGCGTCATTACGCGTACAGGTTCTCTGGGCGATGTGATGAAGGAGTCGGTCGAAGCTGCTCGCACCGTGGTGCGTAGCCGCGCTCGTCTGCTTGGTATCAAGGATGAAGCCTTCGAGAAAAAGGATATCCATGTGCACGTGCCTGACGGCGCTACACCCAAGGATGGCCCCAGCGCCGGTGCTGCGATGACGACAGCTTTTGTCTCGGCTCTCACTGGTATTCCCGTGCGAGCTGATGTGGCCATGACCGGTGAAATCACCTTGCGCGGTGAAGTCACGGCGATCGGCGGCCTCAAGGAAAAGCTGCTGGCTGCTCTGCGTGGTGGCATCAAGACCGTGCTCATTCCTGAAGAGAATGCCAAGGATTTGCAGGACATTCCCGATAATGTGAAGAGCGGTCTGGAAATCGTTCCTGTGAAATGGATCGATCAGGTTCTCAAGGTGGCGCTGGAGCGCGTGCCGGATCCCTTGACTGAGGAAGCTGTAGCTGCCGTGGCGTCCACCGATGCCAAGCCGGTAGAGGCGGCCATCAAGCATTGATGCTTGTTTTGTGAAAATTGTGGCGTTTTTTCTGGGAGGGCTCAGAACTGCGCTACAATTCATCCATCGCAGCAAACAACGTTGTACAATGTTGGGCTTCGGTAGATATGCGGGAATAGCTCAGTTGGTAGAGCGATACCTTGCCAAGGTATAGGTCGACGGTTCGAACCCGTTTTCCCGCTCCAGGTTTTCGGAACCTGTAGCAATACAGGTTCGCTCAAAAGGCGAAAGCTTTTTGAATGCGGGAATAGCTCAGTTGGTAGAGCGATACCTTGCCAAGGTATAGGTCGACGGTTCG
>NZ_JAEIJE010000023.1:0-59545 GCF_016772095.1 Comamonas sp. NyZ500 | reverse complement strand
AGCCTTGCGGCTCAAGTCAAAGGGTGGGTCAGTTTGAGATGGAAATGGCGGGTCAGTTATGCGTGGAAATTAACATCGCTGAATGGCCTGGGAACAACGATATGGTTGATCGCAGTCTGAATTGGCAATGATTTGCCATCAGCTTGCATTGCCTTGGGCTCCAGCAATGCTGGCAACTTGTCTAAAGGTTTGTGTAACTCTCCTACGTAGGCTCGGACCTCCGCCCCGTCGGACTGCATCCAGAGATACTCCGCTTGTGCCTGTGCCGAACACCATAGGCCACTGATTAGCAGGCACAAAGCCATTCGATGAAATACAGGAAGCAATTGCACTCAGTGATCCTCATCTTCAAGGTTGTATCCAATGCGCTCGGCGTCTTGGCGCCTTTTGGATTTCTTCCTGCTCGACAATGGCCTGCTGTCCAGGCCCTGCGTCGAACAGCACATAACAATGGCTGGGCAGGTTGATTACCGGTCAGCGCCGAGTTTCTATCCGCCTTGCCCAGAATCAGAATCAGTGGAGGTCCATCATTGCGAGCTCCAAGGCAGCGAAGTACCGACGTTCAACTTTGAATATCGGCATTCAGAAGTCATAACGCATTCCGACATTTACGCTGCGCGGAGCACCCCAGGTGTAGAACAAGCCTGCCGCGGTAAAGTTGGTGAGCCCGGCCATGTACTTCTTGTCCAGTGCATTGTTCACGTTCAGGCTGAACGACAGGTGCTTATCGACCTGATAGCGCGCCATCAGGTCCAGCACCGCATAACCCCTCTGCGACAAAGTGGCAGCGCTATTGCTCATCGAGGTCTTGCCCTGCCAGCGTGTGGCCGCTCCCACAGTCAGTCCCCGCAAAGAGCCTTGGTCAAAGCGATAGGTCGTGCCGAGCTTGAACTGGTACTTGGGATATTGACTGGCGCTGGTGAGCGAGCTGCTTTGCTGCACCAGACTGCCCTGCGCTTGCCAGCCGCGCGCGAGCTCGCCCGCCAACTCCAACTCCCAGCCACGCCGCGTTGCAGACGAGACCGCACGGTAGGCCGTATTGCCCGCAGGAGTGAGATCACCACTTTCCTCCGCGGTGTTTTCCGTCTTCATCCAGAAGTGAGCGATGCTGGCATTCAAGCGCTTGTCGAAAAATTCGGCCTTGGCGCCGACCTCATAAGTGTTGCCCTCCTCCGGTGCCAGCGTTGCACCCCGCGCATCCTGAGCCGTCTGCGGCTGGAAAATGCTGGCATAGCTTGCGTACAGCGACACGTTCGGCTGCACCTCGTAGACCAACCCAGCGTACGGGGTGATCACACCGTTCTCCTTCATGTCATAGTTCCACCAGTATGGTGTGATGTCACGCTCTTCAAACCGTGTAACGCGTAACCCAGTGATCAACTGCAGAGGATCCGCCACCCGGAAGCGTCCGGCAGCATAGGCATAACGCTGCTTCTGACTGAATTTGTTGTTGCCGTAGTTCAAGACACTGAAATCAGGCTGAGGCAACACCGCGCCTCCCTGTGCCATGTTGATACCGAGATTGCCTAGCGGCACCAGGTTCAACGCATTCAGCGGCAATTGCACATTGCTGTGAAAGCGCGATACGCCTGCGCCGGCCAGAAGTTCATGCGAGCGGCCCAACAGCTCGAATGTCCCCTTCACATCGAGATTGATGCTCCAGTTATCGGTCTCCATGTTGCGCCATCGGCCGAAGCTTGCGCGGTCCTGATCGTAGAAGTAGCCAGCCTTCATATCGTCCATGGATACGTTCTGATGTGAAAACTTGAGCGTGGCTGTCCAGTCATCCGCCAGACGTTGCTCCAGACTGCCGAAGAGACTGAGACCTTTTTGGGAATATCCGCCCCAGGGGGCACCGGTGTTGAAAGAGCGCGGCATCCACGCCACCTCACCACCTGTTCGCGTGTAGCGCTGGATCGGCTGCGTAGTGCCGATGCCTTGTGCATCGCGTTCGCGATAAGTCATACCGAGGTTGAGGACTGTGCCGGGAGTGATGTCCGCTTCGAGCGCCCCGAACAGCATCTTGCTGCTGCTCTTTTCATGATCGCGGAATCCCCCTGCGTCCATGGCAGAAGCGACCAGACGCCCCCGTACCGTGCCCGCCTCGTTCAGTGGACCGCTCACATCGGCCTGTGTTCGATAAGTGTCCCAGCTCCCCGCATTGGCACGCACGCTGGCCTGAAATTCGCGAGTCGGGCGCTTACGGATCATGTTCACCGTGGCGCCATAGTCGCCCTTGCCGACAACCAGACCGGATGAACCCTTGAGGACCTCGATCCGGTCGATCTCCGCCATATCGTCGAGCGAAAACATGGTGCTGGTAAGGTAGTACCAGCCGCTGCTCAGCTGTGCCATGCCATCGGTCTGCAGGTTTACCTTTGCCCCACGCGCTTGAAAGTCGGTGGCATTGTTCTGCCTGTAGACGGCGATGCCAGGTGTCTGTTCCATCACATCGGTCAGCGTCTCCAGCTTGAAGTCATCCATGCGCTGACGCGTCATGACGGTCACGGATTGAGGTGTCTCGCGTAGCGAGAGATTCAGGCCCGTTGCCGTCCGGCTGGGACCCGTCTGGGTGTAGCTGCCCGAGCCCTCGGTAACGCCGTCCCTCTCGAGCTGTGCGGTCACCGTGACTGTGGCCAGCGATGCGGAATCATCGTTTGACGTGATGGCCTTGATGATCAGGCCACCCCCTTGAGTCACGGCGACCAAACCGCTTCCAGCCAGCATCTGCTCCACAGCCTGCTTCAGCGTGAGTGCTCCATGGACGGGGCGCGCTGTCTTGCCTGCAACCAACGCGGGAGCAAACCCGATCGATGTGCCAGAGGCTGCTGCCAGCTCGTTGAGTGCGCTCCCCAATGGCTGGGAAGTGATCGAGAAACTGATGCTTTTTCCACTATCAGCAGAGGATTGCGCCTGCGCAGTCATCGGGGAGAGGACTGCCAGGGCCGCGGCCAAAGCAAGAGGAGCGGGCTGAAAATGAGGCTGCGTGAAGCGCATGGAGAGGGATTCCGAACGTCGAGTAATGAATGAAAATGAAACTCACTACTCTTTAAGACGCATCAGATCACCAGAAATACACCCCGAGTCCGAAAAAAATTCGAAATGGCCGCATTGAGCATGAAGTGCTCAATGCGCACTGACGATTTCAGTCTTCCCCGATGACATGCTGACCAGCTTCACAGGCAGGATCTGGCTCAGCATGCGCGCAAACTCCCCTGGTCTATCAATCTGGTAGCTGCCGCCGATGGTCATTGCAGCGACCGCGGGGTCGCGGATCTCCAGGCCCGTTGGACCATAGCGCTCCAGCTCCAGCAATGCATCAGCCAGTGAGGTGTTATCAAAACGCACCAAGCCCTTGCGCCAAAGGGCGACACTGCCGGGAGAAACACTGGCTACCTGGCCTAACACCCCATTGGATGACACCCTCAGGCCTTGTCCTGCCAGCAATTCGACAGGCAGATCAGCCTTCGCGTTGGCGGTGCTGTAGGCACTGGTGACCTGTACATGGCCCTTCTCCACCGAAACATCGACAGCCCCGGCATCGGCCCCCTGGCTGCGATAGCGAACGGAAAACCGTGTCCCAAGTACCGTGACACGCGCAGGCCCAGCGAGGACATGAAATGGCTTCCTGGGATCGGCGGCGACCGAGAACATGATTTGTCCATCAGCAATCCGCACTTCTCGGCGGTCACGGTACATGGTGACCTGAGCCTGGGTGTCGGTGTCCATGGCAAGCTCGGTGCCATCTGGCAAGGTGACAAGCCTTTGCTGCCCCTTCTGCGCAACATAGCTGCTCTCGAATGTCGGCTGCAACATCCATTGATGCCATCCAATCCCTGCCGCAAAGACCGCAGCACAACAGGCAGCGACCAAGGCTGAGCGCGGCTGCATCCAGTTCAACAGAGCGCCTGCGCGCGCCCGTCCCTCCATCGCCTTCACGGGCTCCCCGCCTGGCCGCGCAGAAGATCCTCCACTGGCAATGGCTTCGCGCTTGAACGAGGAACGTGCTTTTGCAACCATGTCGGAAGGAGCAGAACGCAGCACCGCCATGTCTTGCGTCAGACGACGAAATGCCGTGTCATGTGCAGCATCCTCAGCCAACCATTGGCGCAGGGCTTCATGCTCGCTCTCGCTCAAGCCTTGCTCCCAACGCGAGTGCCATTCGACGGCCGCCACCTCTACCGGATTCTGTCGACTGAAAAAATCCGCGAGCTCGCGCGCTTCCGCGGCCTCGTCAAAGGAGGCTGGCACATTGCGCTGGGATGCAAAAGAGTGACTCATCTTATGGATACAGATGCGCGGGGCGGGGCAAAAATTCACCCTCGGCGAAACAGCTACGCAAAACACACGCGAATTTGCGATCACTCGACATTATCAAGTTCCATTCTGCGCGCAGCACATGCAAGTTTTCCGCGGCTGATGTACTGATTCACCATGCTCAGCGACACCCCCATCCGCTCTGCAATTTCCTTGTTGGGCAACTCATCGAAGATGTACATGCAGAAGGCATCACGACACCGAGGCGGCAGTCCCTCTATAGTGTCAAGATACGCTTGAATGCTCTGAGACGACGCATAGACATGCTCGGGCTGCAGATGCAGAGGACTCGCAGGCTGATCCCGCTCCTCCAAAGAATCGATATTTTGATGCTGGCGCACCTCAGCCCGTCTATCCATATCGATTTTGGCGCGCAAGGCTACCTGCCTCAGCAATGCACCTGGCTCAAGAATGACCTGCCCTTTCTGCTGCATGGAAAGCACACGGGCATAGCTTTCCTGCGCCAAGTCAGCCGCAGTATCGCGGTCTCTCACTTTTCGCATGCAGAAATTCAACAGGTCTCTGTAATAGCGGGTCAGCACGATCCAAAAAGCCAGTAGCAATGAGTGAGGTCGAACGTGCGCGGCGATAAGACAGCCTTGGAGCCCTGGCGCAAAGAGCTGCGACCAACTACACCGCAAAATTATAGATTGATAATGCGACTCATTCTCAATAAAAGCATATGATGCAATGCGAACTGCGGGTACTGGTTGGTCGTGCCCCCCTGTTCGGCTCAAAGTCGGCCGGCATCCCTGATAAGCACCGGCAGCAAACCGCGGCGGATTCAACCGGTCGATACACAACTTTCAGCCTCTGCGCACCACACGCTTCTATTGCGTGGACAATCAAAGAAAAGACCGTTGCATGCCTCGATCCAAACAGAGCACATCCAGGCTGGAGGCGTGTACAGAGCGCAGCGACTTGATGGCTGTGCCTCCAAAGAAGAGCAAAGCACCAAGTTGGACTGATCTGAAAAAGCCGGCTCCTGAAGGCAGACGCTCACTAACCGGTAATGAATGAACTACGCGGCCATCAGCTCGGATTACCGCTCTGCCACCATGAAGTTTGACGGCTTGCTCCCGAGCCTCTTGCGAAACATCGTGGAGAAGGCACCTGGACTGTCATAGCCCAGTTGAAGCGCCACCGTTGTCACCGAATCACCGCACCCCAGTTTGGACATTGCAAAAAGAAGACATGCCTGGCTTCTCCACTCTGAAAACGATATTCCGGTTTGCGAGCGAAAGAACCGGCTGAAGGTGCGTTCACTCTGGTGTAGCTGCTGCGCCCAGGCCAGTGGCGACAAGCGCACGTCGGGCTGGTGAAGGAAAGCAATGCATAGAGTCGCCAGTCGTTCATCCCGCGGTAGCGGCGCAAAGAACGGCAGTGTTTCTGCGCGGCCGACCTCCAGCAGCAAAAGCGACATCAGCACGCCATCGCGACCTCGCTCGTCGTACAGCGCTGGCAAGTCGATGGCTTCAATGAGCAGTTGCCGTAGCAGCGGGGACACGGCCAGCACCTCGCAATGCGATTGGCGTCGTGGCACCTCGTCAGGCTCGATGTAGAGGCTTCGAGTATTGACTCCCACCATCTTCACCCTGTGCGGCTTGCCTGCTGGAATCCACACGCCACAGTTGGGAGGTATCACCCAGGCGCCATCGTCAGTACCGACCTCCATCAATCCGGTCGCGCCATAGAGGAACTGTGCACGGCGATGGCTATGGGTATCCAGAACGGTGCCAGGCGCATAGTCGGTGCCAATGGCCACAACAGCGCGAGGCGTGGCATCGAGGGAGTTCAGTGATTGATTGCGCACAGCAAGACTGCAAAGAGCGAATGACCGAAATGCAAATATTGTTGACCAAACATCGAAAGCGCGCCACTCCAGAGCAATCTACTGTGACGGCTCCTGCATCAATGGAGTTTTTCGTGTCCTTGTATTTGTTGTTGGCGGTCTGCGGATGTGCGACGGGCGTCACTACCGTTCTCTTTGGTTTCGGTGGCGGATTCGTGGTGGTTCCGCTGCTGTACCGCTTGCTGTCTACACCGAACGCCCCAGGCAGCGCAGTGGGGCAGTCAGCCATGCAGATTGCCGTTGCAACATCCACCTGCGTAATGGTCTTCAGTGCGCTCCTCGCAACGTGGCGTCACCAACGGGCAGGAACAGTGGATTGGACGAATGTCAGACCTTTGCTGGGTCCCATTGGCGCAGGGGCCGCACTTGGCGCACTTGCGGCAACCGTTGTTCAAAGCGAATGGCTGCGTTGGGCATTTGCGGCATATCTGGTGCTGACCATCCTGGACTGCTGGTTGAGGCCTGGGTTTCTTGCTCGGCCCGCAGCAAGGCAGCACCGCCCTGGGCCGCTGGCGAATGCACTGTCCGGACTGGTGATCGGGTGGGTTGCTGCACTGCTGGGGGTCGGCGGCAGCGTGATGACCGTTCCCCTGATGCGCCGCCGTGGAATCGAAATGACACAAGCAACCGCCACGGCGAATCCGCTATCACTGCCGGTCGCGCTGGCAGGAACTGGGACTTACATTGTCCTGTCCGCTCAATCTCCTTTACCTCTTGGAGAGTGGCACCTGGGCTATATCGACATACGAGCTGCTGCTGTGCTCGTGGCTGGCTCCTGGATCGGCATCCGTGCAGCATCGCTGTGGATCGGGCGCATTCCAGACCGAGTTCACGCAAAGGTCTATTTAGGACTGTTGATCGCCGTTTTTTTGGCTATGGTGACAACATGACCGTGAGCTACTCTGCCTGCATCCCGAACGTCGGCTTGTGAACGAAAGCTCTATTTCGCCAGAGCCCCTGAAGCAGTCTTCAGCCGACTTGCTGCGCGCATCGAACGTCTGCTGACGCAGGCGTCTATAGAACCCGCACTAGCGGCCATTGGCATTCGTTCGGGTGAGAAGCCTGAACGACCTACCAAGAGCCGCATGGGTGATATGGCCTGATGAGGCTTCTGATAGAGGTATGGCTCAGGCAGTAAATCGCTTCAGAATCAACGATGCATTTACACCGCCGAAACCAAATCCGTTGAGCATGGCGTGCTCTATTGCATGAGCACGCGCACTCCCAGCGATCAGGTCCAGGCCGTCCGCCAGAGGATCTGGATGCTCCAGATTGAGCACGGGTGGCGCGATCTGGTCGCGCAAGGCCAATACGGTGAAGATCGCAGCAGCTCCGCCAGCAGCACCCAGCATGTGGCCCACGGCTGCTTTGGTAGCCGTGATGGAGGGTCCGTGGCCTGCTCCAAACACTTGACGAATGGCTGCCAGCTCTCCCCGGTCACCAACGGGAGTAGAGGTTGCGTGAGCATTCAGGTGTTGAATATCACGAGCTTGCAACTGTGCCTGTCGCAACGCGGCGCGCATCGATCGCGCGGCGCCTGATCCATCCTCGGGCCCGGAGGTGACATGGTATGCATCGGCAGAGGTGCCATAGCCCACGACCTCGGCCAGCGGCCTGGCACCGCGCGCCAACGCATGATCCAGTGCCTCCAGCACCAGCAGGCCTGCACCTTCGGCCATGACAAAACCGTCCCGAGCCTGATCGAAAGGTCGGGAAGCCTTCGCGGGATCGCCGCCGCAGAAAGTGGTCACTGCTTTTGCCGCAGCAAAGCTGCCGAGCGCAACTCGGTCAATCGTGGCTTCGCTACCACCGCAGAGCGCCATGTCCGCTTCGTCATTGCGAATCAGACGTGCCGCATCGCCAATGGCCTGGATGCTGGCTGCACAAGCCGTCACCGGAGCACCCAACGGCCCCTTGAGCTGGTGCCTGATCGACACCTGTCCCGAAGCCAGATTGGCCAGGAACGCCGGCACGGTGAAAGGCGACAAGCGCTGCGGCCCTTTGCCATCCGTGGTTCGCACCGCTTCAACAATGGTACTGAAGCCGCCCACGCCGGAGCCGATGACGGTCGCCGCGCGCTCCTGTTGCTCGACGCTTGGATGAGCCCATTGCGCGTGTGCCAAAGCCTGGTCTGCTGCCCCCAATGCAAATGCGATGAAGCGATCCATGCGGCGTAGCTCCTTGACCGAGAGCACCGCTTCGGGGCTCCACCCGGCTTGCGGATCCTCCTCCAGGCCTGGCACCCGTCCGGCGATGGAGACGCCTGTGCCTTCACCCATACCGGCGCTCAAGGCGCGTACCCCGGACTGGCCGGCCAGCAGGCGTTGCCAGGCCAGCTCCACATTGCACCCTAGAGGAGAGACCAAGCCCAAACCGGTGATGACTACCCGACGACCCATGCTGCACCTTCCGCTATTGGACCCAGGAGCTGAGCCCAACTTTATTGATGATGATCGCAATCATAAATGAGTTTTGATGATGAGTATCATCTAACGTATGAAAGTGAGCAAAGCACAGGCCGCCGAGAACCGCGAAGGAATCGTGGATGCCGCTGCGCGCCTTTATCGAGAAAAGGGCCTGGATGGCGTGGGCGTGGCAGAGATCACACGCGATGCGGGCTTGACACATGGCGGGCTGTACCGGCACTTCGAGTCCAAGGATGCTCTCGCACGCGAGGCCTGCATGCGTGCATTTGAGTGGACCATCACGCCACTAGACGGACTGGAGTCCTCGGAGGCGGATGGCGCGCCTGCAACCAGACTCCGCGCGCTGGTGCATGGCTATCTTTCTGCGGCGCATCGCGATCACCCCGGAGAGGGCTGCCCCGCTGCGGCATTGGCAGCAGATGCAGCAAGAGCGGGGCCTGAGATGTCGGAGGTTTTTGCCCAGGGAGTGGAACGCAATATCCAGCGCTTTATGAGCGTGCTCCAAGGTGATGACGCGGCCAAACGTACTCAGACTATCGTGACCCTCAGCAGCATGGTTGGCGCCCTGGTTCTCGCTCGTGCCACGGCTGCGGGCAACCCGGCGCTTTCTGAAGAAATATTGGCAAGCTTGCGGGAGCAGTTAGCCCCGTAGTCGCCCGAATTAGGCACGCGCTCGCACATTTGATGAGCATCTCAATTCAGAGCGTGGTTCCACAAGCAGGCATCGGGGCACTTGTGAGATTGGCTGGGCAAGCATTGCCGGGTGGTTGAGCGAACGCACGGATGGTTTGCAGGCTTTGGCAAGCTGAGAATCCGCTTCGAGCGACGGCTGGATATCCACGAAGCGCTGCTGACGTCGGCGGCAGCGATCATCTGTGCGTGCTTTGTGGATCGGTCTTGTTAGCCACTCATGGTGAAGGTGGCTGTCACGGTCTGGCCCGGGTCGCACTGGATATCCAGACCGTTGTAGCACCAGCGCAGGTCGCAGTGCACCACGTCAACACGGCCGTCCTGCGAGCGGGACGACTGGCGCCGGTGCGGCGCCCTGGCTATAGCAGAGAGCGGCTTGTGCCGCCGCTGTCGTTCAGAAAGCGCCGTATTCGCTCAACTTCTTGCTGAACCTGAAGGTCCACAGTCGCTGCGCGCGATCATTGACGTCATTGGTGGTAAAGCGCAGGCTCGCCGCGCCCTTGGCGCACTTGCCATCGTTCACGATCTTGCCGTCGGCATCCACCATGCACTTGGTGACGTCCGAGCCTTCGATCTCCTTGCCGCTGGTGTCCAGCACGGCCAGCGAGACACCGAAGTCGGTGTCGTTGGTCAGCGCCAAGGTGTAGTCATCGACCAGTGCCAGACCCTCGGCCTTCTCGGCCACCCAGCCGGTGGCGTTCAAGTTGAAGAGCCGGGTCTTCTTGAGCGCAACGACCTTGGAATAGTCCGAGCCATTGACCGGCTTGCCGGTCAGGCTGCTCTTTTCCAGGTCGGAGCCCTGCGCTGTGATGTCGGTAGCGTTGGCCGGAAACTCGATCAGCACCAGATCGTTAAAGACTTTTTTGTCTTTGCCCGTGCCTTGCTCGATGGCGATGAACTTCCCGTTGCCCAGCGAGACCGCATCACCTAGCTTGGCGTTGCCGGTCCTGCCCTGGCTGTACCAGCTGCCGTCCACGGGCAATGCAAACAAACGGGTTTTCTCGGTAGTCGGGTCAAACTCCACCCAGCGCACAAAGCGGGCGTAGTCGCGCACGTTTTCCGACTTGCCGGTCGCATCGGGAACGGCAGCAGTGATGTAGTCGGCCTTGCCGTCGTTCAGCGGACTTTGCAGGAAACCGTGCAGCTTGCCGCTGACCACATCGATGCTCAGCCCTTCCATGCCACGATTGGCGCGGCGTTTGGCGAGGATGGCCGGCAGATCGGCCGCGCCAGTGCCGGGCTTGTATTTCTTCAGGATGATGCCGGTAGCCGGGTCGATCTTCACGATGAAGGGGCCGTATTCGTCGGAAACCCACAGCACATTGCGTGCTGCATCCACCACCACGGATTCGGTGTCCAGGCCGAATTCACTGTAGTCCTTGGCCTTGCCGGGATAGGTGAAGGAGTCGTCCAGAACTTGCTCGCCCGTGTTGCCTGTGATGCCCCGTGGCTGCACACGACCATTGGCGTTCTGCGCGGCGCTGAACTTGACCGGCAGGGTCGAGACGAGCCTGGCTCCATCCTTGCCGAGGGTGATCACGCCGATGGACGGCGTGAAGTCGGGCGAAGGAAACACCGTGGAACTGGCGAAGCCTGTGGGGTTGGAGCCGTCGGTGATCTGCGTGACCGGACCGGTGGTGGCGTTCGGGCCGCGATCGGTGATGGCGTAGAACTCCAGCGTGCCGTCGGCGCGCCTGCCCTTCAAGGCCAGGCCCGAGCCATAGGCCGGCAGAAAGCCCTTGGGGAAATCAGCCTTGGTGGCGGAGTGGCGGCCTTCGTAGGGGAAATAAAACTTGTCGTCGAACTGCACGTCCTGACGCGTGACGACGGCGCTGATGCTGCCGACGCCGGTAGTCTGCACGACCGTCTCGGGGCTGGCGACCTGGAACGGGCGGGTGTCGACGCAGGCGCTCAGCAAGGCAACCGCGGCGGCGGTCGCGACCATCAGGCAGGATGAAGAAGTGAGGTGGCGCATGGCGGGTATGGCTTGAGAGGAAGATGGAAGTCCCCGAAAGCAAGCCCGACGAGGCAAAGCCCTGCTCGACCTTGGAGACTTCTTTGCGCAAAGAGACGTTGTGCCGCTCAGAACGAGTGGCTGATGCCGATATCCACACCAGTCGACCCGGTGTTGGCGACACCTGCAGGACCTCCGATCAGGCCAATGCTGGCGCCATTCTTGTTGTTGACACGCGCAATCCCGGCGTACATGGAGGTGCGCTTGGAGAAGTCGTAGACATATCCGATCGAATACTTGTCGGTCTTGCCACCGCTGCGCGTGAGGGCTGTGGCGTTACCGCTGAACTTGGCGCTGGCGTACTTGACGCGGAAGCTGCCAGGCCCCACGGGGACGGTAGCGCCCAGGTAGAAGCCGTCCACCTTCCCGGAGGTTGCGCCGCTGGCGGGCTTCCACTTCAGGCTGTTGTATCCGCCATTGAGCATGAAACGACCGAAGTTGTATGAGGCGCCCAGCGCCAAGTCTTCCAGATCGCTGGTTGCGGCGATGGCGCTGGGCGAAGTCACAGCGGCAGTGCCGTCGATCTTGCCGTAGCCGATACCCACGTTCAGCGGGCCAGAGCGATAGCCCAGGTTACCGCCTACGTATCTGCGGGCCTTGCTTGCGCCAGAGTTGGAGGCGTTTTCATCACCAAAGGAAACCGAGAACTGGCCGTAGACACCGCCCAGGTTGCGCGGCAGGAAGTAGCCCACGGAGTTGCTGATGCGCGTGCGATCCACCGTGCCGCTTTGGCTGGCGGCGTTATACGCAGTCTGGCGGATCGTCTGGAACAGATTGGCCTGCACGCCGGTGGTGGTATCAGGGCCCCCGAACGCGGTGAAGATGTTGTAGCTGGGGGTGTAGTCGCGACCCAGGCGGATTTCACCCCAGGAATTGTTGATCAATCCGATAGTGGAACGGCGCTCGAAACCCAGAGAGCCGCTGCTGCCGCCACTACCGGCGTCAGGGCTGAGGCCCCCTTCGAGCCAGAACTGAGCCTGGTTGCCGCCGCCAAGGTCTTCGGTGCCGCGAAAGCCAATCAGGCTGGTCTTGCCTTGGCTTGAGTTCAGAGCATTGAGCCTGTTGTTGCCGGACTTGGCACTGGTGATGCCGACGTCCACTACGCCAAAAATGGTGATGGAAGACTGTGCCAGGGCCAGGCTGGAAGAAGAGGCTAGGAATGAGCCAACCACGACTGCCAGGGTACGCGAGCACGTTTTATGATTTTTCATTGGCGAGATACGAACGGAACTTTTCAGAGGGAATGGCGGTGGCTGTCTTGCAACCGCTGCGCGAACTCTAAGCAACACATAAGTACATTTTGTGACGTTTGCACTATGTGACATGAAGTAACAGCAGCGGTGCATGCAGGACGTTCCCTGCATCAGAGCCATCCTGCCGCACCGTTCAATCTTGGCGAGCCGATGTTCAGTCCGGTATTCACGAAGCACTGCTGAAGATGGCTGCAGCGATCATCTGCGTGCGCTTTATGCATCGGTGGTGCTAGCCACCCCGACCCGTCACACAAGCGGGCTGGCCCATGACCAGCCTGTTGCCTTTGCCATTGAGCGCCCTCTTTTACTCACAGCTACCGGCAGTTCCTGGCCGAACTGCGACACTCGCAGGTCGACCCAGAGCCGCTATTCGAGCTTCGATGACCGATGTCTGCTATGTAACGCTTACCGGCTGGTGCCCACATGCAAGCTGGCAGGATGTGTGGAAAGAGGCGTTTGCATCAAACCCAATGCACCGCATCAAGCCCCTGTGAAGCCCAGCCGACCGCTCGGTTTGTCATTGGGGACATGACTTTCTGTCCTTGCGGAATCCAGCACCTGTCATTCAATGCGATACAGGCTACCAGAGCCACCGCCCTCCACAGATGTGCTGTCAGCGCAACCAGGCATCGGTAGACCCTGCCCCCATCCGGCTGCCAAGACCTGCACGTCATGCACAGGATCGGACGCCTTGGCCCTGTCGTTGCGGATACGACAGGTTTCAGGCTCTGTGGCGAACAAGCCGCGTGCGAAGACCCGACCTTGTTCCGCCAGCCTTGCGGTTTTCGAGGCTCGGATTTTCGCAAACGCCTGGAAGACATCGTCCAAGCCGCCGCTTGCGCCATCCAGGCACCGGGCCAAATGCCACGCATCTTCCAGTGCCTGGCAGGCACCCTGCCCCGACGTCGGCAACGGCGCATGCGCGGCATCGCCAACCAGCAGCACATTCGCCCTGCTCCATGTATGCAGCGGCTCCAGGTCATGCACCGCAATCAGCCGGATAGCATTTTCGGGCGTGGCACGGATGATTGCCAAGACCGGCTCAGGCCATCGCGCGAACAGCTTCTCGACCTCCTTGCGCAGATCTGCGGTGGGCGTAACCTCATTGAGGGGCCGTGCCTGCGCCGCAGCCCAATACACCAGTTCGGGGCGAATCGGCACGCAACCAAAGCGCTCCCCCGCCCCCCAGAAGTCCTGAATCGAAATATCGTCCACCAGCGCATGCGGCCCCTGCGCCACGCCGATCCAGTTGACAAAGCCCTGATAGACAGGTGTGTTGTCACCCGCGACAAACTTGCGCGCCACCGACTCCATGCGGCCGTCGGCGCCAATAAGCAGATCCGGGCGGATGCTCGCGCCATTTTCGAAACGGGCCACGGCTCTGCCATGGGTATCCAGCTCAATGGCCACCGCCTGGTGTCCGAACTCCACCGGAATCCCCTGCCGTGCCGCATGGTCGAACAACACCTTCTGCAAGTGCCTGCGCAGCACCGTGTAGGTTGGGTATCCCATCGTCCGGTCCAGCAAGGCAATATCGAGGCCTCCCAATGCATTGCCCATGGCATCCTGGCGGCGCATTGTCAGCGGCCGACCGCCAATGGCCGCTATGTCTTGCAGCAGCCCCAGCTCTTCCAGCACAAAGCTCGCATTGGGCCAGAGCGTCACGCCTGCCCCCATGGTTGCCGGCTCCGTTCGACGCTCATAGACCCGAGGGTTGTAACCCTGCTTGCGCAAAGCCAGCGCCACGCTCAAGCCCGCAATGCCACCGCCAAGTATTCCAATTTCCACGCTGAATCTCTCCTGTACATACGATGCCCGATGTATGGCGCACTGCGTTGCATCGAGCAAAAGGGCATCTTAGATTTCGCCACTACAGAGAACTAGCATGCAAAATTTGGACGTTTTCATACCTCAAACGGGATAATCAATGCGCGATGCACTCGACCTGAATACCGTACGCGTCTATACGGCGGTTGTTGATGAGCAAAGCTTTGCCGGCGCATCGCGGCTTTTGGCCATGCCCTCGTCCAACGTCAGCCGCCACGTTGCATCACTGGAGCGCCGACTCGGTACACGCCTGCTGGAGCGAAGCACCCGCCACCTGCGCATGACGGAAGCCGGCCGATTGCTCTACGAACGCGCCAAGCCCCTGCTCGACACACTGCTCTCTACACAGGAGGAGCTTGGCGCGGTGCAGCGCGAACTGCGTGGACCTCTGAAGATCTGCATGCCCGGGGAGGCACCAAGGCTGCTGGCTCCCATCCTCGCCGAATTCTGTAGCCTCCATCCAGGCATCGAGCTCGAATGCGATACCCGGATGACCGGGCTGGAGGTCCTTCGAGAGGACGTCGACCTTTCCATCGTCTTCCACCGCGGCCATCAGGAGGACAGTGCTTTCATCACCCGCGAACTCGCCACACTGCCCAGCATCGTGGTTGCCGCCCCCTCCTTGCTGGCCAGGACCGGTATGCCACGCCATGTGCGCGAACTGAAATCCCTGCCCTGCATCACCACCCTCAGTGCGCTGAAGGGTCAACCTTGGCAGTTTCAGGACGCCGCGGGAGAAATCGTCAAGGTGCCGGTCCGCAGCCGCTACCGCGTCAACAGCGGAGAACTGGCCGTGGCAGGCGCACGGCAAGGCATCGGCTTCGCGATTGTGGCGGCCTACCCCTGCCAGGAAGACCTTGCAACGGGTCGGTTGCAGGAAGTGCCACTGGACCTTCGTCCTGCCCCTCTGCAATTGCTGGGGGCATACAGCCATCGCCATTCCGTGACTGCTCGTGTCCGGGCATTGCTGGAATTGATACAAGTGCGGTTGTCTGGCTCGATTAGCCCTCCCATGGGCCCCAGACCTTGGGGGACAGTCTAGGATCGAAGTGGTGCACCGGGCTCAAAGTGGAGTCCTTCGGAGCGCAAGCAGTCGCTTGGAATGACTCTCTCAATGCCCGCTTCTGGCCTGTAGCGGCCAACGACAAGGGGCTGCTCACGACCCACAGCAGTCCTTTAGATCCAGGAGCAGCGGTCATTCAGTCCGATAGGTACCGCGTAATCTCGCTTGCTGTGCTACGAGCTGTGCGCATGACTCCAATGAGCGTGGCAGACGCTGGCCCGGTCCACTCACCGTAGCCCGCAAGCCATAAACCAGGGAAGCCATGCACCTGTGTGCCGTCTACCGTGACTCTGGATTCGTTGACAACGCCAAGAGTCTCCAGAGGCTGTAACGCAGGCCTAAAGCCGGTACACCAGATGATCGCGTCGAAGGGCTCGGTACTTCCGTCGCCCCATTGAGCCCCGTCCGCCATAAGCTTCTCAAATGAGCCGACAGAATGCAGCACGCCGCGCAGGCGTGCGTCAAGGACAGGGGGAACCATTACGATGTCACCAAAGCCGCCTGGCAGGCTCTCCGGATCTTTGCCTTCCTGCAATGCCTGCCAGCGTGCGGTAGCCCTCTCGAAGAGTACTCGCCCATCGACCTCGTCCGGTAAAAAGGCTGGAGGCTCCAGCGTGACCCAGGTCGTGGATTGCGCAACAAGCGAGACCTCCGCCAGGATCTGTGCGCCGGAGTTTCCTCCGCCGACCACCATCACCCTCTTGCCTGTGAACGGCTCAGGAGATGCGTACTGAGCTGAGTGCAACTGTTGCCCCTTGAAGGACGCCAAACCCTCAACGTTGGGAACAAATGGATTTCGCCACGTTCCCGTGGCAAATACAACGGCGCGCGAGTTCCAGCTTCTCGCTTCGGCATTGACCTGGAAGCCTTGCTCAGTAGGTTCAATGCCTGTGACGCATACCGGCCTCTCGATCTTGAGTTCGTAGCGTGCTTCGTACTTGCGAAGATAGTCAACCACATGGTCACGACTTGGATATTGCTCACCCGAAGCAGGCATTGGCCATCCCGCGATGGAACTCCAGGAAGCGGGAGAAAAAAGCCTCAACGAGTCCCATCCATGCTGCCAGGCCCCGCCTCCGGCTTCCTCGGCATCCAGCAGCAGCACCGACAGATTGGAGCGACGCAGGAAGTACGCCACCGATAGGCCTGCTTGACCTGCCCCAACGAAGATCACATCGTGAAACGACATTGTTGACCTCTCTTTGTCTTCATTGCTGTGCATTCACACGCATCGACCACAGAGCTGCAAATGCGCTGATCGCCAGCAGGGAAGACAGCCACAGAGCCTGGCTGCCCCCATTTGCGACAGCCAGCCCGAAAAGAAACGGTGACCCGGCTTGGACGATGCGTGCAGGCACCATGAGCCAGCCTTGACGCTGGCCATACCCTTGAGATCCGAACACCTTGAGCGGCAGCGTGCCTATGGCAATCGTCAAGATGCCGTTACCCAGACCATGCAGGATGGCAAAAATGCTGGCTGCTGGTGCACCGGCAAGGCCCAGACAGACAGCGGCCAGCGGATGGGCAAGGATTGCCACGCGAGCAGAAAGCAACGGGTGTGCTTTCTTGAGAAAGCTGTACTCCAACACTCGACCTGCCACCTGGGCAGGCCCGACCAATGCAGCAGCAGCAATCGACGCCGCCAAAGTTACACCGCTGGCCTGAAGAATCTGAGGCAGGTGGGAAGCCATGGCAGTGCTGATGAACCAGGACGCTGCGAAAACGTAGGCCATCAGATAGGCAGTGCGCTTAAGACTGATGCCTGCGTTGTTTCCGCCCTGAGACACAGCTGCAGGCGGCTTTTGTTCTTCGACCACTTCCCTCGAGTTGGGCTTGGCACGCGATAACAAGGCATTGAGCGGAAGGCCGAGCAGCAGGTGCAAAGCGGCCCAGAACATGCATACGACGCGCCAGTCGTAAAGACCTTCCAGATAGCTGGAAAGCGGCCAGCCCACGGTGCTGGCAAAGCCAGCAAAAAGCGTGATTCCGGTAATGGCTGGGCGCGCATCCTGGCCATACAGGTGCACAACACTGGCAAACGCGGCTTCGTAGAGGCCGCTGCCCATCGCCACGCCCATGAACGCCCACGCCACGAAGATATGCAGTGTCTGCGCGGCCTGGCTCAACATCAGCAAGCCACAGGCAAAAACCAGATTGCTGGCGAGAAGTACCGACCTTCCGCCAAAGCGATCAATCAGTCGGCCCGCGATGGGGCCTACCGCCGCAGCCACCAGCAAGGCTGCAGAGAAAGCGCCGAACACCAGAGAGTACGAGGTGCTTGTCGACTGACTGATTGGCCTGGCCAGCACCGCGAGCAAGTAGTACGACGAGGCCCAGGACAGGGTCTGGGCAATCCCGAGCATGACTGTGACTTGCGTGCGGTTCAGTGCCATCTGTATCGTTTAAATGCTGCGTTGGTTGACCCGTTTGGACAGTTCTTCGGCACTTTCACGGCGCTCGCTGTAGCGATCCACCAGGTAGTCCGAACAGTCTCGCGTCAGCAGCGTGAACTTGACCAACTCTTCCATCACGTCCACCACCCGTTCGTAATACGAAGAGGGCTTCATCCGGCCAGCCTCGTCGAACTCGGCAAATGCCTTGGCAACGGACGACTGATTCGGGACGGTGATCATGCGCATCCAGCGACCCAGCACCCGCATCTGGTTGACCGCATTGAAGGACTGCGAACCACCCGAGACTTGCATCACCGCCAATGTCTTGCCTTGCGTCGGTCGCACGGCACCAGCGGACAAAGGAATCCAGTCTATCTGCGCTTTGAGGATGCTGCTCATGGCACCATGACGCTCTGGAGAGGTCCAGACCATGCCCTCGGCCCACACAGCCAGCTCACGCAGTTGCTTGACCTTCGGGTGATCGTCGGGGGCACCATCGGGCTGCGGCAGGCCACGCGGATCGAAAATCCTGGTCTCGGCCCCCATCTTGCGCAGCAGGCGCGCCGCCTCTTCGGTCAGCAGTCGGCTGTAGGAGCGGTCACGAACCGAGCCATACAGCAGCAGAATGCGCGGCGCATGCGTAGCGCGCTGTGCGGGCAACAGGCCTTCCAGGCTGGGCTTTTCAAAGACTTGTTCGTCGAGGTTTGGTAGATCAGAGCTTGCCAATTCGATTTCCTTTCGAGTCAATAACGGCCTCCCCGTCTTCTTTGGAGAATGCGGCCCGTTGAGGCTTTGGCAGGATGTCCAGCACGGCCTCCGAGGGACGGCACAAGCGGGTTCCCAGAGGGGTGACCACTATCGGACGATTGATCAGGATGGGGGACTGGAGCATGAAGTCAATCAATTGCTCGTCCGTCCATTTGGGCGCACCCAAGCCAAGCTCGTCATACGGCGTACCTTTTTGGCGCAACAGATCGCGCACTGGCATGCCCGTGGCCTGGATCAGGCCCGCCAGCGTGGCGCGATCAGGAGGCGTCTTGAGGTATTCAATGACCGTGGGCTCTTCCCCGCTGTTGCGGATCAGGGCCAGAACATTGCGAGAGGTACCGCAAGCAGGGTTGTGGTAGATCGTGATGTCGCTCATAGCGCTAGATTCCCGTTGCAAAGATTCAAGACGCCACGCTGAGCCGCAAGGCCAGCGCTGCAAGTGTGATGAGCAGCACGGGCATGGTCAGCACCGAACCGACTTGGAAGTAGTAGCCCCAGCCAATGGTTGCGCCTTTCTTGGCGAGCACATGCAGCCAGAGGAGCGTGGCCAGGCTGCCAATTGGCGTGATCTTGGGGCCGAGATCGCAGCCAATCACATTGGCGTAGACCATGGCTTCCTTGACCGTCCCGCTGGCCGTGGATGCGTCGATGGACAAAGCTCCGATCAAGACCGTGGGCATGTTGTTCATGATGGAAGACAGCACCGCAGACAGCACGCCTGTGCCCAGTGAAGCGATCCACACGCCACCGGCTGCAAACTGGTTCAGCAACATGGCGATGTAATCCGTAAGCCCCGCGTTGCGCAGCCCATAGACCACCAGGTACATACCCAGCGAGAACACCACGATCTGCCATGGAGCGCCATGAAGCACCTTCCTGGTGCTGATGACATGGCCACGCGCAGCCACCGCCAACAAGATCGCAGCTCCCACGGCGGCCACGGCACTGACAGGGACGCCCAGGGGCTCCAGCGCGAAGAAGCCGACCAGCAGCAAGACCAGCACGACCCAGCCAGCCTGGAAGGTGGCCACATCCTTGATCGCAGCCGAGGGCTGTTTGAGCTGGGCCACATCGTAGGTGGCAGGAATATCGCGTCGGAAAAACAGCAGCAGCACACCGAGGCTGGCCAGGACCGAGGCGATGTTGACCGGCACCATCACCGATGCGTAGTCGTTGAAGCCTATCTTGAAAAAGTCGGCGGAGACGATATTCACCAGATTGGAGACGATCAGCGGCAGACTCGCGGTGTCGGCAATAAACCCGGCGGCCATGACAAATGCCAGCGTTGCTGCCGGAGAAAAGCCCAGCGCCACCAGCATGGCCATCACGATGGGCGTGAGAATCAGGGCGGCTCCGTCATTGGCGAACAGGGCCGAAACGGCGGCCCCCAGCAGCACGATGAAAGCAAACAGCTTGACTCCACTGCCACCACCCCAGCGGGCAAAGTGCAATGCAGCCCATTCGAAGAAACCGGCCTCATCCAGCAAAAGGCTGATGATGATGACGGCGACAAAGGTCGCCGTGGCATTCCAGACGATATGCCAGACCACCGGAATATCAGCCAAGTGCACGACTCCCATCAGCAGCGCGATACCGGCCCCAATCGAGGCGCTCCAACCAATACCAAGGCCGCGTGGCTGCCAGATAACCAGCGCCAGGGTGAAGATGAAAATCAGGATGGCCGTCAACATGACGTATAGGTCCTAGAAAAGCTATGAGTCGGCATCAGTGCCGCCCACAGCGTGCGGACGTCAGTGAAGCCTGGTGCTGCAATCCAGACTTTGGAGCTGGATCGCAATGGCAGTAACGGGATTCAGTGCGAAGAGAGTTCACGCGCCGTGGACTGCAGCACAGCCTGCTCCAGCTTTTGCGCCGGCAGGTTCACCAATAGCTCCAGGCGACGACGAATCATGTGCATCGTCTGCCGGAAGGCTTCCAGCTTTGCATCGTCAGAGGCATCGCCTTCCGAGGGGTCCGGGTAGCCCCAATGCGCTGTGGCGGGGTGACCAGGCCAAAACGGACAGACTTCACCAGCGGCGTTGTCGCACACGGTGATGATCAGATCCATATGCGGCGCGCCAGACACCGCAAACTCGTCCCAGCTCTTGCTGCGCAAACCATCTACCGAGACACCGGCCTTTTGCAGCACTTGCAGCCCCAGCGGATTGGGTTGCTGATTCTCTCGGGGGCTGCTGCCCGCCGAATAGGCCTTAAAACGGCCTTGACCCATATCGTTGAGCAAGGCCTCGGCCAAGATGCTGCGTGCCGAGTTGTGAGTGCACAGGAACAGGACGTTCAGGGGAGCTTTGTTGTCAGACATGGTTTTGGCAGCAGGACTTGGGTGTGGGAAAAGCTTGCAGCGACGTCTAGCACTGGCATGGCATAGCGGCGTCATCGGTACAAACCGCGCCCTGGCAGCAGTTCTCGGTGAGATATGCCAACAGATCGTTCATCACGGGGAAGGCCGCGCGATAGAGCACGTTTCGGCCCTGCCGTTCCTGGCTGACCAGGTCGGCATGAAAAAGCTCTTTCAAATGAAAGGACAGTGCATTCGGCGCGATGCCTAGCTGCTCAGCTAATGCACTAGGTGTCAGGCCTTCAGGCCCGGCCACAACAAGGGCCCGAAATACGCGCAATCGGGCCTCATGGGCCAGAGCGGAGAGCGAGCGGATGACGTTTGCTTCTTGCATGAATTAATAATACATCAACTGTTGAATTAATGTATTGATGTTCACGAAAAATGCTCACCGTTTTAGGACCGCAGAATGCCAATGAGCACTCATGGAGTTCAAACCAAGTGACTGCCTCTGGCCGATAGAGTGAGTGCTCGGATATGCCACGAAGCGGACACCCCGATTGCGATCCCAGCCGGAGAAGCCGGCTGTCAGCGAAGTCCACAAACCAGTGCTACCGGCCTGAGCAGGTGGCCAGCACATTGCCGCGCAGGCAGCGCTAGAAGACGTCTATGGCGTTGCCGATGGTCATGGTTGCGTCAGCCTTGAGGCATCTGGCTCATGTCCATAAACATGATTTCCCAGATGTGGCCGTCTACGTCCTCGAAGCTGCGGCCATACATGAAGCCGTGGTCTTGCAAGGGGTTCACGTCCGCCTTGCCGCCGTGAGCGGAAGCGGCCTCAACCATGCGGTCGACCGCCGTGCGGTCGTTGGCGCTCAGGCACAACATGACTTCGCTGGCAGCATGGGCATCGACGATGGGCTTTTGGGTGAACGTAGCCCACTTCGGGTGGGTGAGCAGCATCACGTAGATGCTGTCGGAGACGACCATGCAGGCGGCGGTGTTGTCGCTGAACTGCGGGTTGTTGACGGCGCCGATTGCTTCATAGAAGGACTGGGCCTTCTGCAAGTCAGCGACGGGCAGGTTGACGAAGATTTTCTTGGACATTTGAGACTTTCAAGGTCTGTGGTGAGAGGGAATCTTCAGGCGTTGGCGAGCGACGCCAACAGTTCGTCCAGGAGCTGCATGCTGGATGTGAGGCCGTCTTCCTGCCCAGAGTGGCGCTGGCGTGGCCACCACAGCTTCCCAGCCTCGGAGCGGGAGAACAAGCTATTGATACATCATATCCAGCAGCACCAGTGTCAGCCAACTGCGTTAGCCGTCGTTCAGGTCGCAGGCTGACGGTGGCCGCAACCGAGAGTCGCCAGTGATCCAAGGCAGCGATCGAACCATTACAGCCAGTTGAAGCTCACCGGCCTATGTCTGCTTTGCACTGTGGCTACGGCGCGGCCTCTTGGTTTGCGCTTAAAGCGGTCATGAGAGGCAATACCGGCATTTGTTCGATGGCGGGCTTCAGATGAGCCGCCGACTGTGGCCTTCAGTTGGGGCCCTGTGGAGAGTAGCAAGGCGCTACGGCTGAGCTTGGGTGCGGTCTCCAGAAGCTGCCCCATGAGGTCGTCAAGCGACAGATGCCCTTACCTGTGCCGCGCAATTGCCAAGTGTTCTTGCTCTTGAGGAAGATGCTGGATTGCTCTGCCATGAGGACCTCAGGGGCGCATCGAGCACCGAGGTGCGCGAACGCCACTTGGCCGCAGTCTTGGGGTTGATGCCGCAGAGCTTGGCCAAAGACCGATGAGAGCCGGTGGCTAGCCGTAGTCCAGAGCGTATGCCCGGCGTTGTGCGGGCGCTGCCATGCAGACGGATTGCCATAGTGCTTTCTCCTGCTCCAGGCTGAAGAATGCACCAGGGCCTCCTGGGACCGCACATCCAAGTGCACCTATGGAACGGAATAGGAGGCTTGAACCCTCTACAAACTCTGGTCGATCTAACCTGAAGAATTTAAGACCGAGGCGATCAAGAGAGGCTCCCCCGCCCGATCAGCGTCCCAGTTCTTTGGCACTGACGCCGGCAATGCCCCAGTTCTCCTTGGGCATATCGTGTATCCAGACCCGCACATTGGCGGCGGGAGCGCCAACGGCCTCGACCAAGGCCTGGGTGACCTTTTCGATCACCGCCTTTTTCTGTTCCTCGCTGCGGCCTTCAATCATGTAGATTTGTGCGAATGGCATAGAACTTCCTTTTTCTATCAGTCGTTATCGATTGCGCTGCGCTGACTTGCCCCCTCTCCCCGAAGGGGCGAGGGAGCAAGGCAAGAGGCGCAGCGCCAAAAACCGGCAGAGCCCAACTCAGAGACGCCGAGCAAGAGCCGCCTCGCGGCGAAGGCGTCGCCCCCTGGGGGGAAGGCGCCGCAGGCGACTCAGGGGGGTTAAGCTTTAATCCCCAATTTGCGAATCAAGTCTCCCCAGCGCTTGTTCTCAGCGCGAATGAAATCGGCGAACTGCTGCGGCGTGTTGACGCGCAGATTGCCCGAGATGTTGTCAAAGGCCTGCTGTACCTCGCCCGTCTTGGCACCAACCTCCCAGGCCTGGTGCAGCTTGGTGATCACGGCCTGGGGCGTGGCGGCCGGCGCGACCAGGCCGAACCAGGTCTCGACCTCGAAGCCCGGGTAGCCCGACTCGGCCACCGTGGGCACATCGGGCAAGGCCTTGGAACGCTGGGGCGAGGTCACGGCCATGGCCCGCAGCTTGCCAGCCTTGATGTGCTGCAAGGTCGTGGCCAGCGAGCTTTCCATGCTCATCATTACCGTGCCCGACAGCAGGTCGGGCACGATCTGACTTGAGCCCTTGTAGGGCACATTGGTCAGCTGTATACCGGCCACGGACTGCAACAACTCGGCCGCCAGATGGTTGCTGGTGCCAATGCCCGAGGTCGCGTAATTCACCTTGCCGGGATTGGCCTTGGCATAGGCCACCATACCCTTGAGGTCGGAGAACGGCGCGCCCGGGTTGATCACCAGCGCGCAAGGCGTGGTGCCGACCAGGGAGATGGGGCGCAAGTCCTTCTCCACATCAAAAGGCACGCTGTTGTACAGGTGGGGCGCAATGGCCAGGCTGCTGATGGCTGTGAGCCCTATGGTGTAGCCGTCAGTTGCGGCCTTGGCCACGGCGTCCGTGCCGATATTGCCGCCGGCCCCAGCCTTGTTTTCCACCACAAAGGGCTGGCCCAGCTTGTCGGACATGGCCTTGGCAGCCGCGCGGCCCATGACGTCCGTGGGGCCGCCCGCAGGAAACGGCACGATCATGCGCACCGGGCGCGTGGGATAGCCGGCCTGCGCCAGGGCGCGCCCAGGCAGGCCCATGGCCATGGCAGCCATGGCGACCGTGGTCATCAACTCTCTTCTTTGCATTGCTTGTCTCCGTTGTCGTTCTGAAAAAACTTGATGGTGCGCATCATTTGGAGGCGCCAAGACAACTCTTAGTGCTGTTGCATCCCCTTGCCTGAAGCCCTGCCTTCCCGTTGCGGGGCGGGTTCAAGCGCCCTCCTGCTTCACAAGCCCGGCGCGGCTCAGGCCTGGGACGCCGAGCAAGGGCCGCCCCGTAGCGAGGGCATCTGCCCCCTCCGGAAGAGAGAGAGAGGGGGAAAGATGCGAAGCGACTTAGGGGGCGAACTGAATCGAGGTACTGCCCATCCCCTGCACGCGCAAACAAACATGGTCGCCAGCGGCCACGGCCACGGCCTCGGTAGCGCCGCCCGACAGAATCAGGCTACCCGCCGGAATTTCCTGGCCACGTCGGCCCAGGTGGTTGGCCAGCATGGCAATGGCCGCTGCCGGGTGGCCCAGCACCGCCGCACCGGCCCCCATGGCCACGGGCTGGCCGTTTTTCTCCAGCACCAGGCCCACGGTGCGCAGGTCCACGGCGTCGGGGCGCAGGGGCTGGCCGCCGACCACAAAGCGCGCGGCCGAGGTGTTGTCGGCCACCACGCTCTTGAGGTCGAACTTGAAGTCGCGGTAGCGGCTGTCAATGACCTCGATGCCGGGCATCACAAAGTCAGTGGCGGCCAGCACGGCGCCAATGTGGCAGCCAGGCCCTTTGAGCGCATGCTTGAGCACAAAGGCGATCTCGGGCTCCACCTTGGGGTGGATCAGCTCCGAGGTCTTGACCGTGCCGCCATCAGGCACACTGAAGCAGTCCACCAGAAAGCCGAACACCGGGTCGGTGACGCCCATTTGCTTCATCTTGGCGTGCGAGGTCAGCCCGGCCTTGAGGCCCACCACGCGCGCGCCGCGCGCCAGCTTGCGCGCCAGGATGGCGGTCTGTATGGCATAAGCATCATCCCAGTCCATGTCCGGGTGCTCGTCGGTGATCTTGGGGGTATCGCGCGCCTGAAGTTGGCAGGTTTCGAGGTGCTCCGCCAAACGGGCAATACTGTCTTTGCTGAGTGCCATCACTGTTCTCCTCATCAGGCGGCCAGCAGGCCGCGTTCGCGCGCCATGGTCAGCGCCGTGTCCTCGATCATGTCTTCCTGGCCGCCGACCATGCCGCGCCGGCCCAGCTCGACCAGCAGATCACGCGCCGGAATGCCGTAATTCTTCTCGGCCCGCTTGGCGAACAGCAAAAAGCTGCCGTACACGCCCGCATAGCCCAGGGTCAGCGCATCGCGGTCCACGCGAATGGGGAAGTCCATCAGCGGCACGACCAGGTCTTCGGCCACGTCCTGAATCTTCCAGACATCGACGCCGGTCTCAATTCCCATGCGCTCGCACACGGCCACCAGCACTTCCATGGGGGTGTTGCCCGCACCGGCGCCCAGGCCTGCGGCCGCCGCATCGATGCGGTTGGCGCCGGCTTCCACGGCGGCGATGGAATTCGCCACGCCCATGGCCAGGTTGTGGTGACCGTGAAAGCCCAGCTCAGTCTCGGGCTTGAGCGCAGCGCGCACGACGGCAATGCGTTCCTTGACCTGGTCGGGCAGCAGATAGCCTGCCGAGTCGGTCACATAGACGCAGTTGGCGCCATAGCCTTCCATCAGCTTGGCCTGCTTGACCAGACCTTCGGCGCTGTTCATATGCGCCATCATCAAAAAGCCCACGGTGTCCATGCCCAGCTTGCGTGCGGCCGTGATGTGCTGCTCGCTCACATCGGCCTCGGTGCAATGCGTGGCCACGCGGATGGTGGACACGCCCGCCTCATGCGCCATCTGCAGGTGGTCCACCGTGCCTATGCCGGGCAGCAGCAGGGCCGAGACCTTGGCCTGCTTCATCAGCGGGATCACGGTGGACAGGTATTCCTCGTCGCTGTGCGCGGGAAAGCCGTAGTTCACCGAGGCTCCGCCCAGGCCGTCGCCGTGCGTGACCTCGATCAGCGGCACGCCGGCCGCATCCAGGCCCTGAGCCACGCTCTTCATCTGTTCCAGCGTCATCAGATGGCGCTTGGGGTGCATGCCGTCACGCAGCGTCATGTCGTGAACGGTGATCTTCTTGCCTTTGAGTTCCATATTGCCTCTCCTTCAGGCGGCTACGGGGGCCATGGGTGCGAGCGTGAGCTTGCCGGCCAGCATTTGTTCGGCGAACATCTCGGCCGTGCGCGCGGCGGCGGCAGTCATGATGTCCAGATTGCCCGCGTACTTGGGCAGGTAGTCGCCCAGGCCTTCGACCTCGAGGAAGACGGAGACGCGCTTGCCGTCAAACACCGGGCCGTTGACCAGGCGATAGCCGGGCACGTATTTCTGCACCTCGGCCAGCATCTGGTGGATGGAGGCGGTGATGGCGGCCTGGTCGGGCTCGTCCTCGGTCAGGCAGTGCACTGTGTCGCGCATCATCAAAGGGGGTTCGGCCGGGTTGATGACGATGATGGCCTTGCCTTTTTTGGCACCGCCTACCTTCTCCACCGCACCTGCTGTGGTGCGCGTGAATTCGTCAATGTTCTTGCGCGTGCCCGGTCCCACGGACTTGGAGGACACGGTGGCCACGATCTCGCCATAGGCCACGGCCTGCACGCGGCTCACCGCCGCCACCATGGGGATGGTGGCTTGCCCCCCGCAGGTGACCATGTTGACATTCATGGCGCCGCTGCCCAGGTGCTGTATCAGGTTGACCGGGGGCACGCAGAAAGGGCCTATGGCCGCCGGCGTGAGGTCAATCATCAGCGCGCCCTGCTCGTTGACCTTGCGTGAGTTCTCGGCATGCACATAGGCACTGGTGGCGTCGAACACGATTTGCACGCCATCAGCGTGCATATGTGGCAGTAGTCCATCCACGCCCTCAGCCGTGGTCTTGATGCCCATTTCACGCGCCCGCTTCAAGCCATCGGAATCGGGGTCTATGCCCACCATCCACACCGGCTCCAGCACGGGGCTGCGCTGCAGCTTGGCCAACAGGTCGGTGCCGATATTGCCCGGCCCGATCAGCGCGCATTTGATTTTTTTCATCTCTTTTGTCTCCAGTTTTGAAATAGCACCCCCTGAGTCGCTGCGCGCCTTCCCCCTCTCTCGCTTCGCGGGAGGGGGACGACAGCCTCGCTGCGGGGCGGCGGGGCCGCCTAGGCCCTTGCTCGCTGTCCCTGGCCTTGGAACGCGCCCGTTCATGCGACCTGGGGGCAGGTGTGACGCTTAAACAAACCTCACAGAACAACTACCTATTCCACCTATGGTCACGCGCAGGTTGTCCCCGGCCTTGACCGGCACCATGGCGGCCAGCGAGCCGGAGAGCACGACTTCGCCAGCCTCCAGCGCGATGCCGTGGGCGCCCAGGGTGTTGGCCAGCCAGGCCACGGCATTGGCCGGATGGCCCAGGGCGGCAGCGCCCGCGCCCGTGGCCACGATCTCGCCGTTTTTCTCCAGCACCATGCCGCAGGTGGCCAGGTCCACATCGCGCGGGTCGACCAGGCGATCGCCCAGCACAAAGACGCCGCAACTGGCGTTGTCGGCCACCGTGTCCTGGATCTTGATCTTCCAGTCGCGGATGCGGGAGTCGACGATCTCGAAGCAGGCCATCACGCCCTCTGTGGCGGCCAGCACATCGGCTGCCGTCACGCCCGGACCCTGGAGCGCTTTCTTGAGCAAAAAGGCGATCTCGCCCTCGGCCTTGGGCTGTATCAGGCTGCTCGCCGATACGGCCTCACCCTCGTTGAAGACCATGCCATCGGTGAGCCAGCCAAAGTCGGGCTGGAACACGCCCAGCATGTCCATCACGGCCTTGGAGGTCACGCCTATCTTCTTGCCAACCACGCGCTCACCCGCAGCAATGCGCCGCGCGAGCATGTGCTGCTGCACCGCGTAGGCATCCGCGATGCTGATATCGGGGTAGCGGGTGCTCAATGGTTCGAGCACCCGACGCTGCGACAGTGCCTCGTACAGCTCGTCGCCCAGCTTTTCTTGCAGTTCGGTGTTCATAGGTTCAGTCGGCTAAGGGATGGGGTTCATCAGCGTCGGCTTCAGCCAGGAAATCGGCTACCAGGCGTGCAAAACGGGCGCTGTGCTCAATCTGCGTCCAGTGCCCGCAATGGCCATAGACGTGCAGTTGCGATCGCGCAATCCAGTCAGACAAGGTGATCGAGTTGGCCAGCGGGATCACGCGGTCCTCGCGGCCATGCACGATCAGCGTTTCATGCGGAATGCGGCGGATGTCTTCTTCGCGGCTCGCCAGCGCATCGACCCAGCGCTGGCGCGGTGCGGGAAACATGGCCGAGAACGATTCGTGAAAGCCGGGCCGGATGCAGGCCTCGTAGCGCAGGCGCGCCAGCTCGTCGTTCACGATGCTCCGGTCGTAGGCGAAGATATCCAGCAACTGGCGCATGGCGTCTATGGACGGCTCGTAGCCCCAGACTGCGTCCAGCCCCGGCGTGAGCTCGAACGGAACGCCCACACTGCCCATGAGCACAAGGCGGCGCACGCGCTCGGGATGGCGGATCGCCAGCGCCAGCGCAAGGCCTCCGCCGAACGAATTGCCCACAAGATCAGCCCGGGCGATTCCCAGCGCATTGAGCAGGCCCACGGCCTGTTCGACCCAGGCGTCCATGCGATAGGCGAAGCCATCGGGTCGTTCGCTGTAGCCGAAGCCCGCCATGTCAGGCGCGATCACGCGCGCACGCTCGGCCAGCGCAGGCATCACCAGCCGCCAATTGGCCCAGGCCGAAACACCCGGACCCGAGCCGTGGATCAGCAGCACGGGATGACCGCTGCCCAGGTCGTGGTAATTGGTACGGATGCCAGCGGCGGCGATGGACTGCGCCAGCTCCGGATTTCGCTCAGAGTTTGATGCAGACATTCTTCAGCTCCGTATAGAACTCCAGCGAATGCACACCGCCTTCGCGGCCGATGCCCGATTGCTTGGCACCGCCAAAAGGCGTGCGCAGATCGCGCAGAAACCAGCTGTTGACCCAGGAAATGCCCACATGCATGCGCTGGGCCACGCGGTGGGCGCGGGTCAGGTCTTGCGTCCAGACGGCGCTGGCCAGGCCGTAGACGTTGTCATTGGCCTTGGTCAGCACCTCTTCCTCGGTATCGAAGGGGGCGATATGGCAGCAGGGACCAAAGATCTCTTCCTTGATGACGCGTGCCGTCTCGGGCAGGCCGGTCCAGATCGTGGGTTGCACCCAGGCACCGTCCGCATATTGGGCGCCCAGGTCGGGCACGCCGCCGCCGGTGACCACAGTGGCACCTTCCTGCACCGCCAGTTGGTAATACGACAGCACCTTGACCTGGTGCTCCTTGCTGATCAGCGGGCCCAGCTTGGTGTCATCGTCTTCGGGAACGCCGATCTTCCAAGCCTCGATCTGCTGCTTCAGCGCGGCCACAAAGCGTTCGTAAATCGGGCGCTCCACATAGACGCGCTCCGTGCCCAGGCAGACCTGGCCGCTATTGACAAAGGCCGAGCGCAACGTGCCTTCGATGGCCGCGTCGAAATCGCAGTCGGCAAAGACGATGGCAGCGTTCTTGCCCCCCATCTCCAGGCTCACGGGGCGTGCGCCCTTGGCTGCAGCCTTCATGATGGCCTCGCCAGTGCGCGTCTCGCCGGTGAAGGTGATGGCATCCACGCCAGGGTGGCTGGTGACGAACTCGCCGGCCGAATCGGGGCCGAAACCATGGACCACGTTGTAGACGCCGGGCGGAATGCCAGCCTCGTTCATGACCTCGCCCAGCAGGGCTGCAGTCTGGGGCGATTCTTCGGAAGGCTTGACCACCACGGTGTTGCCGCAGGCCAGGGCCGGGCCGACCTTCCAGGTCATCAGCAGCAAGGGCAGATTCCAGGGGCAGATCACGCCCACCACGCCCACCGGGCCACGGTGGCCGTAGTTGATAGCACCGCGCCCGTCCGGCGTGGCCATTTCGAAGAACTCCGTGGGCACGTTCTTGACCACGTCGGCAAAAATCTTGAAGTTGGCCGCACCACGCGGAATGTCGATATGACTGGCCACACTGCGCGGCTTGCCCGTGTCCGCACATTCGGCAGCCAGAAACTCCTCGAAGCGGCGGTTGATGCCATCAGCCACGGCATAGAGTTTTTCCACGCGCTCGGCCACGCTCATACGGCCCCAGGGTCCGTTCAACGCAGTGCGCGCTGCAGCCACGGCAGCATCGACTTCGCTGCGGCCGGCCTCATGCACCTTGGCAATCACCTGGCCCGTGAGCGGTGAGTGCTTGTCGAAGCTGCGCCCCGTGGAAACGTAGGCACCGTTGATGAAGTTCTGGATGTCTTTCATGGTTTTCTTCCTGTCACTCATGCTTTTGCAGCAACGATAAATTCGGTGTTCAATACTGTCCAATACTGAATTCTCAAAAATCAATACCTATAAGGTATCAAGGAGCCACCCCATGGACTTGAGGCAGATGAGGTACTTTCTGGCGCTGGCAGAAGAGCTGAATTTCGGTCGGGCCTCGGCCCGGCTGCACATGGCACAGCCACCGCTGACGCGGCAGATACGCGCTATCGAAGAGGAACTGGGCACCGAGTTGTTTGTGCGCACGCCCAAGGGCGTGGAGCTGACGGCGGCAGGCCAGACCCTGCTGGACGAGGTGCCCAACATCCTGTCGCTGGCCGAGCGCGCCCGCGAGCGCACGCAAAGAGCCGGTCAGGGGCTGACGGGCCAGTTGGACGTGGGCATTTTTGGCTCCGGCGTACTGGACGTGATTCCGCGCCTGCTGGCGGCGTTTCACCAGGCCAGGCCCGAGGTGCGCATAGCGCTGCACAACCAGACCAAGGATGAGCAACTGCAGGCGCTGCGCGAACGCAGAATCACCATTGGCTTCAACCGGCTGGTGCCAGCAGAACCAGGCATAGGCGTGCAGACCGTGCTCAAGGAAGCCCTTGTCGTGGGTCTGCCGGCCACGCACAGGCTGTGCGCGCGCGAAGAGGTCGCTCTGTCCGAGCTCGACAACGAGCCCATGATCCTCTACCCCAATCTCTCTCTGCATGGCCTGGCCCAGGAAGTCAGCAATGCCTTCCACCGCGAGGGCCTGCGTCTGAACGTGGCCCAGTCGGTGGAAGATGTGCTGACCTGCGTGGCTTTGGTTGCAGGCGGTTTTGGCGCCTGCATCACCACGCGTTCGGCCACCAGCTTGCGCCTGCCCGGCGTGGAATACCGGCCGCTGCACTCGCGCCACTTGCGTGACATCGAGCTCAGCTGCCTGTACCGCAGCGACGATGCATCGCCGGTGCTGGCGGCCTTTCTGGACGTGGTGCGCACCTTTGCGGGCCAGAGCAAAACCTAGGCCTGGAGGGGCAGGCAGGCGCCAGGTTTCAGCCACCTTGCTGGTCCCCAACCAGACCCAGGGCCTGCAGGCCGGTCTCGGCAATGGTCTCGTCCTGCTGCTCGCTGCCGCCGGACACCCCGATGCCGCCAATGCGTGCGCCCTCCACCACGATGGGCAGCCCACCGCCAAAGCCCACAAAGTGCGGTCGCAGGACCAGGCCCTGGCGCACGGCCGGCGAATGCTGGGCCAAGGCCTCATTCCACTGGCCCGTGGGCAGGCCAAAGCTCACGGCCGTATAGGCCTTGTCCGTGGCGATGTCCATGGAGTGCAGGGCTGCGCCCGTCATGCGCACAAACGCGGCCGGCACCCCGGCCGCATCCACCACGGCCACATTGACACGCACACCCAATTCCACTGCCTTGGCTACGGCCGCACCCACGGCGCGCAAGGCTGCTTCGGTGCGGATCACGGGCTGAGAAACCATTAGTGAGTCCAGCATGTCAAGCCTCCTCAAAATGCTTTGACTACTGTGAAGCGCACCAGCGAACCCTTGGGCAGGGCCCCCGTGCCGGCCGTGGCGCTGACTTCCTTGTAGACCGCGCCCTTGAGGAACATGCCTGCACCTGGCACCGGGTAAACCAGCTCGGCGCCCAGTGCATGGCGCGAGGAATGCTGGCTCGTGGCACCCGGGCCTTTGTCATCGCTGATCTGCCACTGGCTGTAACCCACCAGGCCGGCTTGCACGGCACCAAAATGCTTGCCCAGACCCCATTCCAGCGTCACCTGGTTGCCGTTGCGAAAGCCCATATCGTTCTTGCCGTTACGCTCAAAACGCATAAGACCCGAGGCCGAAATGGTCTTGGCAGCGTCGAAGTAATAGGTCAGGCCACCGGTGAGCATGGTGCTTTTGTAGCCCTTGCCCGGCGAGGCCGGGTCGCGGCTGCTGGCCGAGTCCAGCCAGATCCCGGCACCGGCCACGGCGTCCCACTGCGGTCCATGCCAACCCAGCACCAGCGGGCCCAGATAGACGTCGCCCACACCCGAGCGGCTGTCGGAAATGCCGGCCGCATTCACCGTGAGCGAGGTGCGCATCACCGGCACGATGGCTTCCATGCCGTAGTCCGCGCCCAGCAGCTTGTAGTTGGTGATCCAGACAAAGCGGTTGGCCAGGGCCGTCACGGTTCCACGGTTGTGGCCGGGCAGGTTGTCGCTGCTACCCGGCGCGCGGAAATCGTTGATGTTGTAGTTCACCATATAGCCGAGGTAGTACATGCCGGGCGGCGGCACGCTGGGGCCTTGCATGCCCTCCACACCGGGGACGTAATGGCCTTCGGCCTGCAAGGCCGTGGCTGCCAGCGCGCCCAACAGGGCCAGGGCAGCAGATGCAATCTTGTGGTTCATCTCTATCTCTTTCTTGTGGGTTCACAAATGTCTCGGGGGTCCATGGGGCTGTGCAGGGGCCCTGCGCCAAAAACTGGCGCGGCCCAATCAGGGTTGCCGCGCAAGGGCCGCCCTGCAGCGCTGGCAGCGTCCCCCTGCCCGCATCGCTTGCGATGCGAAGAGCGGGGGGAAGGCGCGAAGCGCCTCAGGGGGTGTTCCCTTTCAGGTGTACACATCCGTAAACGACGCCACGAGCTCACCCGTGTGATAGAAAATGCCGCTGCCCAGACGGTCCTCGCTCCAGGTGGTCACGGGGCGATCGGGCTGGGCCAGATAGCCCAGGCCGGCAAAGGTCTCGTTGCGGTTGCCGCTGGGGTCGAAGAAGTAAATCGTCTCGCCGCGCGTGATGCCGTGGCGCGTGGGAGCCACATCGATGCGCACCTTGTTCTTGGCCATGACGTCGGCGGCCTTGAGCACGTCGTGCCAGGAGTCCAGGAAGAAGGCGATGTGGTGCAGGCCCGAGGTGGGGCCGCCCACAAAGGCGATGTCGTGCGGCGTGGTGGAGCGCGCCATCCAGGTCGCGGCCTGCATCTTGCCTTCGGGGCCGACCAGAATCTGCTCGGTCAGGAAGAAGTCCATGCACTCTGCCATGAAGCGGGTGTTGTCCTCCACGGTGTTGATACCGGCCTCGGGATTCATCTCGCACATCAGCAGACAGTGGTCTATCCAATGCGCGCCTGCGCCCTTGAGGCCATCGGGCCAAGGGTCGGGGTTCAGAGAGCCCACGTCTGTGCCCACGCACTCCTTCTTGGCGTACAGGCGCATCTCATGGCCGCTGGGCAGATTGAACTGCAGCATGCGACCCACCGTGGGCTGGCTGCCTTCGGGCAGCATGGTGGTCTTCACACCCCAGGCCTCGATACGTGCCTGCAGGCTGTCGAGGTCGGCATCGTTTTGCACCTTGTAGGCCACATGGTTGAGCCCGGCGCGATCACTTTGCGTGAGGATGAGGGAATACTTGTCCCACTCGTCCCAGCATTTGAGGTAGACATTGCCCGCCGCATCGCGCAGCGTGACCTTCATGCCCAGCACGTTTTCGTAGTGCTTGAGCGCTGCATCCATGTCCATCACGCGCAAGTTGGCGTGGCCGATTCGCATTACACCCATGTTTGTCTCCTTAGTTGCTTGTTGGTGTGTCGTGGGTTGTGGGCGCAGGGGAAGCCGCCCGCAGAAAAAATGGTTTATGCAGGCGCTGTGCCACCGCAATGCGCACGGCTTCCATCGGGGCGACACGGCAGGCCAGGGTGTAGCCCTGATCACGCTCGAGATCGCTCACATGGGCACAGCTCACGGGGCCCAGATGGCGTACCGCACCTTCGAGCACCTGCACCTTGCAGACGCCGCAGCCGCCGTTGACGCAGCCCACTGGAATGCCTTTGCGCCCCAGGCGCAACATGCCGCTCAGCAGGCTTTCGTGGGTGCCGCAGGCATAGGTATCGCCGGTTTGCTCAACGCTGACTTGCACGTTTTGCATGGCTGTCATGGCTGCCTCAGACACGCTTGAACAAGGGGCTGCGCGTGCCTTGCGCATCGGCGGCCGAGAGGAATTTCTCGGTGTAGATGTCACGCTCAAACAGCCGGCCCTGCATCAGGGTGGAAATACAGGCCTCGACCATGGGTGGTGGCCCGCACAGATAGGCTTTGCAACCCGCAAAGCCGCCTTGAAAATGGGCTTGCGCAGCCTCGTGCACAAAGCCACGTGCGCCTTGCCAATCCCCGCAGTCCTCGCCCGATATCGCGGGGATGTAGGTGAAATGCGGGTGCTGCGCGGCCAGGGCGCGAAACTCGTCGTCGTAGTACAACTCCTCGCGCGAGCGCTGGCCGTAGACCAGGGTGATGGGCTGCTCGCAACCATTGGCCAGCAGCTCCAAAATCATGGCGCGTGGACTGGAAAGCCCCGAGCCCCCTGCCATGAAGACCATGGGCTGGCGTGCCGAATGGCGCACAAAAAAGCGCCCATAAGGCCCGGCCAGCTGCAGGCTGTCACCTTCGCTCAAATGCTCGTGCAGCCAGCCCGTGCCCGCGCCGCCCGGCACCAGGCGCACATTGAGCTCGATCTCCTGGGCGCAGCCATCGGCGCCAGGCGCGTTAGCGATGGAAAAAGCGCGCGAGCCGCCCTGCACCTCGCTCAGACCGGGTATGCGCAGCTGCACATACTGGCCCGCCTGGTAGCGCATGGACTGCTCCAGGCGCAGGTGCAAAGCCTTGATGGTGGGCGTCAGATCGACGATGCGCACCACTGTGGCCGCAAAGTCGCGCACGGGGATGATTTGCGCATCGGGCTCGTCCTCGAAATCGGCCTCGATGGTGGCATCGGACTGCAGCGTGGCGCAGCAGGCCAGCGTCATGCCGTCCTCGCGTTCCATGTCCATCAGCGCGAAAGGATTGGCCGCGCCGTGGTCCACCTCGCCGTCGCAAACCTGGACCTTGCAGGTGCCGCACAGGCCGTGGCCGCAGGCGTGGGGAATGTAAATACCCTGGCGCAGAGCGGCGTCCAGCAGGGTCTGGCCTTCCTCCACTTCAATCGAGGCGCCCAGGGGTTCTAAGGTCAGTTGGTAGCTCATATCGTCTCGCTCTCATTCCTGCAGCGCCGGCCAGGCCAGCGCTGCAACCGCCAGGGTGGTTAGCTGTAAGAGCCTTGGATGCCGATCAGGCCCGGGGTGCGAAAACGGATCACGTCCTTGTGTGTCAGGCCGTTATCGGCCAGCGACTTGGAAGCATCGGGCGACCAGGGTTGGCCCGACTTGAACCACTGCACCTCACTCCAGTCGATGCGTGCAAAGTCGGGGTGGGCGCCGTAGACATCGGGCAGCACGGCCTGGGCCAGCGCACCGAAAGGCATGTCGGGCGGCAGCGGCAGGGCCACGGGCGAGCAGAACATCAGGTGGTCTTCCCAGCCGATATAGAGCAGAGGCGCGGGAAAGTTCTCGCGCACATCCTTGGCGGGAAAGCGATAGGGCTTGAGTGCGGTGACGCTCATGGCTGGGCCTCCTGGCTGGGGTTCGCGGAAGCGTTACTGGCTGCGTGGTTGGCCGAGGTTGCCGGTGGCGGATCGCCGCGCCAGGCCGCGAAATTGCGCTGGTCCTCCGATCCCTCAAAGTCCATGTTGTCGCGGCCCACATTCATGCCATACCAGTCCAGCACGGCAGCCAGCGGGTCAAAGCCTTCGGCCGTGGGGTCCACATCGGGCTTGAAGCAGTTGCCCTGGTAGATCTGGTGCACCGGCAGCCAGGACTGGACAAACTTCTCGGGCTCGTCGTCGAAGACATGCTTGCAGCCGTCGCTGCAGAAGTGGTATTTGCTGCCCTCGTAGTCGGATTCGCGGTAGCAGATCCTGGTGGGGTCACCGGGCTCGGTGAAGCCCATAGGGATCTGGCAGGTGGTGCACAGCATGGGCAGGGTCTTGCTGTAAAAGCGCTTGCCGGCCTGCTGCTCGGCACGGTAGTGCTCCAGGCGAGGACGGTAGTGCTTGTCAAAGCTGTCCGGGTATTTTTCAGACAGCCACTGCATCTCCTGCTCGCCGGGCACCCAGGTGTGAAAAGGTGCGGCTGCCGTGTAGTTGTAGAAGATGTTCCAGGCCTGGTGGCTGATGTGGTCCTTGCCTTCGCAGGCCAGCTTCCAGCCTGCGGGCTCGCGGATGCCGTAGCGCGCCAGGTCGCGGAACAGAGCGCCGCCGTTTTCCTCGGCATACATCTCCCAGGCTTCCTTCCAGCTCATCACGCGCTTGGGCAGCATGTAATCCTGCATCATGGCCACCAGGGTCAGCACGCGGTAGCCGCGCCAGAACCATTTGTCGATCCAGCGCTGCACGATGGGCACGTTGCCCGGGTCCTGCTCCAGCATGAACTTGATGCATTCGATGCCCAGCGTCATATGGCGCGACTCATCGCTTTGCGCCGAGAAGCCAAAGGTCACGGTGGACAGATCGCCGTTATGCGCCGCGCCCGACATGAAGGGCACGAACAGCAGATTGGTCAGCACATATTCGAAGGAGAAGCTCACTGCCGTGAGGAACTCGAACGGACCTGCGCTCAGCGCATCTTCAAAAAAGGACTTGGGCACCGACAGAAACCAGACCCGGTCGAACCAGTGGCTGGAGCTGTGCATGCCGTTGAAGTACTTGTTGTAGTTGGACAGCGCATGGGTCTCGGTCTGGAAGTGACGCAGCTCGTCGATGGACTGCATCTGCGCCGCCACGCGTGCCCCCGCACCGGTGAAATGCCGGCCCGCATGGGCAAAACCGCGGTGGGCGTAATACTCCAGCGGCACCACGCCCTGAATAAACAGCTTGAGCGCGTTGAGATAGCGCGCATCGGTCACGCCCAACTGGCCGTTGTTCTGGGCAAAGGCCTCGATCACGGCGTAGAGCTTTTTCTCTTTTTCGCCTTGGTACTTCCAGTAGGCGTCCATGGTCAGGCGGAAGGGGTCTTCCCACTTATCCCAGTCGTGGATCTTGATACCCTCGAACTTGTCATAGGGGAAGACCTTGTCCATGGGCTGGTAGCTGGTCTCCCAGCCCAGGCCACGTGTCATGGCGGTGTAGCGGTCCTTGAGGCCCAGCTTTTTCTTGATTACGGGTGCGTCCATGGTGTCTCCTTGGATGGCGTTGTCTGGTGGTGTTCGGGGAGCGGTTCTTACTGGTTCCAGCTCAGGGAGAACTCGTCGTCGTCCTCATCCACATGGCCGGACAGCGTGACCAGATTGATCTGGATCTGCTGCAGCTCGTAGGGGCGACCGGTCTGCTCTTCAATGCTGGCGCGACGTATGACCAGGCGGCCGGGGGCGTCGATTTTCACGAGACCGGGCGAGTAGACGGCCTGGGCGTGGGTGTTGTCGGCGAGGATGGCATCCACCACGGGACGCGATTCCTCGTTGTCCTGAAAGGCGATGAACACCTTGGAGACGGGGGTGCTGGCAGATGTGCTCATGGCGCTGCTCCTCAGATGTCCAGACCGGCCTTGCGGGCACGGGCATCCAGGCTTTGGCGGACTTCGCTGAGCACGGCTGCGCCACGCGCACCCAGGGCCAGTTCGGCCACGGCGGCCAGTGCCACGCAGGCATGGTCGGCATAGCTCAGATACCAGTGCGACAGCTGGCTGCGGTTGTCTGCGGATTCGGTTGCAGCTACCTTGACCACGGCATCGATCCAGCGTGCGGTCTCGGTGTGCCACTCGGGCATGAAGGCCGTGAGCATGGCCACGGCCGTGCCGCCCTGCACCGTGACATGCTCGTCCACGAAGTGGTTGTAGATCAGGGGATAGAGCAGTCCGTCGAGCACCATGTTCTGGGCCACGAACAGCTCCATGGGGTCCTGCACCACAAGCAGGTCTTCCACCAGATGGCGCAGCGGCTGCCAGGCCGGGTGCTGCATCCAGTCGTTCTTGCCGGCTTCGAGCACGCCGGGCTCGTCCATGACCAGGCCCAGGCGCGTGAGGTACTGGGCCACGCCCAGATGGTCCATGGCATGCATCATGGCCGGAGCCGTGAAGGGCGTACCGTAGCCACGTGAGCAGATCTGGCTGTTGTTCATATTGCCGCCCCAGGCCACATGACGCAGCGGCATCAATACATCGCAGGCCTTGGCGCGCAGGGCATCGGACATCTTGCCGGCCAGGTTGCGCGACTCCACAAACTGGTAGTTGGCTTCCACGGCCTCCTGCTGCTTGGCACGGGTCATGGTCCAGGTGGCGTAGTAGTACTGACGTGGATCGCGCAGCGCGTTCCAGTCGGCCATGCGGATCGCCGTGCGGCCGGTGTCGAACAGCTCGAACTCAGGCTCCCACAGCGGCCGGTAATGGAAATGATGTGTGGGCTGCACGCCCAGCGTGGCCTCCAGATAGCGCGACGCGGGCTTGTCTCCCGTGTAAGCTGCCACGCGGGCAAAGGTATGGCGCAGCGGCTGTATCTCGCGCGCCGAAAGCTCGATGTTCATGGGCTTGTCTCCTGTGTTGTCGTGGGATGCGTGAGTGATGGTCAGAGCAGCCTGGCTTTCTGGACCTGGCAGAAGGCCTCGAAGTCGGCCTCTGTCATGGCCAGCTCCACCGTGAGTTCGGGCCAGCCCACGGAGAACTCAAAGTCCACAAAACCGTTGGCACGCTTTTGCAGCACGCGCACCGAGCGGCGCGTGAGATCGCAGGCGGGAAGATCGAGAGTGCTTGTTTCCATGAGGGGCTCCTGGCGGGTCTGTGGCTTTTGCAATTGCACAGCCCGTGCCAGTTCATGGAAATATCGATAAATCAAGGGTTACTCCCTAAATTTATGCGTGTTTGAGCAAGCTGGGGAGCAGTGATTCCAGGGCAAACCCTAGGACGGCATCCACAGTGCTTCAGTTCCTACTGCGCTGCAGCATGACCAAATGATCAAGCACCCCAAGCAAAGGTGCGCAATTCATCAATTACGCCAGCAGTTCAAGGCCGGGGATGCGGGTCAATCCCGTAGCCAGAATTCGATGTTTTATCGATAGTTTTCTCATGCCCCACACTCCTCCCGCCTTACCCTCCGATGCCGATTTGCGCAGCCAGGTCCGCTTCTCCACCGAAGACGGACTGATCTGGCTCTCGGGCCAGCGCATGTTGCTGCTGCATCTGGCCTCTCTTCACGCCCTGCGCCGCGAAATGATGAACACCATGGGCCCCGATCACACGCGGCGCCTGCTGCTGCGTGCCGGCTATGCCGCAGGTGAGCGCGATGCGTTGCTGGCACGCCAGATAAGGCCCACAGCCAGCCTGTTCGAGATGTTTGCCGTAGGTCCCCAGCTGCACCGGCTGGAGGGTGCGGTGCGCGCCACGCCGGAAATCTTTGAGGCCGATGAGCAGGCGGGCCACTTTCAATGCGTGGTGCGCTGGGAACACAGCTGGGAAGCGGAAATCCATTTGCGCGAATGGGGCCCCCAGGACCAGCCCTCGTGCTGGATGCTGCTGGGTTATGCCTCGGGTTACTCCAGCGCGTTCTTCCGTCGCCCGGTGTTTTTCAAGGAAATGCAGTGCTCCACCTGTGGCCACGCACACTGCCTGATAGAGGGCCGGTTTCAACATGAGTGGCCCGATGGCGAACAGATCGCACGCGACTACGACCCCGACTCCATGCTGGTACGCCTGGATGAGCTGCAGTCTCAGGTCGAGGCCTTGCGCACCGGCCTGGCCCCTTGCGACAGCCAGGGCCCGTTGCTGGGCCATTCACGTGCCTTTCAGGCCGCGCTGGAGTTGCTGTCCAAGGCAGCTCCCACCCAGGTTACGGTGTTGCTCACGGGCGAGACCGGCGTGGGCAAGGAACGCTTTGCGCGCGCCCTTCATGCCATGAGCCCGCGTGCCGACAAACCCTTTGTGGCAGTGAACTGCGCGGCCCTGCCCGCCGACCTGATAGAGAGCGAGCTGTTCGGCGCCGAAAAAGGCGCCTTCACCGGCGCCACAGCCACGCGCATAGGGCGCTTTGAACGCGCCCATGGCGGCACACTGATGCTGGACGAGCTGGGCGAGCTACCCCTGGCCGCCCAGGCCAAGCTGCTGCGCGTGCTGCAAAGCGGCGAGGTGGAACGCCTGGGCGGCCACCGCAGCACCCAGGTCGATGTACGCGTGATCGCCGCCACCAATGTGGACCTGGAGAAAGCCGTGGAACAGGGGCGCTTTCGGCGCGACCTGCTCTACCGCCTCAACGTCTACCCCATACGCATCCCTGCGCTGCGCGAGCGCGTGGACGATATCGAGCTGCTAGCCATGCATTTGCTGCAGAAATACTCGGCCTTGCACGGCAAGCCGGCCCCGGGCTTCAGTGACCGGGCGCTGACCGCGCTGCGCGGCCACAGCTGGCCCGGCAATGTGCGCGAGCTGGAGAACCTGGTGGAACGCGGCCTCATCCTCACGCCGACCGGCGAACCCATCGATGTGGCTTGCCTGTTCCCCCAATGGAGCGATAACGGCCAAAGTACCATAGACGACCAAGGCCATCTGGCCCAGGCCTGCGGCACAGATGGCGATCTGCATACGGCCAGTGTCTACGACAGCATGCAGCACCAGGGGCTTTCGCTGGACGCCCTGGAAGACGGGCTGCTGCAAGAAGCCGTGCGCCGCGCCAGCGGCAATCTGGCCGCAGCGGCCCGCGCCCTGGGCATGACCCGCCCCCAACTCAGCTACCGGCTCTCACGCATCCGCGAACGCACAACAGGTACCGAGGAGTAAACGCTTGGCCAAGAAATCCTTTATGCAATGCCTGGCCCTGCCCGAGGTTGAATCCAGCGGCGGCGAGGCATCGCGCACCCTGACCGAGCAAACCTATGCCCGGCTGCGCACCGACATTGTCGAAGGCCGCCTGCTGCCTGGCAGCAAGCTGCGCATAGAGCATCTGCGCCAGGCTTACGAGGTCGGTGCAGGCACCTTGCGGGAGGCGTTGACGCGCCTGGTCAGTGATGCCCTGGTCACAACCGAAGGCCAGCGCGGCTTTCGCGTCTCCACCATCGCCATGGACGACCTGCAGGACATCACCCGCCTGCGGGTACATATCGAAACCCATGCACTGCGTGAATCCATACGCCATGGCGACGCGGCCTGGCGGTCCCAGTTGCAGGCCAGCTATGACGAGCTCTCGGCAGCCGAGCAACCGCTGTCCAGCGACAACCGCCGCCAGTGGGAGGCCTTGAACCTGCGCTTTCACGAGACCCTGCTCTCCGGCTATGCATCCCCTTGGACATTGAAGGTGCTACGCCTGCTGGCGCGCCATAGCGAGCGCTACCGCTGCTACGCCATGGAGCAGCCCGCGCTCACCCGCGATGTGCATGCCGAGCACCAGGAGATCTTCGAGCTCGCCATGGCTGGCCACGAGGCCCGCGCGGCCCTGGCCCTGGAAGCCCATATTTGCACCACCCCCCATCTGCTGCTGCAGGCCATGCGGGAAGGCAAACTGGTGTTGCCTGGCATCCGGCCGGAAGGGGAGGTATGAACTGCAGCACAGTTTTATCATTTTGATATCCGTCTGTGCTGGATAGGAAAGTGCCAGAGGATAGACAGGGTATGTCTACCTGTCTAAGAGCAGTCCATCACTCGATTGCCGTTGCCATTCAGGCCACTGACCACGAATAACTCCGTAGGCCAGCATTCGTCAGAGGCTTGCATGAATCAAGCCGACTTCCGCTTTTGGCCGGGACGCGACCGTCTCAGAACGAATACGAAAGGACTTTCCTAGTTCTGCGCTGATGCCCAATGATCAGCATGGATGCTCGAAAGTCCCATCGGATTCAACTGGAGAATGCCATGACTGAGCTGACCGATGGGCCCATCGTGCGAGTGGGCGTCGATCTTTCCAGGCGGTTCTACCAAGTGCAAGCGGTGGATCAGTGGGGCCACCTGGTACTTGCTAAATCCCTATCTCCCGAGCGCTTTTATGCATGGTGCGCCATTAAGCGCGTCGGCCATACCAATCAGCTTAATGAGCGCATCTTGATCTGAGCTGTTGAACCTGATTTGGTCCTTGTACCACCCAAAAAAGGGCTCGCCCTTCCATTCGATAAGATGGAATCACTTTGCTTCACCCTCAAGCTTCATGTCGATGTAGTCCATTGACCAGGCAAGTTCGGCGTCAGATAAGAGCAATGCATCAACATCTTCCTTGGTGACTGGGGCATCGGTGGCATCCAACCAATTGCTAGTTCTAACCAAGTGCAAGTCGTAAGCCATGACGGAATGCTCTCTAGAGCTGCTGTGTCGTGGATTGACGGTTAGGTTGTACTTTGGGCTACCGACAAGGTCGGCTGGCTAAAAAATCGCCCAGGCTCACTGCACGCAGCGAAGACACTACCCCGTTCAAGTACTTCACCGTGTCTTCAGCAAAGGCATCAATGCAGAGGTAATTGCTTGCGCCTGCTCCGAGGTCAGTGGGTCGTACGAGACAACAATATAGGCGCCCTCCTCAAGTACATCCGCACGGGCGACGTGGTCGCTGAGTATGCCCACCACCTGCTCTGGCGTAAGTCCGAAGTAGTTGCTGCACTGTTCTCTGGCCCAGTAGTTCACTTGCCTGATGTGAAGGCACTCTTGTCTACGTGGACCGGATTGAGCCCGGACTTGCATACGCTCTTCATCACTTGATCTCCAGAATTCGTCTTCCTCTTCAGCCAGCACATCCATGTCCTCCACCGCAGCGAAGAACGCACCAAAGCTGCGTATGTAGAGGGGGATCACCTGATCGAAAACATACTTCAGGTCGGCTCCATTTTTCGCGGAATTGAATTCGACAGTCATGTAGTCTTCAAGGCATGGAAGCGCCTCTGAATTTCGCCGATACCTCCGGCTTAAAAGTCCAATTTCAAGGCCACTGACCTCCTCGTGAAGTCGATAGCTCACTTCATGGATAGGCCAATCGGGCCGGTCTTCAAATGTGATGACATCCACATTCGCCAGCCCCCAAGGTGCAGGAAGCAAAGACAAACTCTGGCATAGCTTTGCGTAGATTTCAGCAGGACTTTCGTCAAAATCGAATACTCTGCAAACCCTGACAACGTTGGACGTATTTTTCATTTTCTCCGCTGCCGGACATTCATTCCGCTCGGACAGACCGAGTGGACTCCGAAATTCAATCTACGCTTTTCTGCCGCGCTTTTTTGCTCTGGCATCTGCAGGCAAGTACCGCTCGGCATACACACCATTTGGGTTCAGCACGGTCGCGGAACGATTCATGCGATGCCTTCTCCGAATTCGGATCGCTGAATCGGAAGGGGCGGAACGAAAACCTGCACTCTCAGGACGCCTCGAATGAGCCAATGCACGTTCCAGCCCAGATTACCACTGGGGGGCGTTGTTGCACAAATTGCCGGCTAAGGTGAGGTCCTGCGGCGCGGCGAGGATGCGCGTGGTGACGAAGCCGCGAACGACGACTGCGTTCTGCACGCGCGCCATGACCATGTTGATGCCGCCGGTGCCGAGGCAGCGCCCCGTGGCGGGGTCATTGCCGGGGTCGGCCGCTCCGCTTTCAGGGACCAGAAGAATCTGTAGGCGTCTTCGCCATCAAGCCAGATGCGTTCAATCGGGAAGCATGGCGTTTCTTCCGGTGGAAGCCGGTCCGGCGGCGGAGCCTGCGCCGGCTGCAACCGCACATCGGTCGCTGTCTCCTGCTTCTCGCGCAGTATCCGCTCACGCTCTTGCTGGCGCAGCAGCTCCTGCGCGGCGTTCTCCTGTTCGGCACTGTTTTTCGTTTGTGCGGACGCCGGCACCATCAGCGCCAGCAGGCCGAACAAGGCCCAACGCGCCTGTCGAAGCCAATCTCCCATCCCATCTCCTTTTGCAAGCGTGTGGAGACACGCTGCGGCCCTGCACGAACGCCGGGGTTCGCCGTGACCGTTTGATCTGAAGTGGATAAGGATAGGAACGGACTCGATCGAACGGCATAAGAAGATTCTTAAAAATGGCCGTGGGGATGCGCCGGTCAGCACAGTGCTGGCCAAACGAAGCGCAATGGTCTTCGTTCTGACGAGCTTTGCGCTTTTTGGCCTTTGATGTCGTGCGTATGAGTTTTTCACGGCGGGCGGCTTCACAGACGAAGACGCGGGCTTGTGCGAGCCATGGCGGGTTCAGACCGGCCTTCCGCTCCCCCAGCCGGCAGCCGCAGAACCACACCAATACAGGTATTAACCCGAATAGAGTCGCTGAAACTGGCTAAAATCGCGCCCATCCCGCGGGAGAGCGGAGCCTTTCAAGGGTTCCCGCCGAAGGCGCAAACTCCCATAATCGCTCAGGCAATAAGTACCGCAGGTGGGTCTGACAGGACCCGGATATCGCCAACTGGAGAGCAGCCCGCAACCACAAGTCTGCAGGGCTCACCGAAGGGGCAAGCATGTCCACCGCGAAGGTGCTCATGCGCAACTCTCAGGTAAAAGGACAGCGGGAGAGGCAAGCCGGACACTCCCGCCGATGTGAGTGGCTGGTCTATTTTCAAGTGCCTTCATGCTTCCTTCCGTCTCTTTGCTGGACTCGTTCCAGGCCTCCAACTTCACCGTCATGCTGGTCATCTATCTGGTGGCCATTACCGCCGAAGCCATGTCCGGCGCACTCGCCGCAGGCAGGCGCAATATGGATATCTTCGGCGTCGTCGTCATCGCCTTTGTCACAGCCCTGGGAGGCGGCACCATCCGCGACATGGTGCTGGGCCACTACCCCATCGGCTGGACCCAGCACCCTGAATATGTGTATCTGGTCATCAGCTTCGGTCTGCTGACCACCGTGATTGCACGCCATATGCACAGGCTCAAGCAGGTGTTTCTGCTGCTGGACGCCATGGGCCTGATCGCCTTTTCGCTGATCGGCTGCAATACCGCGCTGGAGTTGGGCTACCCCACCATCGTCATCATCATGGCCGGCATGATTACCGGCATCAGCGGCGGCATCTTGCGCGATGTGCTCTGCAACCAGGTCCCCGTGGTGTTCCGCCGCGAGCTGTATGCCAGCGTGTCGCTGTCGGTATGCCTGATGTTCCTGGGCCTGCGCTATCTGGATGTCAGCCCCAATATCAGCACCATCGTGTGTTTTGCCGGCGGCCTGGCCTTCCGTCTGGCCGCCATTCGTTTCAAATGGCGTCTGCCGGTTTTTTCGTACCAGCAGCGCTGGGAGTGATCGAGACTCCCCTGTGGCGCTGCGCGCCTCCCCCTCTCTTGCTAAGCAGGAGGGGGACGCAGCCATCGCTGCGGGGCGGCCCTTGCTTGGCTGCTCTGAACTAGACTGCGCCATGCATTACCCATGTAGTTTCACTTTCCATGTCTGAACCGATCACATGGATGCCGGATGGCACCCCCTATAGTTCCAGATTCGGCGATCGCTATCACAGCGAGTTCGGCGGCCTCGACCAGGCCCGCCAGGTTTTTCTCGGTGGCTGCGATCTGCCAGTTGCCTGGGCCGATGCAGCGCAGTGGCGCATTCTGGAAACCGGCTTTGGCTTCGGCCTGAATTTCCTGGTCACCTGGGCGGCATGGAAGGCCGATCCCAGACGCCCGCGCATTCTGCATTTTGTCTCGGTGGAGGCCTACCCTGTCTCGCGCGAGGATCTGCTCGCGTTTTTGCCGGCCGATGAGGTACTGCGCGCGCTTGGCGAACAACTGGCCGAGCAATGGTGGGGACTGCTGCCCGGCGTGCATCGCCTTTCCTTTGATGACGGCCAGGTGCTGCTGACGCTCTATATAGGCGATGCCAGGACCATGCTGCGCAAACAGCAGATGACGGCGGACAGCGTATATCTGGATGGCTTCTCTCCCCAGCTCAACCCCGAGATGTGGGATGAAGATGCCATGAAGAACATTGCCCGCCATTGCCGCCGGGGCACGCAGCTTGCCACCTGGTGCGTGGCCGGCCATGTGCGCCTGGCGCTCAAGGCTCAGGGTTTTGAAGTCAAGAAGCGCGCTGGCGTGCCGCCCAAGCGCCATAACCTGCATGCAGCCTACAACCCGGCCTGGGAGCCACGCCATCGCCCTGACGGCCTGCCTGCACCCATGGGCCAGGCCGGCCGCTGCCTGGTGCTGGGTGCAGGCCTGGCTGGTGCCGCCGCTGCCGCCAGCCTGGCAAGACGCGGCTGGGAAGTGACGGTGCTGGATGCTGCGGCCGAGCCTGCGGCAGGAGCATCAGGCCTGCCAGCCGGCTTGTTTTGCCCGCATATTTCGCCCGATGACAGTGTTCTATCGCGCCTGTCCAGAAGCGGCGTACGCACAACGCTACAAAATCTGCAGCAACTGAGCCAAGCGCAAAAGTTGCATCCAGCCCAGGACTGGGCCCATGGCGGCGTGCTGGAGCATGACCTGAACGAGCCCTCCCATCTGCCCAGGTCATGGCTGCAACCCGGCAGCGAGACCAGCCCCTGGGGCCTGCACTGGAGTGCGCCTGCGCAGCTGGCTCAGCTGGCTGCGGCAAAGCTGCCTGCAGACAGCCACGCTGTCTGGCATGAGCAGGCTGGCTGGGTACGCCCCGCACAACTGGTGCGCGCGCTGCTGCAAGCCCCCGGGATTCATTGGCAGGGCCATGCCCGAGCTTCACGGCTGATGCGCGATGAAGTGCGCAACATCTGGCAGGTGCTGGATGCGCAGAGCCAGACCCTGGCCGAAGCCCCCATGCTGGTGCTGGCCCTGGGCCCGGACACCAAGCCCTTGTTGCAGGCCAGCGGCCTGGCAGCAGGAGAATGGGAGCTGCAAGCCATACGCGGCCAGGTCAGCGTGGCCGAGCATGATGCAGGGACGCTTGCGGCCATGCCGCCCTTCCCTGTCAACGGTCATGGCAATCTGGTGCCGGACTTCCCTTCGGCCGACCGGGCCGGCGCGCACCAGTGGATCATGGGATCGACCTTCGAGCGCGATGTGACCGAGCTGCCGCCCACGGCTGCCGACCAGCAGGCCGCCCATGCCAGCAATGGCGAAAAGCTGGGCGCTTTGCTGCCCGGCTGCAGGCAGGCGCTGGGCTCCTTCTTCGATGCGAACCAGCGGCCCGCCACCTGGGCGCGCCTGCGTTGCGCGGCCTATGACCGTCTGCCGCTGGCAGGCCCCGCCGGGCAGTCGGCCACCGATCTACCGGGCCTGTGGGTGCTGACGGGGCTGGGCTCACGCGGGTTGACACTGTCCATGCTATGCGGCGAGCTGCTGGCAGCACGCCTGCATGGCGAGCCGCTGCCGCTGGATGGCAGACTGGCTCAGGCCCTGGGTACGCAGCGCCTGTGGAGCCGCTCCCTTCAGCAGCCCAGGTAGGCCACTGGCGAAAAAAAGCACGCAGCGCTTACGAAGAAGTGCTGCGTGCCATTTCGGGCCTGATTCTGAAGCCGGTTTTATTCGCTGCTTAACGATGCCACGGTGACCAGGGGCTCGAGCCTGGTCGCCAGTACCTTGTCCAGCGTCTTGCCGTCCATGTCCACGACTTCAAAGCGCCAGTCTTCCCACTCCACCACGTCGGCTTCGGTAGGCACGCGGCCCAGCAGCAGCATGATCATGCCGCTCAGGGTGTGATAGCGGCCGCGCTCTTCCTCGGGAACGGTATGCAGGCTCAGGCGGTCCTTGAGTTCGGGCACGGGAATATGGCCGTCCAGCAGCCAGCTGCCGTCTTCGCGCTGCACGGCCCAGCTGGTTTCGGGATCACGCGGCTGGAATTCGCCGGTAATCGCCTCGATCAGGTCCTGCAGCGTGACAATGCCCTGCACCTCGCCGTACTCGTCGATCACAAAGGCCATATGCAGATCGGAGGTGCGGAAGTTGTCCAGCAGCTCCATGCCGGTAATGGTCTCGGGCACATAGAGGGCAGCCTGCAGAGGCTGGTCCTTGAGCGCCTGCCTGCCCTTGTTGAGCAAGGCCTGCGTCAGCCACTGTCGGGCGTTGAGCACGCCCACGATATTGTTCATATCGCCGCGCACGACCGGAAAGCGCGCATGGTCGGCCTGCTCGACACGGGCCAGAGTCTCTTCCAGGCTCTCGTCGATATCGAGACAGATGACATCGCTGCGCGGCACCATCAGCGAGCCGATCTGGCGGTCGTCCAGACGGAACACATTGCGCACCATGGTGTGCTCTTGCGACTCGATCACGCCGGCCGTGTGGCCTTCCACCAAAATGGCCTGGATTTCCTCTTCGGTCACCACGCTGCCATTGCTTTCCTTGACGCCCAGAACCTTGAGCAGGCCGCGCGTCGATGCCGACAGCAGCCAGACAAAGGGTTTGGTGGCCAGGGCCAGGAAGTTGATGGGACGCGAGATCAGGCGCGCCAGGGCCTCGGGATGGGTCTGACCCAGGCGCTTGGGAACCAGCTCGCCCACAACGATGGAGAAGTAGGTGATCAGCACCACCACCAGGCCGGTGGAGAGGTAGTCGGCGTATTTCTGGGTCATGCCCAGGGTGATCAGCCAGTTCTCCAGCGGGCCGGCCAGAGCCGCCTCGCCGACGATGCCGTTGAGCACGCCGATGGAGGTGATACCAATCTGGATGGTGGAGAGGAAACGCGTTGGGTCCTCTCCCAATTTGATAGCAGCTTCCGCGCCGCTGTCGCCCTCATCCACCAGTTTCTGCATGCGGGTTTTGCGGGCGGTAACCAGCGCAATTTCCGACATGGCGAAGACGCCGTTCAGACAGATGAGAGCGAAAAGTATGGCTATTTCCATAGTCAGGCACCCGCTTTCAATCCAGGCGCCTCAATCATTGAACAAGCCTTGATTCTAGAGAATGCCCGGCACAGGGGCGCTCACAAAATGCAAGCGCGCAGAAAGGAAATTGGTTCAGGAGCTCCGTAAGAGCGTTCTGGCAGCTCTTCACATATTCATTCAGATATATATGAAGCACTAAATAATCGTTTGTTTTTATATAAAGCCTCTCTACAGTTCTGACCAACGATCAAAGTGCAATGCCACCCGAGGCAAGGCATCCGCTCCACGGAAGAACTGAAGACATGTATCAATACACCGATTTCGACAAAGCGTTCGTCAAGCAACGCGCCGACCAGTTCCGTGACCAGCTCCAACGCTGGCAGGCAGGCAAGCTCACGGAAGACGATTTCCGCCCGCTGCGCCTGCAAAACGGCTGGTATGTGCAGCGCTACGCCCCCATGCTGCGCGTGGCCGTGCCCTACGGCGAAATCAACTCGGCCCAGATCCGCGTGCTGGCCAAGGTGGCCCGTGAGTACGACGAGCCCGAGGCCGAAGTCTTCAAACAGGCTCTGGAAGGCCAGGGCAAGCTGGGCACGACCTACCTGCCCAAGAACTGCGCCCACTTCACCACCCGCACCAATGTGCAGTTCAACTGGATTCCGCTGAGCAAGTCCGCCGATGTGATGGATCTGCTGGCATCGGTGAACCTGCACGGCATCCAGACCAGCGGCAACTGCATCCGCAACACCACCACCGATGCGCTGGCCGGTATCGCACCCGACGAGATCATCGATCCCCGTCCCTACGCAGAAATCCTGCGCCAGTGGACCACGCTGCACCCCGAGTTCGCGTTTCTGCCACGCAAGTTCAAGATCGCCATCACCGGCGCCAGCGAGGACCGCGCCGCCACGGGCTGGCATGACGTGGGCCTGCACATGGTCAAGAACGAAGCCGGCGAGATCGGCTTCAAGGTCTTCGTGGGCGGCGGCATGGGCCGCACGCCCGTGATCGGCACCGTGATCCGCGAGTTCCTGCCCTGGAACCAGATCATGAATTACATCGAGGCCATCGTCCGCGTCTACAACGAGCTGGGCCGCCGCGACAACAAGTACAAGGCCCGTATCAAGATTCTGGTCAAGGCCGAAGGCCAGGCCTATATCGATGCCGTGGAAGAGGAATTCCGCCAGATCGTCGAAGTGGACGGCGGCCCTCACACCGTGCCCCAGGCCGAGTTCGATCGCGTGTCTGCCATGTTCACCACGCCCGCTCTGCCCGTGGTGGCCGATGCCGCAGGCGATGAGCAGGCCCTGATTGCCCAGACCGCCAAGGAACCTGCTTTTGCACGCTGGATTGCCCGCAACGTCCACGCCCACCGCGTGGCCGGTCTGCGCGCCGTGACCCTGTCCTTCAAGCGTGTGGGCCAGGCCCCCGGCGATGCGCAAAGCGAACAGCTCGACGCACTGGCTCATCTGGTGGACAAGTTCTCCGCCGGCGAAGCCCGCGTGACGCACGACCAGAACGTGATGCTGCCCTGGGTGCAGGTCGGACAGCTGCATGCACTGTGGACCGAGGCCAAGGCCCTGGGTCTGGCCAGCACCAATGTGGCGCTGCTCACCGACATGATCGCCTGCCCCGGCGGCGACTTCTGCGCGCTGGCCAATGCCCGCAGCCTGCCGATTGCCGACGCCATCACGGCCCGCTACCAGGATCTGGACGAGCTGGACGACATCGGCGAGATCGATCTGCACATCAGCGGTTGCATCAACAGCTGCGGCCACCACCACAGCGGCCATATCGGCATTCTGGGCGTGGATAAGGACGGCAAGGAGTGGTACCAGGTCACGCTGGGCGGCTCCGACGGCTCGAGCCTGTCCGGCCAGGCCGTGGCCGGCAAGGTCATCGGCCCCTCGTTCAGCGCAGCCGAGGTGCCCGATGTGATCGAAGCCGTGCTCAGCACCTATCGCGACCTGCGCCAGCCCGGCGAGCACTTCATCGACGCCGTGCGCCGCATCGGCCTGGACCCCTTCAAGGAAGCCGGCAAGGCAGCCCGCCACCCTGTGGAAGCCGAAGAAGAAGCGCTGGCCTGAAGCCATAAGAACAAGGATAGAGTCATGAAAATTCTGGCAAGCAACGAATACCAGGCCCCCAGCGAGAGCACCGGCAATGTGCTGGTGCTGGCCAACGATGTGAACGCCCTTGAGGTGAATCTGGACGGCATCACGCAGGTAGATCTGCATTTTCCTAACTTCACCGACGGCCGCGCCTTCAGCCAGGCCTATCTGCTGCGCCGTCGTCTGAAGTTTGCGGGCGATATCCGTGCCACCGGCGACGTGCTGATCGACCAGCTGGTTCAAATGGAGCGCACGGGCTTCAGCAGCGCCGTGCTGCGCGAAGGCGTGGACGCCGCCGATGCCCAGCGCCAGTTCGAGCGCTTTGGCGGTTTCTACCAGGCCGATGCCGTGCACACACAGCCCCATTTCGTAGAGGTGCAAGCATGAGCCAGCTCGCCCCCGTAAGCACCCTCGACCTGGATCTGGCACAAATCAATGCCGAACTGGGCCGCGACGCCCAGGCGCTGGTGAACTGGGCCGTGGGCCTGGATCAGCCCACCATAGTCACCACCAACTTCCGCCCCTTCGAGGCGGTGATCCTGCACATGGTCACGCGCGCCAACCCCGACGTGCCCGTGGTCTGGATGGACAACGGCTACAACACCGAAGCCACCTATCGGTTTGCCGATGCGGTGACCAAGCAGCTTGGGCTCAACCTCAAGATCTACCTGCCGCTGCGCTCACGCGCCCACCGCGAGGCTGTGGAAGGCGCCACGCCGGCGCTGGACGATCCGCGCCATGCGGCCTTCACAGAAGAAGTGAAGCTGGAGCCCTTTGCCCGCGCCCTGCGCGAAACAGCACCCAAGGTCTGGTTCACCGCCCTGCGCGCCACCGACACCGCCGTGCGAGCACAGATGGAGCCCGTGAGCATCAATCCCGACGGTCTGATCAAGGTTGCGCCGCTGCTGCACTGGTCGTCCAAGGAGCTGTACGAATACTGCGAAAAGCACGGCCTGCCCAACAACTTTGACTATGTGGACCCGACCAAGGGTGAAGACAACCGCGAATGCGGCCTGCATATATCTCACTGAGCCCCTGAGCCGCTTTGCGGCTTCCCCATTTCTCGCTGTGCGGAAGGGGGACGACAGCATCGCGGCGGGGCGGCCCTTGCTCGCTGCCTCTTGTTCAGCTTGCGCCAGCTTTTAGGTCTTTCTTAATAAAAAGATAGCTGCTAGCCAAATAGCCATAAGCGCTACAGCATTATTTGATTGGATAAAAAATGAACGCTCGTGTGGATACTTCCGTGTTGAGCCATCTCAGCAACCGCCACCTGGATGCACTGGAAGAAGAAACCATTTTCATCCTGCGCGAAGTGGCCGCGACTTTTGAACGCCCCACCCTGCTGTTTTCGGGCGGCAAGGATTCGCTGGTCATGCTGCGCTGCGCCGAAAAGGCCTTCGGCGCGGGCCGCATTCCCTATCCCTTGCTGATGATCGACACCGGCCACAACTTCCCCGAAGTGACCGATTTCCGCGACCAGCGAGCCAAGGAATTGGGCGCCGAGCTGATCGTGCGCAGCGTGGAAGACTCCATGGCGCGCGGCACCGTGCGTCTGGCACACCCTGGCGAATCGCGCAATGTGCACCAGTCGGTGACGCTGCTGGAGGCGATTGACGAGTTCCGCTTCGATGCCCTGATCGGCGGCGCGCGCCGCGACGAGGAAAAGGCCCGCGCCAAGGAGCGCATCTTCAGCCACCGCGACAGCTTCGGCCAGTGGCAACCCAAGGCTCAGCGCCCCGAGCTGTGGACGCTGTTCAACACCCGCATTGCACAGGGCGAGCATTTCCGCGTCTTCCCCATCAGCAACTGGACCGAGCTGGACGTGTGGCAGTACATCGCCCGTGAAAACATCGCCCTGCCATCGATCTACTACACCCACAAGCGCGATGTGGTGGAGCGCAAGGGCCTGCTGGTACCCGTGACCGAACTGACCCCGCCGCGTGAGGGCGAGGAAGTCGTGCAGCGCGATGTGCGCTTCCGTACCGTGGGCGACATCACCTGCACCTGCCCCGTGGAAAGCACGGCAGCAACGGCCGAAGACATCGTGATCGAGACTCTGGCCGCCGAGGTCAGCGAACGTGGCGCGACGCGCATGGATGACAAGACCAGCGAAGCGTCCATGGAAAAGCGCAAGAAAGACGGTTACTTCTAACGCTCCCCCTGTGGCGCTATCGCGCCTTCCCCCTCTCTCGTCAGGCTTCGCCTTCGGGAGGGGGACGACACCAGCGCGGCGGGACGGCCCTTGCGCGGTGTCCGGGGTTGGGCCATGCCTGTTCAAGGATCACGCCCAGGCTTGATCGAAGAAAGAATGCGATGACTGAAACTATTAATTCCGTAGCTGCTAGCGCAAATCCATCAAGCGCTTCAGGCCAATTTGATGCACATAACAGCAGCGCGCTGCGCTTTATCACCTGCGGCTCGGTCGATGACGGCAAGAGCACGCTGATCGGTCGCCTGCTGGTGGACACCCGCGCCGTGCTGCAGGATCAACTGGCCGGCGTCACCAAGTCCGGCGAGACGGACCTGGCCCTGCTGACCGACGGCCTAGCCGCCGAGCGCGAGCAAGGCATCACGATCGATGTGGCCTACCGCTACTTCGCCACCGAGTCGCGCAAGTTCATCATCGGCGACGCTCCCGGTCACGAGCAGTACACACGCAATATGGTGACGGCAGCATCGAGTGCCGATGCCGCCGTGGTGCTGGTCGATGCCACCAAGCTGGACTGGAAGAATGCCGATCTGGAGCTGCTGCCCCAGACCCGCCGCCACAGCCTGCTCGCCCATCTGCTGCGCGTGAATTCACTGGTGTTTGCCGTCAACAAGCTCGACGCCGTGCAGGACCCGGCCCTGGCCTTTGCCCATATCAGCGCCGCGCTGCAGAAGTTCACTGCCTCCGCAGACATCAAGATCACGGCCACCGTGCCCGTGTCCGCGCTCAAGGGCTACAACGTGGTCAACAGCACTGACGGCTGGGCCGGCTACCATGGCCCCAGCCTGCTGCAACTGCTGGAACAGCTGCCCAACACGCCCACCGACAGCGATCTGGCGCTGGCCTTCCCCGTGCAGTGGGTGGAAAAGTTCTCTTCTTCGTCCGACACCAGCCAGGGCCGCCGCGTGTTCTGGGGCCGTGTCGCCACGGGCGTTGCCCGGGTCGGTGCCCAGGTGCAGATTCTGCCCAGCGGCCAGCTCGCGACCGTGGCCCAGGTCATAGACCACGCCCGCGCGCCCAAGGAAGTGGCTGCAGGCCTGTCCGCAGGCATCACGCTGGACCGCGAGGTCGATGTCTCGCGCGGCGACTGGATTGTTGCCGCGCCCGTGCAGGCCGAAGTGGCCGAGGATGATTTTGATGCCCCTGCTGCCGCAAGCCCCTGGCCCAGCAGCCGCGAGATCACCGCCACCGTGGCCTGGATGGACACCGAACCCCTGGTGCCCGGTCGCATTTACTGGGCGCTGCATGGCCATCGCTGGGTCAAGGCCAAGGCGCGCCGCTTGGTGCACCGCCTCAATATCAATACACTGGACAAGGAAGACGCCCAGCAGCTCGAGGCCAATGCCATCGGCCAGGTGGAGCTGGTGCTGCAGGAAGCCATTCCGGCCGCCCCCTTCACCCAAGCCCGCCAGCTGGGCTCGCTGATTCTGGTGGACACCGCCAGCAATGCAACAGCCGGCGCCGCACTGGTGAACTGAAGCTGAAGACAAGGCCGCAACCGCGATCTGGCCGCCAAACCAGATCTCCATACGGCCTTATCCAGCCAGGCACTGGCGCTGCGCGGGAAAAAACCTAAAATCACGGGGTTTTACCAATCCCACCCAAGAAGAAGATTCTCAATGACTCACGTCGTTACCGAAAACTGCATCAAGTGCAAGTACACCGATTGCGTGGACGTTTGCCCCGTGGACTGCTTCCGTGAAGGCCCCAACTTTCTGGTGATCGATCCCGATGAATGCATTGACTGCGCCGTCTGCATTCCCGAGTGCCCGGCCAATGCCATCTTTGCCGAAGAAGATGTGCCTGCCGATCAACTGGCCTTCATCAAGCTGAACGTGGATCTGTCCCAGCTCAAGAGCTGGAAGAGCATCACCAAGCGCAAGGCTTCGCTGCCCGACGCCGACGAGTGGAATGGCAAGCCGAACAAAGTGGATTTGCTGGAACGCTAAGCCAGTCAGGGCGCGGACTGCGCTACGCTTGCCTGCATGAGCCTGTCCAACGCAACGACCAACGCTTCCCTCTCACTACAACCCGCCGTGGAAACCGACGCCATCATCATTGGCGCAGGTCCGGCGGGTTTGTTTCAGGCCTTTCAGCTTGGACTGCAGGGCATTCAAGCCCATTTGATCGATGCCCTGCCCCATGTGGGCGGCCAGTGCAGCCAGCTCTACGCACACAAGCCCATCTACGACATTCCCGGCATTCCGGTCTGCACGGGCCTGGAGCTGGTGCAACTGCTGGAAAAGCAGATCGCGCCCATGCAGGTGAACCGCCATCTGTCCCAGCAAGTACAGACTCTGCAAGCCCTCGACGACGGACGCTGGCAGGTCGGCACCACGGCAGGCGCAATGTTCCACACCCGTACCGTCTTCATCGCCGCAGGCGTCGGCGCGTTCGTGCCCAAGGCCCTCAAGGCGCCAGGAGTGGATGAGCTCGGCACGGGTCAGCTGCACTATCACCCGCAGCAGCTGGATATGGCCGCTGGCCGCCAGGTGCTGATCTATGGCGGCGATGAGGAAGCCGTAGCAGCTGCCATTGCCTGCAGTTCAAGCGCAGCCAGAACCGTTCTCATGCATCGCCGTGACAGCTTCAATGCCGAGCCGGCGCAACTGGCCCGGCTGCAGCAATTGCGCGAATCTGGCACCGTCGAAGTGCTGATCGGCCAGATCACCGAAGTGCTGCACGGCGATGGTCGACTGGAGGCCGTGCAATGGATGGACGGCGAAGGCGACGAGCACCTGCAGCCTGTCGAACAGTTGCTGGTCTACCAGGGCATTTCACCCAAGCTGGGCCCCTTGACGGACTGGGGTCTGGCGCTGGAGCGCAAACAGCTGGTCGTGGATCCGGCAACGCTTGCCACCAGCGCCCCGGGGATTTATGCCATTGGCGACATCGTCAGCTACAGCGGCAAGAAACGGCTGATCCTCTGCGCCTTCCACGAAGCCACCATGGCCGCGTTCGCGGCAGCCGAATACCTGCAAGGCAGCAAGCCTTTGCTGGAGTACACGACGACCAGCGCGCGCCTGCATGCCATCTTGGGCGTGTCTCACTGAAGGGCCGCCAGTGTCCTGCCTCGGACTCCTTGGAGTCCTCAGCTTTTGAGCCTGGCATAAAAAAACCGCTATCCCTCGGGATAGCGGTGTAAATCACGACGGGGTCAGACCCCACCGCGCGCACCTTGATCTCGGCTCAATGGCCATGTGCCGGCTTGACCGGAATGATGGGCACTTCCTTGCCTTCCTTGTCGTAGACCTTGCCACCTTCGACGCGGTCGCCATCGGCCAGGGCTTCCAGCACATGCTGGCTCAGGGCGCGGCCATAGCCGGCTTCAAAGACGGAAGGCTGATCGGAATTGCCTTGCTTGAAGTGGTTGTAGAGCAGGTTCAGGGTCACGGCAACCAGGGCCGTTGCGCTGATACCCGAGTGGAAGATCGTGGCAAACCATGCGGGGAACTGGTCATAGAACTTGGGAGCCACCACCGGCAGCAGACCCGCGCTCACCGAGGTGGCAACAATGATCAGATTCATATTGTTGTTGTATTCCACCTTGGCCAGGGTACGGATGCCGCTGGCAGCCACGGTACCGAACAGCACCAGACCGGCACCGCCCAGCACGGACGGAGGCACGCAGGCCACGATGCGGCCCATCACCGGCAGCACGCCAAACACGATCAGGATCAGGCCGGAGAAAGCCACCACGAAACGGCTCTTGATTCCGGTCACGGCCACCAGACCCACGTTCTGTGCAAAAGCGCTTTGCGTGAAGCCGCCGAAGATGGGAGCCACGATGCTGGAGAGCATGTCGGCGCGCAGACCATCACCCAGACGGCGACCGTCCACGGGGCTGTCCACGATTTCGCCCACGGCCAGCACGTCGGCCGAGGTTTCCACCAGGATCACCAGAATCACGATGAACATGGAGATGGTGGCAGCCATGTCGAAAGTGGGCCAGCCGAAGTGCAAAGGCGTAGGCACCGCAAAAATGGGGCCGTTGAACACCTGGGAGAAATCGGCCTTGCCGATGAAGACGGCCGTGATGGTACCCACCACGATCGCCACCAGAATCGACAGGCGCGACAGCATGGCATTGCCCAGCTTGCTGAACAGCAGCACCATGAACAGCGACAGACCGGCCAGGCCGATATTGCCCATGCTGCCGTAATCAGCCGACTTGGCATTGCCGCCCATGGCCCAATGCGCAGCCACAGGCATCAGCGACATGCCGATCACCGTGATCACGCAGCCGTTGACCAGCGGCGGGAAGAATTTGGTGATGCGCGAGAAAACCGGCGCAATGATCAGGCCCAGTACCGAGGCGTACATGACGGCTCCCAGCACGCCCTGCATGCCACCACCGGTGTGCAGAATGCTGACCATGGTGGCCACGCCTGCGAACGAAACTCCTTGAACCAGCGGCAGACGGCAGCCGAAGAAAGGGATGCCCAGGGTCTGCAGCAAGGTTGCCACACCACCCATGAACAGGCAGGCGGTCACCAGCAGACCGGCATCGGCAGCAGACATGCCAGCCGCTTCAGCGACGATCAGAGGCACCGCCACGATGCCGCCGTACATGGTCAACACATGTTGCAAGCCATACATGAGGTTGGCGGTGACGCCAAGATTCTCATCTTCGGGGCGCTTGACGGCCGCATCCCTGGATGCTCCGGTCTGATCGTTCATCTTTGTCTCCTAAATTACCTACTCACCAAGGCTCTAGAGGCCTTTCGCTCTGTCCGGTCGACTTGCAGCAACTCTTTCGGCAGCGATCTTTTCCGATCGCCCCGGCGAGGCCTTGTGCTGCAGCCAGTCGCTCTTCTTCGAGAGCGATCCGACCTATGGAAAAGAGCAAACCACTCTTTCATTCACCCAAGTCAGTCTTTCAATCTCCTTTGATTGCAGGACATCCGCCGGACGGACTATTCCATTACGCAATCAAAGCCATACCCAGAAGGGCATGAGTCGAGACTTTACGTTGCCAGAAGACCAAAATTGTCTACAGTTTTGTATACAAAGTGCTGACCAGAACCTTTCCAAAGCAAAAAAGCACACCCATTGGCTGCGATCTGGTACCGGAAATTGACGCAGATCATGCCCATCAAGGCATTCATGCCCTCTATAAAGAACAAAAGGATGCAAGACACATTCCCAGTTGTGTCTTGCATCCAGCAGAGAAGAGAAAAAAGAGATCTGGAGCGCTTGTCAGTGCTCGATCAGTCTTCCTCGGCCTGAGCGATGCCGGGAAACAGTACATCGGTAAAGCCGAAACGAGTGAAATCGCGCACCCTCATCGGATAGAGCTTGCCCCAGAGGTGGTCGCACTCATGCTGGACCACGCGCGCGTGAAAGCCATCGACCGTGCGGTCAATCGGGTCGCCGTAGATATCAAAGCCGGTGTAGCGCACCTTGTTCCAGCGTGGCACCATGGCTCGCAGACCCGGAACAGACAGACAGCCTTCCCAATCCAGCTGCTCCTCTTCACCGATGGGTGTGATGACTGGATTGATCAGCACGGTACGAGGCACTATGGGGGCATCCGGATAACGGGGATTGGGCTCACCCGAGCCAAACACCACCATCTGCAAATCCTCGCCGATCTGCGGCGCCGCCAGGCCGGCACCGTTGGCAGCATGCATGGTGTCCAGCAAATCCTTAAGAAGCAGATGCAGCGCATCCGTATCAAATTCAGTCACCGGCTTGGCAAGTCTCAGCAGACGGGGATCACCCATCTTCAAAATGGTACGTACAGTCATATATCAATACGGCGTGCAGCAACCACCGGGTCACCGCACTGTTCAATCATCAAAAGCATAGCGTCGCCACCAATCCACGTGAACGGTGCGGCCAGTTCGAGCATCAGGCACAGAGAATTTAATGAAATTGTGATGAACTTCCTGCGAGCCCATTTTTACACCCTATAATCTAGGTCTTCTTCCTCAATAGCTCAGTCGGTAGAGCGCCGGACTGTTAATCCGTAGGTCCCTGGTTCGAGCCCAGGTTGAGGAGCCAAGAATTTCGATGCTTTGCGGATATCAAAGCATCACACCGACATATTCCTCAATAGCTCAGTCGGTAGAGCGCCGGACTGTTAATCCGTAGGTCCCTGGTTCGAGCCCA